>QIGO01000071.1 GCA_003230015.1 Alphaproteobacteria bacterium | reverse complement strand
GCCGTTGGCTCCACACCATACCCTTGCTGATCAATTGTTGTCGCACAGTGGCGACTGCTGTCGCCTCGACTCCGAGGGTTACCGCAATATCTCCTGTCTTGTGGGGACCGGGGCCGAGTTCGGCCATCGCGCGTAGATACTTCTGCTGCAATACAGTAAGGCGATCGAACCGCACTCGGAAGAAGTTGGCGTCCAGATGGGCAATAATGGCCGGTGTCGCCTCCGTGACATACTCGGCAGATATCGGACTAGACGGGGCGGCATTCCAAACGTGAAAGCCCCACTCTTGGATAAAATAGGGGTAGCATTCGGTAATTCGCAGGATTTCCGCGACAGCGTCGTTGGAAAACTGTACGCCGGCGCCGGTTGCAGGTTTGATAAGCGCTGACCGCGCTGCCTCAGGATCCAGCTGATCGACTTGTGGATAGTTGAAAAGGCGCTCGGCGTATGACTTGGCATTCCCGGCTAGCGCTGGAATCTGCGGCAACCCTGCGCCAATGAAAAGGAGGGGCAGATTTCGCTGGGCAAGCTCGTGACATGCTACCACGACCGCTGCAAGTTCTATATTGGAGAGATATTGCACTTCATCCAGGAATATTCCGATAGCCGTATCGCGCTCGGTGGCCGCCTCAGCCACCGCGATCAGAAGATGTGGTAGATCTTGCTCTAGGTTTCCACTGTCAGCCTGGCCCCGCGTTGGCGCTATTCCGAAGTCGACGTCGCCGATCGTCACCTTGAACGCCGTCGCGAAATTTCTGAGCAGGGACACGGCTTGTCGCAAATTCCGCCCCGCCGCCTTCCTCATGTCTAGGCTATATATGATCCGCCGAAGCTCAGGCGCTAGGAGCGCCGGCAATGCGCCACCCTCTGGTGCTTCGATCTTTGCAGTTTCGAAGCCCATTTTATCTGCCTCTGCGTAAAGTCGGTTCAATAATACTGTCTTGCCGACGCCTCTCAAGCCAAGCAGCATCATGCCCCTGGTCGGGCGCCGGTTCAGGACCCGCTCCATATCGATGGTAGCGTCTTCGAGAAGAGCGTCTCGGCCAGCGAGCTCAGGGGGCTGCAAGCCGGCGCCAGGTGCATAGGGGTTCAGTCGGCGATCCATACATCCAATTTAGAGGGTTTAGTAAATTTAGCAAGACCATCATTAAACTTATTAAATCTAATAATTTGAGCCGACATCCGTCGTAAACCCACTACCCGATCCTACCACCCGCGGGCGGTCTAGTTGATCGCCTGTTCGCTCTCGTGATCGAACAGATGCATATTCTCTAGATTGAGCGCGAATTGGGCGGTCGTCCCGGCGGCCGGCTCGATCCGGCCGGCGCATTTGCCGGTGAAACTTTGCCCGCCCAATTCCAGGATAAGCAGGGATTCCGAGCCTAACGGCTCCACCACATTGATGCGCGCGTCATGCAGCCACGAGTTGGCCCCCGGCGCCTGGCCGTTCACCATGACCACATCCTCGGGGCGGATTCCCATGATCACGCGTTGCCCCTCGCGCAAGTGAGCGCCGCGATCGGGCAAGGGGATCAGCAAATCCTCGCCCAAGGCGAGATGCGGGGCGCCGTTATGTGAACGCGCTTCGCCGGGCAGCATATTCATCTTCGGGCTGCCGATGAAGCCGGCGACGAAAGTATTTTTGGGGTTGTGATAGAGTTCACCAGGTTTGCCCACTTGCTGAATATGGCCGTCGCGCATGATGACGATACGGTCCGCCAGGGTCATCGCTTCGATCTGATCATGGGTGACATAGACGATCGTCGTCGCCACCTTCTGGTGCAGCAGTTTGATTTCCGTGCGCATTTGATGGCGCAGCGTGGCGTCCAAATTGGACAGCGGTTCATCGAACAGGAACACTTGCGGGTCCCGCACAATGGCCCGGCCCATGGAGACCCGCTGTCGCTGGCCGCCGGAAAGCTCCGATGGCCGCCGCAGCAGCAAATCCTCCAGGCCGAGAATGCGCGCCGCCTCGGCCACCTTCTTCTCGACCTCGTGTTTCGGCAATTTTGCCGCCCGCAGCCCGAAGGAAATATTCTTGAACACGGTCATATGGGGATAGAGCGCGTAATTCTGGAACACCATGGCGATATTCCGGTTCTTCGGCTCCACATTGTTGACCACGCGCTCGCCAATGTGAATTTCCCCGCCGGTAATATCCTCCAGCCCGGCGATCATGCGCAGCATCGTCGACTTGCCGCACCCCGACGGACCGATAAGCACCACGAACTCGTTATGGGCGATCTCCAGATCCAGGCCGTGGATTACTTGCACCTTGCCATAGGATTTATAGACTTTGCGGATCGATACGCTCGCCATCTAGCGCTCCTAGGTATGAGCCGTGACATAGCGGTCAACCGCCGCCCGCAGCCGCGCATCCGCCGCCGCCATGCTCTGGTTCAGTTTGTTGGCCTCGCCGCGCAGCCCCGCCAGTGTTGCCCGGTACCCGGCCAGGCTGGCCTTCAGCGCCGCGGCGCCCGGGCCGCCCGGCCTCTCCCGCACGGCGATGAAATGTTCCGGCGTCAGCAGGCGCCGGAACTCACTCTCGCTCAGTTTTGGCGGCCGGCCGATCTGGTCGCCAAAGGCCTTGACGAAAGCCTCGAACTTGACCTGGCTCAAACGCGACCCGGTGTCGACCACATGGCGCGCCAGCACCCCCGACACGCCATGGGCCTGGCGGAACGAGATGCCCTCGACCCGCACCAGGGAGTCGGCAAGTTCGGTAATAGTGATGCAGCTTTTTTCCATCTGCTGCCGCACCCGTTCCTCGTCTATTTTAACCGCGCCCACCAGGCCCGCCAGCAACGCCAGCGCCCGCTCGGCGGTATCGAACGCGCCATAGCCGGCGATCTGAACTTCCCCTTCGCTATCGTTCATATCGGTGAAGGGCGTGTTGTGCATGACGTTGATGATGGTCGCGCAATGCCCCGCTCCCAGTGAGCTGATCAAACGCAAATGCTCCACCGGCACCGGATTGCGTTTCTGTGGCATGATCGAACTGACCTGCACATAGGCATTGGGCACGGTGAGCTGGCCGTTCTCGAACCCCGTCCACTGATTGAGATCCTGCACGAAGCGGCCGATATTGATAAACATCACCTGCATGGCGCTGTAGACGCCGGTGATGTAGTCACAGGCGGCGATGCAGCCATAGGAATTTTCCTGCGCTTGTGCGAAGCCCAGCAAGTCGGCCATGCGCTCGCGGTTGATGGCAAACCCTGTCGTGGTGATCGCCGCCGCCCCCATGCTGCACAGATCGAGCGCCCCGGCGGCGTGCAGCAGGCGCCCGAAATCACGCAGCAGCACTTCGATGAACGCCGCCAGATAATGGCCGTAAGTCGTCGGCTGTGCCGGCTGACCATGGGTGTAGGCGACGACGAGCGTATCCCGGTTGCGGCTCGCCACCCCTTCGAGAATGTCGATAAGCTCGCCAAGCCGGCCCAATAGGCTGGCCAGCCGCCGTTTCAGTTGCATCTTGAAGACCGTGTGGTCCATGTCGTTGCGGCTGCGCCCGGTATGCAGCATGCCCGCCAGATCGGCGCCCAGCTGCTTCGTCAATTCGCCTTCCACATAGAAAAACAAATCTTCGAAATCGCCGCTATAGGCCATGGCTTCCGGGTCCAGTTCCCCCTCGATCCGCCGCAGGGCCGCGAGGATTTTGGTCATCGCCTCGGCCGCGCAAATATCCTGCTCCGCCAGCATCACCCCATGGGCGAAATTGATCCGCATGAGATCGCCGATGAAATGCACCTTCGACCCGTCGAACAAGGGTGCCAGCACCGTGTCCTTGTAGACATCGGCGGGAAACTGGCTGTTATCCGCCACCATGGGTCCGCACCTTGGGTTTAGCCCTTGAGGCCGGTGAGCATGACGCCACGGATAATGAATTTTTGGAACATGATAAAAATCAGCAGCGTCGGCAACGTCGCCACCGTCGCCCCGGTCATGATCAGCTCCCAGTCCGTGGTGAATTCGCCCGAGAACGCCGCGAAGCCCACGGGGATGGTGTAGAGGTCTTCCGAGGTGGTCACGATCAGCGGCCACAGGAATGCCGTCCAATTGCCTAGAAAGATGAAGATCGCCAGCGCCGCCAGCGCCGGTTTGACCAACGGCATGGCCACTTCCCACCAGATCTGAAATTCGTTCAGCCCGTCGATGCGCGCGGCATCGAGAAAATCGTCCGGCACGGATTCGAAAAACTGTTTCATCAGGAACGTACCAAAACCCGTCATCATGCCGGGAAACATGATGCCCCAATAACTATCCAGCCAGCCGAGATCCCGCGACAGCAGAAACCACGGAATAATCAGCATCTCGGTGGGGATCATCAGCGTTGACAGAATGGCGACAAAAACGAATATCCGGCCGCGAAACTTGAACTTCGCCAAGGTGTAGCCAACCAGGCTATCGAAAAACAGCACCGACACCGTGGTGATCGTGGCGATAATCAGCGAGTTCACGAACCAACGGAAGAACCGCGTTTCTTCGAACAGGAATTGATAATTCGACCAGGTCGGCTCTTTTGGCAGCAGCGACAATTCATAGATTTCGTTGTTGAATTTCAACGAGGTGGACACCATGAAGATGAACGGCAGCACCATCAGCAGGCCGCCGACCATCAGCACCGACCACATCAGCACCTTGCTCGGCCGCAGCAACGGCCGGCTCAGCCGGTCGGAAGCGTCGGTCAGCGGGGTGGCGATCGCCTCGGCGCTCATTTTTTCCTCAAATACCAGAGCTGCAGCAGCGTGATCACCAGCAGCATCAAGAACAAAATAACGGTCTGCGCCGTCGCATACCCCATATCGAAACTGTCGAACGCCGTCTCGAAAATATAGAGCACCATCGGCTTGGTCGCGTTCAGGGGCCCGCCATCGCCCTGATTGGTGATGTTGAAAACTTGATCGAAGATGCGCAGGAATCCGATCGTACTGATGACGATCAGAAACACCGTCGTCGGTTTCAGCAGCGGCACCGTTATTTCCCGCAAAATGAGCCAGGCACCGGCACCATCGATTTTCGCCGCTTCGTAATAGGTGCTGGGAATAGCCCGCAGACCGGCGAGAAAAATGACGATCTGGAACCCCAACCCGGCCCAGATCGCCGGTGCCAGAACCGCCGGCAGCGCCTGCGTGGTCGAACGCAGGAAGGGCTGCTGGTCGAACCCGAAATCCACCAGGATGAGATTGAACACACCAACCGGGACCGGTTGATAGAACCACCGCCAAACCCAGCCCATGGCCGCTGCGGTCGTCAGAAAGGGCAGGAAATACAGCGCCCGGATAAAGCCATGCATGAACCGCACTTGGTCCAGATAATAGGCCACCACGAATGCCAGGATCAGACTGACCGGCAAGCCTATAATGCCGTAGAGCAGGGTATTGACCAGGACTTTCCAGAACACCGCATCCTGCGTCAGGCGGATGTAATTTTCGAGGCCGATGAAATTCTTGTCGCCGACGATATTCCAGTCCGTGAATGAGATTATAAAAGCACTGAACGTCGGGTAGAAACGGATCCCCACATAGAACACAATCGGCAGCGCCAGAAAGATCCAGGCCCAAACGGCCTTTTTCTCGGCCACCGTAAAGCCTTTCACACCCCCGGCCACGACGCCCGGTGTACCGCTGTCAAACGGTTCGCGGCTCGATTGCAAGCTCATGCGCCATCCCCTGCATGTTCGGCGAATGGGGCCTGGTCCGAGGCCCGGGAATAGTCCCGGACCTCGGGATCAAGACATTGTAGGCTGAATCAGCTGCCGTAGAACTTGTCGAGCAGCTTTTGCTCTTCTTCGGCGGCAATGGCGATGGCGTCCGCCGCGCTCAAGCCCTTGATGGTCACATTATCCACCATATCGACCATGATCTGGCGCTGTGCCGCCTCGTCGACGAATTGGGTGGCGTTGGCATAGGCCAGCCCGCGCACGAACGGACCGAATCGTTCGTCATTCTTGTTCGCATCCACCAGGGCGATCTCCGGTCGCGCCGGCAGTTCGCCCACCGTATCCAGCCACAGCTGCATGGCGTCGTTGGTGGTGATGAAGGCCAGGAACTTCTCCGCCGCCACCCGCTGCTCGCCTTCGGACTTGGCCGCCAGGCCGTTGACCCAATAGGAAGAGTAGTTGAAGCGGTTGCCCTTGTAGGACGGCAATTCGGTGATGGCGTAGTTGAGGCCGCGCTGCTTGTTGAACGAGGCGAGCCGGAACGATCCGTCGATGGTCATCCCCGCTTTGCCGGCTTTGAACGCCGTCTGCCCGTCGGTCAGGAAGCCGATTTCGCTGACCCCGTCTTCGCCCACCAGGTCCACATAGAATTGCAGGGCCGCGATACCGGCCTCGCTGTTATATGTCACCGTGCGGCCGTCGTCGGAATAGGGCACGCCACCGAACTGGCGCACCAGAACCTCACGCCACCAATGATGATCTTGGCCGGCCGGGGCGACGGTGATGCCGACTTGCTGAAGATTGCCTTTATCGTCGCGCTTGGTCAGTTTCTTGGCCATGGACACCAATTCGTCGAGTGTCTCCGGCGGCCCGCTGAGCCCCGCTTCTTCGAACAAATCGGTGTTGTAGAACAACGCCAGCGACCGCACCGCTGTTGGCAGTCCCCAGAATTCGCCGTCGACATTCATCGAAGAGACCATCGGGAAGAAGTCCGTGGCCACGTCTCTGGTCAGTGACGCCGGCAGCGGTGACAGCAACCCGGCGTTCCGGTAGGCATCAAGCCAGCCGTAGAATAGTTGCACGACATCCGGGCCCTCGCCGGCCGGGATCGCCGCGGATACCTTGACCCGGTAATCCGCGTAAGGGAAATTCACCTGATTGACCTTGATGTCCGGGTTTGCCGCCTCGAACTGCTCGATCAACGCATCGATCGCGTCCACACGGGAGCCAAAGCTGTACTGCCAATAAGTGATCTCGGTTTGCGCGCTGGCCGGCACGGCCGCGCCGGCGCCAAGCCCTGCCGCGACGGCGCCTGCCAGCAGGGTTTTGGTAAATTTATTCATTCCGATCCTCCGCTTAATCGTTGTCTGGCACCTTCTGGGACCGCTTGACCCGGGCGCCATGCGGCCGTTGGCACCATCAACTGCTTCTACACCGTGGTTGGGCGACGGCAAGCTTTCTCACCTCTTATGAAAAGGCCCGGCACCCAACCTCTTGGCCGCTATTGTCACGTCAATTCGTGACTTCTGTCAATAAATCGATCATATTGATTTAATAATTTGAAGCCAAGTTCCGCCGATTTGGCGGCGAAAAAGGCGTGTCCTGGCCATGTTGCTCAATGGTTCCAACATAGAACAGACCCGGTCCTACAACCGGCGTGTGGTCTTGGAGGCCGTGCGCCTGACCGGGCCCATATCCCGCGCTGAGATTGCCCGCGCCACCTCCCTGTCGCCGCAAACCGTGTCCAACATCGCCCGTGAACTGGAAACCTTGGGCCTGTTACGCAACGACGGCCGGCGGCGGGTCAAGCGCGGTCAGCCGCCCAAGGACCTCTCCATCAACCCCGATGGCGGTTACACGGTCGGCCTGCAGATCGATCGCCAGCATCTGATCGCCGTGTTGGTGAATTTGACCGGTGACATCCTGCAGCGCCGCGATATCGTCGTCGAGAACCCGGTCCCGGCGGAAGCCTTGCCGCTCATGGCGGCGGTCGTCGAGGACATTGTTGCGCAGGCCCACCTGGCCCGCGAGCGTATATTTGGCGTCGGTGTCGTCATGCCCGGCCCGTTTGAGGTCGATGGGCTCACATCCGTCGGGCCGACGACGCTGCCTGGCTGGTCCGGGATCGATGTCAGTGCCGCCCTGACCGCCCATGTCGGCCTGCCGGTCCTGGTCGAGAATGATGCCATGGCCGCCGCCGTTGGCGAACGTTTTTACGGCGCCGCGCGCGACTTGCAACATTTTTTCTATCTCTTCATCGGCACCGGTCTGGGCTCGGGTATGATCTTGGACGGTCAGCCCTATAAGGGCGCCTGGGGCAATGCCGGCGAGATCGGGCATATGATTGTGGTGCCCGGCGGCAGTCCCTGTCCCTGCGGCAACCACGGCTGCCTGGAACAATATGTTTCCCTTCATGCCGCCTTCGCCGCCCTGCACGAGGCTGGCAAGCCGGCGCGCTCGGCGGCGGATGTCGGTCAGCTGTTTGACGACAGCGACCCCGATCTGACGCGCTGGATCGATCTCGCCGCGATTCAGCTGCGCACTGCCATCACCAATATCGAGAACCTGTTCGACCCCGAATCAATTCTGCTCGGCGGTTATTTGCCCGACAATGTCATGACGGCTCTGTTGCAGCGCCTGGAGCCCCTCAACCCATCGGTCAGCAGTCGCCGCGATCGCCGGCACCCAAGGCTGATACGGGCCACCGCCGGCACCGCGGCCACCGCTTTGGGTGCCGCCGTTCTGCCTTTGTTCGCGATGATGAGTCCGCGTCTGCAAATGCTGTTGAAGAGCGACCGGACCACCGCTGATTCAGCCTCATAGCGACGGGAGCGATCCGCGTGACGCCCAGCCAGCTACGGATCATGCGCCAAGCCTCGCAAAGCGCCATCGCTAGCTTGTGGGACAGCCTCGTGCCCCTGCGCTCGGTCGGCAGCTTCATGCAGACCGGGGCCCATCCCGACGACGAAACCAGCCGCCTGCTAGCCCGCTTGTCGCGGGGCGACGGTGTCCGGGTGAGTTATGTTTGCGCCGTCCGCGGCGAGGGCGGCCAGAACGATATCGGTACCGAGTTGCGCGCCACCTTGGGTGTCTTGCGCACCCGCGAGATGGAGCAGGCGGCCAAGGTCCTGGATATGCAGCTTTATTGGCTCAACGAGGAATTTGACGGGCCGATATTCGATTTCGGCCTTTCCAAATCCGCCACCGAGACCTTCGAACATTGGGGCCGTGAGCGCACGGTCGCCGGCTTGGTGCGGGCCATTCGCACCGAGCGGCCTGACGTCATGGCGCCGACATTTCTCGATATTCCCGGTCAGCACGGCCACCACCGGGCGATCACTGTCGCCACCGAGGAAGCGATCGCCCTGGCCGCCGACCCCAACGCCTTTCCCCAACAGCTGGCCGCCGGACTGCGGCCATGGCAAGTCAAAAAATTCTACTTGCCGGCCTGGTCCGGTGCCGGCGGCGCTTATGATGACGAAGTGCCGCCGCCCAATGCCACCTTGTCGGTTGATGTCGGCAAATTCGACCCTGTCCACGGTGCCACCTATGCCCAGATCGCCCAATGGTCGCGGGTCTTTCACCGCACCCAGGGCATGGGCCATTGGGCCGAGGCCAAACCCGATAGCGTGCCTCTGCACCGCAAATATTGCGCTCTCGACAACATCCCCGAGACCGAGACCGGCATTTTCGATGGTTTGCCCCGGACCCTTACCGACCTCGCCGGTCTGACCGCCGATGCCGCCCTGGCCGGCCACTTGGTTGCCGCTCAAGCCGCCATTGACGCCGCCTTCGCCGCCTTTCCCGCCAATACCGGCGTCGCCGAGGCCCTTCATCGCGCCCTCGGCCGCATCCGTGCCGCCAGCGAAAAACTACAGGCCGACGATACCGAGATCGCCCGTGACATCGCCCATCGTCTGACCATCAAGCAGGAGCAGCTCTGCCGCGCCAGTTTCAACGCTTGCCTGTTGATCTGCCACGCCGAGGCCGACCGCTACGAACTCAGCCCGGGCGAGACGACGACGGTAAATTTGTCGGTTTTTGCCGGCGCCGACATCGCCATTTCTGGCCTCTCCCTCTGCCTCGACGTCACCGACGGCTGGCACGCCGAGAGTGCCGGCGTGACCGCCGCTTCCCTCGCGGCAGGTAATCGCCTGACCGCCGCCCTCCGGGTATCAGCCCCCGGCGATGCCGCGTTTTTCTTCCCCTATCGTTTCCACACGCGGCCGGATCGGGCCGATGATCCCGTTGCCGGTAGCCTCACCTACACCGCCGGTGGCCAGCGCATCACCGTCCCGGTGGCCCTTGAGCAGACATTGGCGGTGTTGCCGCCAGTGTCGCTGGAAATTGAACCCACCGGCGTGATTCACAATATCCAGGGCCCGGCGAGTCCCCTCGTCATCGACGTCAAGGCGCTCAGCAATATAGCCAGCGAAATTGACACCACCGTCCGGCTCCGCGTTCCCCATGGCTGGGCCGTCGCGCCCGCCGCCGTGCCAGTATCGCTGGCCGCACCTGGTGCGGTTGCCAGCGCCAGCTTTACCCTGACTCCACCGGCGGCCACGCCAGGCACCCATCGCACCACCATCGACGTGGTCGCCACCCGGGAGAATGCCGCGGCGGCGCGTTCCGACCGCACCGTCCGCCCCGTGGCCTATCCGCATATTCGCAACAGTTACAGGGTTATGCCGGCGCGAGTGACGGTGCAGTCCTTGTCGGCATTGGTCCCTGACGTCAAAGTCGGTTATGTCGATTCCGGCTCCGACCGGGCGCATTATTGGCTGCGCCAACTGGGTGTCCGTGTTGACTTGCTCCCCGGAGATTTCCTCGCCACCGGAGATTTGCAGCACTATGACACCATCGTCATCGGCATTTTCGGCTTCCGCAGCCGCCCTGACGCCTTGGCGGCGATCGCCCGTCTGCATGATTTTGTCGAGGCCGGCGGCAATCTGATCACCCTCTATCACCGCCCCTGGGACAATTGGGACCCGCAACGGACACCACCACGCTACTTAAAGATCGGCCAGCCTTCGCTGCGCTGGCGCGTCACCGATCCCGCCGCCCAGGTCTCGGTTCTGGCGCCGGACCATCCGCTGCTGACCACCCCCAACACCATTGGCCCAGCGGACTGGGCCGACTGGGTAAAGGAGCGCGGGCTTTATTTCGCTTCGGCCTGGGACGATGCCTATACGCCCCTCGTCGCCATGGCCGATCCCGGCGAAGAGCCCCACCAGGGCGCCTTGCTTTCGGCCCGCATTGGCAAGGGGCGCCATACCCACACGGGATTGATCCTGCACTACCAGATGGACTTCCTCGTCCCCGGCGCCTTCCGCCTTTTCGCCAACATGATCGCCAAACCAACTTGACCGACCAAAGACCTCCCGAGTAGATCCGCCCAGGATCTACCGGACGGCCACGAATTGATGGCGGGCGCGCCGGCCACCCATCGCCCTTATTTGAACTGCTCGAGCAAGGCCGGGTTCATCGGCATCATCTGCGCGTCCGGCGGCAGTTCGAACAAGGCGGCGTCTTGCGGCCCGCGTGACAGGCCTTCCAGATACATCGCGAAATTGCCTTGCGTGCCTTTGCCTTCCATGCGCATGACAACACCGTCATCGGTAACCCAGGAGGTCACGACGAAGAGACCGTCTTGCGGGTCGTCGACTTCGGTCCGGTACACCGTTGTGTCTTCTCCGCTCACTTGCTCGCGCCCCACCACTTGCGGTTCCGGCCCGTCATAATCGGCCGGCGGTGGCCCGAATTGCATATCCTCGCCCAGCGGCATCTCGATGGCCATGTTCAATTGCGGCATGTACATGAGCAGCTTGCCCAGGTCCGGGCGCATGATCCTCACTTGCGCCATACCGCCCATATTGGACTCCCACCGCTCCTTGCCGCGGTCGTGGTAGATTTGGCCCGTCATCAACTCTGCGCCGTCGCTTTCCATTACCCGCTGCGCGCTGTAGGACGCTTCCGGTTTCGGCCATTCCGCCGCCATCGCCGGCTGGCCCAAGAACGCAAGCATGACAACGGTTATCGCCCAGATTTTCATATCGATGCCCTTCCCCGGCCAAAGTCCCGAAATAGCATAGGATCCCGGCATCACCCCTGCCATGCCCCTTAGGGGGCGCCACGAACGCGCCCCATCACCCAATCTTGGTCAGCGCCGCCGCGCGCCAGGCTGAGCGCCCGCCTATCGCGGCCCTATCTGCCCTCCCGTCGGCTTTTCCTGTCCGGTGCTGGCAAGGCAACCCTGTCATCGGCGGCGGTCGTCCTTCTGGCCGGTTGCGGTTCCCTGGCCAGCGCGGCCATGAAAGAGGGTGACATGGCCCAGGACGTCGCCATCCTCAATGTCGCCCTCGCCCTCGAGCATGAGGCCATCGGCACCTACCAACTCGGTGCCGAAAGCGGTTTGCTGCAGCCGGCGGTTCTACAAACCGCGGTGCTGTTTCAAAGCCAACACTAAGGAGCATCGCGATGTCTTGACCGGGGCCATCCGCGCCATCATCAGCGCGCCGGCCGCCCAGGCTGACGACCCCAGCCAAGGAGAGGCTCTATACAAGGCAAAATGCGCCGCCTGCCACGCCATTGAAAAGAACCGCATCGGGCCGCGTCATCGCGGTGTTTTCGGACGCCGGGCCGGCAGTCTCCCCGATTTCAGCTATTCCGCGGCGCTTAAGGATTCGGAGGTCATTTGGAACGCGCAGTCTCTGGACCGCTGGCTTGAGAATCCCGCCGGCGGACCTCTGGGATCGCATTGATCATGGGCTTCCGTCTCAGCGCCGGGGAAAAATGCCCGGGTCCGTCACTATTCATTCAGACGGCGGCGTATGGCGGACCATCTCGCCTGGCATCGAGAGAAAAATCCTGCTTTTCGATCGCGAGACAAAGATGCAATCGTCTCTGATACGGTCTGCCAAGGGCGCTGTTTTTCCCGCCCACGAGCACGAAATGGTTGAGGAATGCGTCATTCTTGAGGGGTCCGTGCGTCTTGGATCCATCGAGTTGTCCGCCGGCGACTATCAACTCATGGCCCCGGGGATGCCCCATATCGCCGCCGTTAGCGACACTGGCGCGCTCATGTTCGTCAGGGGAGAGCGGCGCGCCACGCTATCCTAAGTTGTTTCCAGGAAGTCTGGACACCGCTTTGCCGCCGGCAAACACGCCAAAACAACAGATTTGGGTCTTGCGAAGACCGGGGCGGCACCCTATTGCGGGGGTCGCGAATGGTCCCAAAGAGGACCGACCCGGAGCGAGGAACGAAAATGGCACAGCCCAAACACCAGAAACTGCGTCGGGAAATCATCGACGCCTGCCTTCAAATGAACGGCCTGGGCATCAACCAAGGGACCTCCGGCAACATCAGCGCCCGCATTGCCGGTGGGTTTCTCATCTCCCCTTCGGCAATTCCTTATGACCGGACGAGCCCATCGCAGATCGTCCCCGTGCGCCTCGATGGCAGCTACCAGGGTGACGTTAAGCCGTCGAGCGAGTGGCGCATGCATCTTGATATTTATGCAGCCCGCCCGGAAGCCCAGGCGGTTGTCCACGCTCACCCCACTTTTTGCACCGCCCTTTCTTGCTTGCGCAAGGATATTCCAGCCTTTCACTACATGATTGCCGCGGCCGGCGGCACCGACATCCGTTGCGCGGACTACGCTACTTTCGGCACCCAGGAACTCTCCGACCACATGCTGACCGCTTTGCGCGATCGCACGGCCTGCTTGCTCGGCACCCATGGCATGATCTGCTTTGGCGCCAATCTCGAGCGCGCCATGTGGCTTGCGGTCGAAGTCGAAGCCCTGGCCCGTCAATATTGGCACGCTTGTCAGGCCGGTAAGCCACACATTCTGAGCGCCAAGCAGATGCAACCGGTGCTTGAGGCTTTCGGTTTCGGCTACGCCGATCACGCCGGTTAATTCGCCGCCGCGCTATCGGAGGTCTCAATGTCGCATCGGTATCGCGGCGAGGGCGTGTATCTGCCCGGCTCGGCGAGCACCCGGCTGAAATGGCACAAATTGCGCCGTCACGGCGCCCAGGCGCCGTTCTTGCGTGAAAACCTGGTGCGCGGCCTCGCCCTCGGCGCCAGCATGGAAGTCGATTTGCGCTTGCTGGCTTGCGGCAATTTCGTCTGCCTGCACGATGAGCATTTGGACCAGGAGACCACCGGCAGCGGGCCGGTTCGCGCTCTCGATGCCGACGCTATAAGCCGCTTGGCCATGCGCACACCCGATGGCACGCCCACTCAATCGCCGCCCCTGCTGCTTTCTGAGGTCGTGGCACTGATCGCGGCAAGCCCCGATGTCGATGGCGCGGCCCGTCTCCAACTCGATCTCCAGGAGCAGCATACTGTCCTCAGCGCCGCCGTCTGCGATCGTTTCGCGGCGACCGTGAACCCGGTCGCCTCGCGTCTGTTGCTCAGCGCCTTTGATTGGGCGGCGGTCCAGCAATTAGGCGGCGGCATCGCCGGCCTCGGTTTCGGCCATGACCCGTCCGAGCAGTCACGGCGTTGGGATTTCGACGAACCTGGAGCGAACCAGGCTTTTTGCCGGTCTATTGCGCGCCAAGCCCCTGACGCGCAGATGATCTATTTATATTATCGCCTTGTCGGCAGTCTTCTTGACGCGGGTTTCGACATTATTGCCGCCCTGCACGGACTTGGCTTCAGTATTGACTGTTGGACGATCGATGACGGCAGGCCGGATGCCACGCCGGCGCTGCGCCAATGCTTGCAACTCGGCGTCGACCAGATAACCACCAACACGCCGATAGCTTTAGAAGGGATCGCTTCTAAACTGGCCGGAACCGCTGGGTCGCCCTAGGCCGCTTTGGCGAGCGGAAAATCGTCAACCAGGGCACGCAAATAGGCGACGTCATCGCCCGAGACGCTGTCCATGCAGCCCGCACTCAGCATTTCACCGACCTCCTGTCGGACATTCCAGCCGTAGTGCTCCAGCTTCTCCAACTCGCTCGGCACGGGTACATGACACCGGATGGCGACTCCCGCGCCATGAATGGCGGCGGCGTCTTCCCCATTGAAGCACCCCAGTTCCACGGAGACGGAATCAAGCTTGGCGCCGCGCACCAGGCCTGCCGGGTCGTGGTGCCGGGCATGGGTAATGCCCTCGGTGCGGATAGCGGGGATGCGCTCCTTAGCCTTCAGCAATTGCTGGTGATCGAACGAAATGACGACAATCCAGTCACGGGTTTGGGTTTCTTCCACCAGGACACCGAGACGGTCGATCAGGGCATCTTCATTGCGGCTGTCCTTGATCTCGATATGCAGCCCCATCTCCTCCTCCTTCGCGAAGACCAGGGTGTCGCGCAGCAGCGGCACGCTTTCCCCGGCATGTTCGGCTGAGAACGAGCTGCCGGCGTCGAGTTTGGTGATCTGGGATGCCGGCATATCGGCCGCGAAACCCTTGCCGTTCGTCGTCCGGTCCAAGGTGATGTCGTGCAGAACGACGATCTCATTGTCTTGACTGAGCACCACATCGATCTCGCACGACGAGCCGCCGAGCTCTTTGGTGCGCTTGAAGGCGGCGAGGGTGTTTTCCGGCGCGCCGATCGAGTGGCCGCGGTGTCCGCAAACATGAACGCGGCCCGACCGCGACGCGAGAAGTTCGAACATGATGATTAGAGGTCCCTTCAGGTTTCCTGCCGGCCGATCACCGGCCAAATCAGGCGCCATATACGCCGCGCCGATTGCCAAAGTGTTAAGAGATTCATTTTTGACCGTGTATGGGGGAGCTACGCGGCGGCTGCGCCGCCGTTGGGCAACAGCACGCGGGCGTTTGGCAGCAGCGCCTCGGTGTCGGCCTCGAACACCAGCGTCGCATCCGGCTCGAAGGCCAAATGGACCGCTTCGCCGATCCGATGCGCCGCCACCGAACCGCCCTCCAGGATGCGGACATGGCCGACCGGCGTGTCGATGACATAGAGGATCTCTCGGCCCATGGGTTCAAGTTGGGCAATCCGGCCGGGAATACCGGTGTCCCCGAAATGCATATGCTCCGGCCGCAGGCCCACGGTCACCTCGCCGCTCACGCCACCCGAACATGGCAGACTGAGCTCCTTGACGCGGATGGCGCCATTCTGCGCCTGTCCTGTCAGCAGGTTGATCGGCGGCGAGCCGATGAAGCTGGCGACGAACAGGCTGGCGGGTCGCGAATACAGATCGTCCGGACTGCCCACTTGCTCTATGCGGCCCGCCCGCATGCAGATGACGCGGTCGGCCATGGTCGTCGCTTCGAGCTGATCATGGGTGACCAGAATGGTGGTGACGCCGAGCCTTTCCTGCAGCGCCTTGATCTCCGTGCGCATCGTCAGCCGCAGCGTTGCGTCCAGGTTCGACAACGGCTCATCGAGCAGCAGCAACTGGGGTTCCTTGATCAGCGCCCGCGCCAGCGCCACGCGCTGCTGCTGTCCGCCCGACAGTTGCGCCGGCCGTCGGTCCAGCAGTTCGCCCACATGCACGAGTTCGGCCGCCTCACGCACCTTTGGCAAGGCTTGCTCCCGCGGCACACCTTTGAAGCGCAGGGGAAACATGATGTTGTTCTGGACCGTCATATGCGGATACAGCGCATAGGACTGGAAGACGATGCCGACATTGCGGTCGCGCGCCTCGACCTCATTGACCACGGAATCGTCGAAACGCAACTCGCCGGCCGACGGCATGTAGATGCCGGCCAGCATGAACAGGCTCGTCGATTTGCCGCAGCCCGACGGGCCCAGCAGGGCGACGAATTCACCATCGTTGATGACCAGGTCCATATCCTGAATAACGACGACATCGCCGAATCTCTTCTCGATCCGACGAAATTCTACACGGGCCATTTTCCTACCCCTTCACGCCGCCGACGGACATCTGCATGAGGAACTTCTGCGCCGCCACATACAGCACCAGACTCGGTATCAGGTAGAAAACCCCGACCGCCGAAACAACGCCGAAATCGACACCCATCAAATCGTCCCGAACGAAGAACATATACAGGCTCATCGTCCAGTTGGTGTTCTTGATCAGGAAGGTAAAGACAAAAATATACTCCTCCCATCCACGAATGAAGGAGAACACGGAGATTGCGATGATCCCGTTCGTCACCTGCGGCAACACGACTTTGACGAAGGCTTGCCGCCGCGAGGCGCCATCGGTCAGGGCGCTCATCTCGATGTCCCAGGGCACGGCGTCGAAGAACCCCTTCATGATGAAAATGGCGAAGGGCAGCTCGAACCCCACCAAGACCAGGATCACCCCCAGCATCTGATCGAGCAAACCGACGAAGTTCAGCAGCAGGAACAGCGGCACGATCAGGGTCAGCACCGGGAAAGCGTGCAGGACCAGGAGCGACCGCAGCATCGCCGCCCTCCCGGGGAATTGGAACCGCGACAAATAATACGCGGCCAGTGACGCCACGGTGGCGACAATGACGGTTTGCGCCCCGGCCAGGTAAAGTGAGTTGGCGAACGCCTGCCAAACGTTAGGGAAGGAAATGCCGCCCGACACTTCTCCCGCCCGTGAGCGCACCACGTCGGGAAAGTTTGTCTCCACCATGAAAATAAAGTTGCGCAGATGCAGTTCCGGCAAGACATACACCGCGAAGGCCGCGCCGCCGACCGCGGTAACCGCCAGGAATCCCATCAGCAACTGCCCGATGTTGCGGGCGAAAATGGACCAGATCCAATACGCCAGCAACGTCGGCACCAGGATCGAGATCGATAGCCACAGCACCTCGGTTTCGGCGACGCCGCGCTTGGCCGAGAAGGCGATCGTCACCAGCCAGAAATACGGCAGCATGATCGGGATGGAGACCGCGATGAGGAAGCTGTAAAGGCCGGTTGATTTGGCCCGCCGCTTCCATCTGGCGCGGATCGCCAATCGATCCCAATGGGTCTGGGTGACCGCCGCCGGCACGGCTGGTATCGCCATGGTCAGTTCACCTCGATGCGCGGCTTTTGCAGCAGCGTCTTCATGTCGAGGAACTTCCAGCCGAGCATCGCCACAACGACACCGAGAATGATCAGGAACAAGGCCAGGGCAGCGCCGTAGGCATACTGACCGCTCTGGAAGGCGCGCCGGTATATGTACAACGCCAGCACGGTCGTATCGAAGAACGGCCCGCCCTTGGTCAGCAGCAGGATATATTCGAAACTGACCAGCAGCGACAATGTCTGATAGATCGTGATGAAGCTGATCGGCCACCGCAGTGCCGGTAATGTGATATGACGGACGATCGACAGCGATCCCGCGCCATCGACGCGCGCGGCATGAAACAGATGTTCCGGGATCCCGCGGATCGCCGAAGTGAAGATGATCATGCCCATCGAGGCGCCGATGAAACCGTTCGAGACGACGATCAGCGCCAGCGGCGCGGTGGTCAGCAAATCGACCACCTCCTTGACCCCAAAAATCTGCTTTAGGACTTGATTGAGCAGGCCGGAGTCGGACGGTCTGATGACCCAGACCCAAAGCAGGATGTAGAGCACCGAGGGGCTCATCCGCGGCAACAGCCAGACGCCGCGGAAGAAGCCGCCCGAGACCTTTGGAATGGCCGTTGTTAGCAGGGCCAATATCAACCCGAATGTCACATTGAAGATGGCCAGCGTCAGGAACGCATACACGAATGTCAGCGTAATGACTGACGCCAGCCGCCGGTCGCCGACGAAGACTTTTTCATATTGCTTGAAGGTAAATTCGTTGATCCTCAGCGATCGACCCATATCGGTGAAGGATATGACCACGTCGACGATCACCGGCAGGACGAAGAAGGCGAGCGTCAGGAGGATGGCCGGCCCCAGGAAGACGATCATGTTGACCCGCTGCCGCGCCTTCGACGACGCCAGGCGGTGCGGCATAGCCTCGAATCTTTCCGAAATCGCCCCCACGATACCTCTCACCCCGCGAGTTGGTCAGCCTATTGGGTGATCGTTGCCGCGCGGTCGGCAAACAGGGCGCCCGCGAACTTTAGGCGCCCTGTTCGAGACCGTCTAACGCACGATCACATCGTCGAGTTGAACTTCGGCCTCGTCAACGACAAACTGTGCGGCCTCCGCGGCACTGAGGCTGCCAGTTTCCACGCCCTGCAAAGCGGTGTAAATGACCCGGTTGAGATCCGCGAAGCCAGCGTTGTTGGGAAGATACTGTGTGATATCGAGAAGTTCCGTCGCCCGGGCCACCGGCCATGCGGCCTGATAACGAGGATCGTCAAGCTGCTCCGACCTGATGGCGAGGTGGGCCGTCGTAACCGCGTGATCGGTGTTGAGATCGGCGTCGGACGCGAACCCAAGCAGCCGGATCGCCAGGTCCTTATCCTGCACTTCCGAGCTCATCGCGTAGACGATCGGGTGTGTCAGGCTGCTCGCCGTGCCGCCCGCGACCACCGGTGGTACCGCCGTCCAGCCCCAATCCTTGAAGAACGCTTCCTCCTCCTTCGGCAAGCCGTAAATCGGGAAAGCTTGACTGGCCAGGTCCCAAATGCCGTACATCCAGAACGCCGCGTTGTCCCGGGTGTAGAAGGCCTCTCGAATATCGCCCCACTCCATCGCCGTATTATTCGCCGGCGTCACGCCGATTTGCACGTTGCGTTCGAACCAGCCGAAGGCGGCTTCCAGCTTTTCCGGTTCAAGCAAGAGGCTGCCGGTTTCCGGATCGCTGAAGCTGTTGCCGTAGGAATTGAAGACCATGATGTAATCCGGACCCACCGACGGCCGGTGCAGGATTCCATATTCAGCACTGGTATTGTCGACGACCTGCTTGGCGATGTCGGACAAGCCGTCCAGTGTCACCTCGCCGGCGAGCACGCGTGCCGGCAGGCTCTCGATATCTTCCTCGGAAATACCGGCCTCGCGCATCAATTTCTTGTTATAGAAGAACATCCGGGCCTCGGCGTCCTGGGGTATGGCGTAGCGGTCGCCCCCGCACTTGGTCGATTCCCAAAGGGTCGGGAAAATTGTCCCGAACGCCCAATCATTCGCTTGTATGAGGTCCTCGAGATTGGCCACGAAGCCTTCTTTTTCGAACGCACAGATCCACGTATGGGATTGGATGAAGAGGTCCGGCCCTTCGCCGATACCGAACACCCGCAAGAGTTGCAGCGCGTCGTCGTCAAACCCCGCCGCCGGGCTCTCCTGCACCACGACTTGCACGCGTCGATTAGAACCTTCCTCTGCGAGGGCTTCATTGAGTAGCCCTGCCGCTTTGACGACGTTGCCGGCCCGCAGGGGCCCGGAAATGTCTTGCCGCGCCCATAGCGTATAGGTCACCAACTCTACGTTTTCCACGACCTCGGCGAACGCCGGCGCCGAGAGGGCACCAATGCTGGTGAGGGCTGCCAAACCGGTTGCGGCGATCAACGCGGATTTAGCTGTTGCGGTAAATCGTTGCATTGTCGTTCCTCCTACTTAAGGTCGCATTTGATTGTTGGGCGGGGTCCGGGCAGGTACACCTCACTCGCGGTCGCGACGCGACCCTGGCGCGGCCACTTGACAATCGGGTGGCATCACCCGCATCCCCGGCGAAGAATTTTGCGACGCCATGTTAGGAGAGTACGACTATTTTGTTTCAAGTGACAAGCGGAATGAAATATGCATTCCACGAATTATGCGAAGTCGCACAGGGTGAATTGGTGACGAGCCAGGCAGCAAGGGAGCCAAGCGGCCCATGACCCAGGACCAGCTCCTGATATTTCTCATTTTGGCCGCCACTATGGCCATGTTCCTGTGGGGCAAACTGCGCTACGACATGGTGGCGCTGCTGGCATTGGTTGTTGGCGTGATCGTCGGCGTGGTCTCCACCCAGTCGGCTTTTATGGGCTTTGGCAATCCCGCGGTGATCACCGTTGCCGCCGTGTTGGTTATCAGCCGCGCTTTGCAGATGTCCGGGCTGATCGATCGGCTGGCGGCCGTGATCGCCGCGCGCGCACGCACGGAGTTTGCACAGATCGGCGCTCTCAGCGGTCTCGCCGCCGTCCTGTCGGCGTTCATGAACAACATCGGCGCCCTGGCCCTGGTCATGCCTATCGCCATGCGCGTCGCCAAACGCCCGTCGCGCTTACTCATGCCGATCTCCTTTGCGTCCATTCTTGGCGGCCTCACCACCCTCATCGGCACGCCGCCCAACATCATCATTGCCAGCTTCCGCAGCACTGTCAGCGACGAGCCTTTTCGCATGTTTGATTTTGCCATGGTTGGACTACCCGTGGCCGTCGTCGGGGTTCTGTTTGTCACCCTGATAGGCTGGCGCCTGGTCCCCCAAGATCGCGATGGCCGCAAATCGGCCGAGGATTTGTTCGAGATCCGCGACTACATCGCCGAGGCCAAAGTTACCGCCGGTTCCAAGCTCGTCGGTTACCCCATGTCCGACCTCGAACAAATGGCCGGGGGTGAACTCCTCGTCGTTGGTTTGATCCGCGACAACCAACGCCACGTCGCCGACCTCCGTCGCATGACATTGCGTGAGGGCGACATAATATTGGTGCGCGCCGATGCCACGGTGCTTGAAACATTGCATACCGAGGCCGGCCTGGAGACATTGTCGGATTCTGACCTTTCCGAGGCCATGCTGCGTTCCGACAAGGTCGGTTTGATCGAGGCGGTTGTGCCGCCGGGGGCCCGCGTCGAGGGTCTGACACCTGATTATCTGCGTTTGCGCCGGCGTTTCGGTGTTTCCCTGGTAGCTCTGGCGCGCCAGGGCGGTGCTATTGTTCAGCGCATCGGCTCCACTCATCTTCGCGCTGGCGATGTCCTGCTGCTGCAGGGCGCCATCGAGGATCTGCCCGAAATCGTCAACCGGCTTGGCTGCCTGCCCCTGGCCAGCCGTGGCCTCGGCGCCCGCCGGCCCGGCCGTGTGCTGGTACCGCTGGCGGTTTTTGGCCTCAGCGTGGTTGTCACGTCCCTTGGTTGGCTGCCCGCCCATGTCGCCTTTGTCGCTGCGGTCGTCGCTCTTGTCCTGCTCAACCGCATTGGCGCCAGCCAGGTTTATGAAAGCGTCGACATGCCGGTGATTGTCCTGTTGGGGGCGATGATTCCCCTCGGCCAGGCATTGCAGGAGACCGGCGCCACCGAGTTGATCGCCAATGGCATCGTCGATGTGGCATCCCAGGTGCCGCCGATCATGGTGTTGGCTTTGTTGCTTGTCGTCACCATGGCCCTTACCGACATCATCAACAACGCCGCCACGGCCATCGTCATGGCACCCATCGGCGCCAGCATCGCCACCAGATTAGGCACCAGCGTCGATCCCTTTCTCATGGCCGTGGCCATTGGCGCCTCTTGCGCTTTTCTCACCCCCATCGGCCACCAGAATAATGTCGTGGTCATGGGCCCCGGCGGCTACCGCTTCGGCGACTATTGGCGCATGGGTTTGCCGTTGGATGCGCTGATTGTCGTCACCGCGGTACCGCTGATTGCCCTGGTTTGGGGCTTCTAGCGGCCGGCAGCTTCGCCGATTTGGGTCAGGCCGCCCGGCGTCGGTTCCGCCAACGCGCTTTCCAGTCAGTCTGGTTTGTGTAACAACGCCGTTCGCTGTGGCACCGGCGTTCGAGCCGCGAATTGGGCGAACATGGCCAAAGATATTCCGCGCGGCAGCGCGGCGCAGATCATAGAAACATTCGATCGCCTAGCGCTGGAGTATGATTCCTTCATCGCGCCTGGAACGCCTCTTGCGCCGGATTTTCAGGCCCAGATCGATTTGCTGCTCAAGCTTTGCGAGACTTATGGCCGGCCGCGCGTGCTCGATATCGGCTGCGGCACCGGCCAGCATCTGCTGTGCCTCGCGCCGGCCATTCGGCGCGGCGTTGGCGCCGACATCTCGTCGGCAATGGTGGCCCGCGCCCGAACCAACGCGCAGCGCGCCGGTACCGATAATTTGGCTTTTGTGCATGGCCAGGCGACGGACCTCGAGCCGGACCGGCTCGGCCATTTCGATGTAATTCTGCTCATTGGCACGCTCGAACACATACTCGAGCCGGACCTGGCCCTGCGCCGCGCCAGCTCGCTGTTGGCGAGCGGCGGACGCATCCTCGTCATCATGCCCCACAAGGCCAACCTCGCATTTCTGTGGAAGCGCTTGGTCACCGGGCGTCAGCCGGTGATTTTCGACTCGGACAGATCATATGCCGTGCGCGATCTCAAATCCTTGGCCCGCCGGGTCGGTCTCACCGCGACCCGTGTCGACCCGCTGCCCTTTGCGGTCAAGCGGGTTGAGGTTGCCGGCCCGCCCCGCCTGTTGCGGGCCTTGGCGGCGGTCGTCAGCTTGATCCCGCTGCCGGTTACCAGAGGCGCCTTCGCGATAACGTTCAAACGCGCTTAAGCTCTCTCGCTGTCGCCGTTCGGCGGATACGCCAGAATATCGCAATGCCCCACCGTCAGCGAACAAGCCCCGGCGCCTGCGATTCGTCGCCGCTTTGCTGCCCAGGTCTTTATGCGCTCGGTTTCCTTCGGCATGAATTCCTCCGTCGCCAAGGTGACCCATCGCATCATGGCCTCATGCATCGCTGTCTCGTTTGGCCCAATTTGCCAGTCGCTGCGCTCCCGCAACGTCGCGTAGCCGGCGTTATGGGCGGCCTCGATCATCAGATCGGTGGCCTCTGGCCCCATCGCCGGGCCGAAACCTTTGTCGGTACGCTGGTGCTGATTGAACCAGTCAAGCACGAGCGCATCGTCCGGTTCCGGCGGGTCCCAAATCTTCCGGCCGTTATAGGTCAAGGCCACGGCGACAAGCACCCGCGCTTCCCAACAAGCGTCAATCAGCCGCTGGAACCAACGCAGCGAGACAAGATCGGTCAGGGCACTGGCCGTGACCAGATCGAAAGCGCCGAAATCGAGGCGCGCGATGCCCTCGGCCATGTCGAGGATTTTTGTCCGCACCGTCCAATCATGGGCGGTGCCCACCGCCATATCGCCTATTTCTTTTTTTGCCTGAGCCAGCAGATCGCCGGACTGGTCCACCAGCAGCCACGTCTGATCGCACCCCAGTCGCGGCGCCAGATAGCGAAAATTGGCACCTGTTCCGGCACCCAGATCCAGCACCCGCAAGGGCGCTCTCTTTCGGCACAGCTCGGCGACCCGTTGGGTGACAAGATCGCTGCGGGCCGCCTCGTCGAACCGGTACCGCAGGGCCAGCCATGGCAACAGAGCGTCCGTCACGGCACGTCAACCCGCCGGATTTCGGCCGCGAACTGCATGCCGGCCGCGCCCCAATCCCGCAGACCCTGCCCCGCCCGGCATGCCCCGGCCGCCAGCCGCGAGCGCAGCGCCCGGTCGGCGATGACGCGCCCCATGGCGTCCGCGAACGCCGCGACGTCGCCGGCCGGCACCAGCAGCCCGGCCGTCGCCGGGACCAATTCTGGGATCGCCCCTGCCCTGGTGCTGACGATTGGCAGGCCGCGCACCAGCGCCTCGCTCACGGCCATGCCATAGGCTTCGTGAAAAGAGGCCAAAACGAACACATCCGCGCTTTCGTAGATCGCACCGAGCCTCTCATGGGGGATTTCGTCCACCAGTTCGACGCGTGCCGCCAACCCCAGATCGGCGATCTCGCGCCTCAACGCCAGCACGGTCGCCGGCTCGTGTGTCAGGCTGCCAACCCATATCAGCCGCCACGCCATGCTTTCTAGCAGTGCCAGGGCGCGGATCAGAATGAGCGCGCCTTTGTGCTCGGTAACATTTGCGACACACAGCAAAGTCGCGGCCGCCGCGCCGGATCCCCGGCTCATCGGCGCCCCATCGACGCCAGGTTCGACAATACCGATACACCCGGCAGGCACGCCGTCATCTTCGAGAACCCGCGCCATATGGTGGCTGGTGACGACAATACGATCCATGGCCTCCCGCCCGGCCTGCTCTTGGGCGCACAGCCGATGTTTTAGGCGGCGTGGCAACCCCCGCACCTGAGCCAATGCGTAATGGATAATCGCCAGCATTCGCATGCGGTCGCGCTGGCGCAGCACGATTTCCCACATATCGGCCAATACCAGCCCGTCGATCACCAGGATGCTGCCGTCGGGCAGGCTTTCGAACATCCGTTCCCCATGGCTTACGGCCGCGGCACCGGCGTTGGGGAATCGCCCCGTGAGTGACATGACCTCGACATCCCAGCCTTGGCCGCGCAACGCCTCGACAATGCGCCGGTCGTAGATGTTGCCGCCGGTTGGTCTATCCAGATCGCCGGCAACAACAAACCAGACTTTCGCATTCGGCATCAGCCGCCCTTGCCCCGTCGGTCTGCCAATATCGATTGGGCATAATTGGTGCCACTTGACAGCATCCGCGCACCCCTTGCTAACGGCCACAGTGACGGCATAATTACAGGTTAAAGATGTGGCGGTGCTCGTTCCAGCCGGGACTGCCGCATTTGGCTTGGGAAATCGAAACGCTTTGACTGAACTACAGACGCTCTTGAGTGATCGCTCGCCATCCGCGCGCTCCACCCGCGGCTTGTTCATTGGTTTTGCCGCCAATGCCTTGGCCGGGGGCATTATACTGGCGGTATCGCTTCATGCGCTGTCGCAAATCCTCGCCCTGGAGCCCGGCCATTTCGCCAGGACGATGACATTATACGCGCTGATCGCCCTGCTGGTCACGGCGGCATTCAAGCTGCACGCCCCCCACCATCAGTTCGGGGCGGCGAACCGCGTCACCTTATTTCGCGCTCTGCTGACCTGTCTTCTCGCCGGGTTTGTGGGTTATGGCCCGCTTTTGCCGCAATATCTCTGGTTGATGACGGCTGTTGCGGCTTTTGTTTTGTTGCTCGACGGGTTGGACGGGTGGGTCGCGCGCAAGCTCAACACCGTTTCGCCTTTAGGCGGGCTTTTCGACCAAGAACTCGACGCCCTCTTCATATTGATCCTCGGCATACTGGTCTTCGATACCGGCAAGGTTGGCATTTGGGTCGTCGCATCGGGTCTGTTTCGCTACATCCTGTTGGCGGCCGGCTTGATTTGGTCGAAGTTACGCCGCGCGCCGCCGCCTAGTTTCCGGGCGCGTGCGGTATGCGTCCTCCAGATCCTCGTGCTCATTGCCGCCTTGGCGCCGGTCACCTCTGCCGCGGTTGCCACCGCCGCCGCGGCTTTTGGCTTGGCCGCTCTGTTCGCATCATTTGCCCAGGACGTGGCCTGGCTCCTGCGCCAGGATAGCGCTGTCAGCGGCCCGGCTGGCTAAAGGCTCTGACCAGCACGGCGGAAAGCTCGGCCATGGTCAGCGCTAGGCGCGATGGCACCAGCCCCATCGCGAAACCTTCGGCCTCGAACACTCTCAACCGGGCAGGGTTGGTCGAGAAGATATGCACCGGCACCATGTTGGACGCGCCTTGGCGCGAAACGACGGTTGGCGGCTGATGATCGCCGAGCACCACGACGACGGCGTCACGCGGCGCCACCCCCGATAGAAACCCGCCCAGGACGGCCAAAGTGTAACGCACGGCGCCCAGATAACCCTCGACATAGGTCTCCGGCTCCGCCGGCTTGTCCTCGGCACCGTAGGGCTCGGCTCGCTGGAACTTTGACCAATCCCGCAAATACGGGGGCACTGGCGTATAGGGAAAATGATTGGTGATCATCGGGTAGAAAACGAACAAGGGCGCGCGGTCGGCGACGTCGATCTCCGCCTTGCCCAGCCAGGCCAGGCTCGCCTGATCGGGAATTCTCCAGCGTCCGAAGGATGGACCGCTGTAGCCGATCGATGCCGCCCCATAGAGGCGGTCGAACCTCAACTTTTCGCCCTCCGGCCAAGGCGACTGCAAATTCGGCATCAGGGCGATCGTGCGATATCCGGCGTCATTGAAGCGGTCGGTCAGCGTCTCCGGCGGCGCGCTGAGATAGTCGCGGTAACGCAGCGGCCCGTCGATCCACTGTCCGGCAAGCAGTGTGGCATGGGAGAGCCAAGACGCACCGCCGAATGTTGGTGAGTCCACAAGCCCGGAGGCGACTTGCCACCCGGCGCCCTCAAGCACATCCGCCAATTGCGCGTAGGCCGGCCGGGTTGCCTCCTCATAGGGGCCATATTCGAACACTTCCGCGCCATAGGATTCAAAGAACAGGACAAAAACATCGGCGCCGGCGAGCGCTCCAAAGTCACCCGGTATCAGGGCGGAAGGCAGCGCCTCCGTGCCGGCGGTCATATTCTTGCCAACCAGCGCCAACTGGCGCGCCGCCGCGGCGGCAGCCGGGCGCGCGAACAAATCCTTATCCACGAGACCGAGCAGCAGCAACAGAACCATCGAAAGTCCGCCTGCAATTCGGCCATGGCGCGACCCGGCAAGCGCCGCCGAGACCGCCCCCAGCGCCAGCCAGAACAGCCACAACACGAGGCCGAAGCCGGCGAGACCCGCCACAACGGCAAAGCCGGCGACCACCCAAACCGGTGCCGCGCCGGCGATCAGCAGCAGCACCGCCGGCCCATGACGAAGGTCCCAATAGAGATCCAGTTCCCGTCCGAACAGCCCGGCTGCCGTGACCTCGCCATAGCGGGCCAGGGCCAGAACCATGATCCCGAACGCCAGCCCCGCGCGCAGCGCGCGCCGTCTCGACAGCTCCCGCCCAAGCAGCGCCAAGGCGAGCACAACAAGGACGACTTCAATCGAAATCAGCCGCGTCGGCGCAACCCACGGCGTCGGCCAAAGATTGTCGAAAGTAAGGGCTGAATTCAGGAACAGGACGGCGACGGCGGCAATGACAAACCTTCGCAGCGCCGCGCCCCAGGCGCCGTATTTGGAGTTACGTGATATCGTCATGTGAACAACGCTAGGTTCCTTTATGACGTCGGCAAATCCCAAACGCACACGGCTCTACCGGGCGCTAACCGGCTACTATGAGCGGATCACCCCGCTTTTGCTATCGCCGGCCCGGCGTCAGACCGGAATTATGCATCAGGTGGTCTGGGCCGAGCACACCCGGAACCGGGTCGAGGCGCTGCTCCATATATCGGGCTTGGTCAGGCAGGCCCTGACACCGGTTCTTGCACCCGGCGACACCCCTGGGTTGGTCGTCGATCTCGGCTGTGGCATTGGCGGTACCGCCGTCTACCTTGCCCAACAGGCACCTATGCGCGTCCTCGGGGTCACCTTGAGTTCCTATCAGGCGCGCGCGGCAAACGACAGGGCGGCGCGCGCCGCGGTTGGCGCCCACTGCCATTTTATTGTCGCCGACTATCTGCGACCGCCTGTGCCGGCTGGCGTTGATTGTGCATACGCCCTCGAATCATTTGGCCATTGTCACGATCCCGCCCGGTTCTTCCAGGTCGTCGGCGATTTTCTTCGCATCGGCGGCCGTTTTGTCTTGTTCGACTTTTTCCTCGCCGCGCCGACCAAAGAGATCGGCGACGCGCAGATATCCGCCTGGATCGAAAGATTTCGCCTTGGTTGGCAGCTCGGGCCGTTGTTGACGGCAGCCGGGATCGAACAGCTCGCCGCAGCGGCCGGGCTCACACTCGTCGACGAAACGGACCTTAGCCGCGTCGCCCGCCGACGCGCCGATTGGGCCATTTTGCTGACCAAACCCATGGTCCACCTGCCCGTGCCCGGCCCCACCTGGGGTGCGCTGGCCGGCGCCACCGCCGGCGAAGTCTGCTTGCGTGAGGGCTGGTTAAAATGTGGCATTTTCGTATTCGAAAAGGCCGCCGCTAGCCTTTGACGGGTCAAAAGAAGAACAGCGCCAGCATCACCGCCAAAACCACCGTGACGGTCATGATCGCATCGCCGGTATACCAGGTGCGGGCAAACGCCCCCTTCGGCCCGCTATAGCGGAATACCAGCGCCATTCCCCGCCCCAATAGTGCCAGCGCGAATTGGCGCAACCCGGCATAGAGCGCCCCGCCTCGGGTCAGCAACAGCACCCCCAGCCGATTACCCAAACGCCTATACAGCCAATCCGTATCGAGACTGATGGTCAGCGTCCGTTTCATCAATGGCAGCAACAGGAAGAAGGCCAGGCCGGAGAACAGCAGCAGCTGCAAAATGTTCAGCACATGGGGCACCGTATAGGGCACGAATTCCACCGCAAACGGCAGCAACCGATAAAGCGGCTCCGGGAAAATCCCCAGCCCGATGGACAGCCCGGCGAGCAGCATCATCGCCAACCGCATATTCCAGGGCGGTTCGGCGGGGCGCAGTCCGGAATCCTTCTGGAAGAACACGAACCAGGGGAATTTAATCCCGGCATACAGGACCGTCCCGGCCGAGGCCGCCGTCAGCAGCAGCCAGACCGCCCCCATCTGCGCGTCGAAGGCGGCTTGCGAGACCATCGACTTGCTGACAAAGCCCGAGGTCAGCGGAAAGGCCGAGATCGACAGCGCCCCGATGATGCCCAGGGTCGCCGTTATCGGCATGCTCTGAAACAGCCCGCCAAGGTCGGTACATTTGCGCCGCCCGGTCATATGCAGCACCGACCCCGCCGACATCAGCAGCAACGCCTTATAGATGATATGCGCGAAGGCGAGGGCGGCCGCGCCGTTCAGGGCCATCGGTGTGCCGATGCCGATGCCCACCACCATGAAACCCACTTGATTGATGATGCTATAGGCCAGGATCCGCCGCATGTCGTTTTCCTGCAGCGCATAGATGAGCCCATAGAAGATCATGTAAAGGCCCATATAGATCAGCACCTGGGTGCCGGCAAAACCCACCAGCAGCACATAGACGGCCGTCTTGGTGGTGAAGGCGGACAGGAAAGCCATGCCGCTATAGGAGGTTTCCGGGTAGGCGTCCGGCAGCCAGGCCGACAGCGGCGGCGCCCCGGCATTGACCAGGAACCCGATCAGGATCAGCCACGTCGCCACGCTCTCCGGCTGCATCGCCACGAATGCCAAGGATCCGGTTTCCACCGCATAACCGGCAATACCCACCATCAGCACCACGCCGCCCAGCAGATGCACCATCATGTAGCGCATCGCCGCGCGGTAGGCCGCGGCCGTACCCGCCGCCCAGATCACCAGGCCGGACGCCACCGCCATGCCTTCCCAGAACACCAATATCGTCAGCAAATCCCCGGCTTGGGTCACGCCCACGGCACTGCCGGCATAGATATAGCCGGCAACCAGCTCGGTACTGCGCTTCTGCGCCATGGCGAACAGGCCGCCGGCGAAGGCCATGATCAGAAACACCGTTCCGAACAGCCGCCCCAATGTCGACCCTTGCAGGGGCACCAATTCCTGGCCCAGGAAATCGAAGGTCAAGACCGGCCCATCCGGCACTTGCCACAGCACCGCCAGCGCCATCACCGGCAGCGCCAGCAGCACCGCGCGGCGCACATTCCCCACGGTCAGCGGCAGCAGGAACGCTCCCAGGATCAGGATCAATGCCGGCGGTATGGTGCTAACCGTCATAATAATCATCGCGCCGTTTCAGCCACGCCCCCAGGCCCTTGGAGAACAGCACCAAGGCGACGCAGGACAGCAGGCCGAACCAGGAATAGAACGCGAAACTGCCGTCGATGCCGAATGCGGCTTTGCGCGGCACCACCAGATCGCCCAGGGTCAGAATTATCAGCACCAGGATGCCAAGCCGCCACAGCAGCCGGATCGTGCTCTGCCGCACCAGCCAATGTTTGTCCCGCTCTTCGCTCATCGCACTATTCCCGCCAGCTCTTGCGCCAACGCCAGCGGCCATCCCGGTGCAAAAAACAGCACCACCGTCAATCCCGCGGTCGCCGTCAGCGCCAGCACCATCGGCCAGGGCGCCTCGCCATGGGGTGCGGCCTCGCCGCTTTCCGAACGAAAGAACGCCACATAGATAATCGGCAGGAAATAGGCCGCGTTGAGCAGGGTACTGAGAATAATCACCCCGATGGCCACCGAATTTTGCGCCTCGAACGCCCCCTGCAGGATCAGCCATTTGCTGGTAAAGCCGATCGTCGGCGGCAGCCCGATGATCGACAGCGCCCCGATCCCGAAGGCCACCATCGTCCAGGGCATGCGTTTGCCGATGCCATCCAGTTGGCTGATCTCGGTCTTATGGGCGGCGGTATAGATTGAGCCCGCGGCGAAAAACAACGTGATTTTGCTCACCGCATGGGCCGCGATATGCAGCGCCGCCCCGGCCACTGAAATCGGCACCAGAATCGCCGCCGCCAGCACCACATAGGAAAGCTGGCTCACCGTCGAATAGGCCAATCGCCGCTTCAAATTATCCTGCCGCAGCGCCACCACCGAGGCCGCGACAATGGTAAAGCCGGCAACGATACTCAGCCAATCGAAGTTGATGACTGTGCGCAAATGCTCGACGCCGAAAATATAGACGATCACCTTGACCACGGCGAACACCCCGGCCTTGACCACCGCCACCGCATGCAGCAGGGCGCTCACCGGCGTTGGCGCCACCATCGCCGCCGGCAGCCATCGGTGCACGGGCATCAGAGCCGCCTTGCCGATCCCGAACACGAACAGCGCCAGCAGAATACCGGTCAGCGGCTGATAGATTTTGCCCTCGAACACCCCGCCCGGCGTGAAGGTCAGCGTGCCCGCCGCCTGCCAGGTCCAGATCATGCCGAACAGCAGCAAGCCGATGGACGTCGCCATCAGCACCCCCATATAGGTCCGCGCGGAGCGGACGGCCTTGGGCGTGCCATGATGGGCGACCAGCGGATAGGTACTCAGCGTCAACAGCTCGTAAAACACGAACAGGGTCAGCATATTGCCGGCCAGCGCCACCCCCATGGTGCTTGTCAGGGCCAACGCGAAGAAGATGTAATAGCGGGTCTGGTTATGTTCGGCATTGCCCCGCATATAGCCGATGGAATAGATCGAATTGACGATCCACAGCGATGACGCCACCAGCGCGAACAGCAAGCCCAGCGGCTCCGCCGTGAACCGCAGCGACAGCCCCGGTATCATCTCCAGCAGCGTCACATCGGGCCGCGCCCCGTCGAACCAGGCCAGCACCAGCGAGATCACGATGGCCAACAGCGCCGCCGCCGTCGTCAAGGTAATCGCCTCGCGCAGGTTCGGCACCCGGCCGGCCAGTCCGATCAGCAGCGCCCCCAGTGCCGGCACGGCCAGCGCCGCGATGATGGCGGTCTCCGGACTCACCCGCCGCCTCCCAGCAGCGCCGCTGCCGCACTCTGCGCCGCCCTGATGGTTTGCTGCGGGTTGACACCGAAATACACATTGGCGCCGGCCAGCACCCACACCGGCACCACCATCACCGCCGGCGCTTCGCGTAACTGCAGCATGTCATCGCTTGGCGCCTGGAAATAGGCCACCTCGACGACGCGCCACACATAGATCACCGCCAACAACGAGCTCAGCAGTATCAGCGCCGCCACCAGCCACCATCCCCGTTCCAGCGCCGCCTGGATCAGATACCATTTACTGATAAAGCCGACGGTCAGCGGTATGCCGATCAGGCTCAGGCCGCCGACCACGAACGCGCCCATGGTCCACGGCATCCGCCGCCCCAGCCCCGCCATTTTTTCGATCTGTACCGAACCCAGGCGCAGATAGATGCAGCCCAGTGCCAGGAACAAGGCGCCCTTCATCAGCGCGTGATTGAACAGATGGATGATTGTCGCGGTCAGCCCCGTGGCGCTCAGAAAGCTGATCCCCAGCACCATATAGCCGATCTGGGCGAGGCTGGAATAGGCCAGCAGCCGCTTTGCGTCGGTCTGATATATCGCCACCGCCGAAGCACCGAACATCGCCACGATGGCCAGCACCAGCAGTATCTGGTCCACCGGCAGCCCGATCATCGCCGGCCCGCCGAACACCGTGAACACGATCCGCAGCAGCGCATAAAGCGCCACTTTGGTTGCCGTCGCCGCCAGAAAGGCCGACACCACCGTCGGTGCGTAGGCATAGGCGTTGGGCAGCCAGAAATGCAGCGGCACGATCGCCAGCTTCAGCCCCAGGCCCACCACGATAAAGGCCATGGCCGCGATCACCGTGCGCGTTGCCGCCACTTCCGGCAACCGGGTACCCAGATCCGCCATATTCAGGGTGCCGGTCATCATATACATCATGCCGACGCCGATGACGTAGAAGGTCGCCCCCACGGTCCCCATGATCAAATATTGGAACGCCGCCGTCAGCGCCCGCCGGTCTCGCCCCAGGCCGATCATCACATAGGACGAAAGCGACGAGATCTCCAGGAACACGAACAGATTGAAGACGTCGCCGGTGACCGCCATCCCCAGCAGCCCGGCCAAGTTCAGCAAATACATGGCGTGAAACAGGAACACCCGGTCCGCGTCGATCTCCCGCGCCAGGCTGGTCGGGGCGAAGACCATGATGATGCTGCCAAGGGCACTGACCAGGACCAGCACGAAGGCGCTCAAGGCATCGACCCGGTATTCGATCCCCCAAGGTGCCGCCCAATCCCCCAGCGCATAGCTGATCGGGCCATCGTTCAACACCAGCACCAGCAGATTAAGGGAAATGGCCAACGCCGCCAGGCTCGCTGCCAGCGCAATCAACCAGGTCAGCCGGCGGAACGGTAGGATCGCACAGAGCGATGCGGCCAGCAGCGGCACCATCACTTGCAGGATCGGCAGCTGGCTGTTAATCACTCGCCGCCTCGATGGCGCGGATTTCCTCATCCTCTACGCTGCCATAGGCATCGCGGATGCGCACGATCAGTGACAGACCCAACGCCGTCGTCGCCACCCCCACGACGATCGCGGTGAGGATCAGCACATGGGGCAGGGGATTGCTGAACACGCTCAGATCGTCGTCCAGGATCGGTGCCGTCCCGCCCCGCACCTTGGCCATGGAGATATAGAAGATGAACATCGCTGCCTGAAAGATATTCAGGCCGATAACCTTTTTCACCAGATTGCCGTGCGCGATCACCGCATAGAAGCCGATCATCATCAGCGCCGCCACGGCCCAATAATTGATCAGGCCGGGAAAGCTCATTCCTTCTGCTCCTGCCCCGCGAAGATAAGAAACAGAGTGATCACCGCCGCCGCCACCGTTGTCCCGACACCGAACTCGATCAACAGGATGCCCATTTCCTGACCAAGCAAGGGATCCTTGCTAAGTACGGAATAGTTGAGAAAACTGCCGCCGCGCAACACCCCGGCGATACCGACGCCGGTAAACAGCAGCACCCCGCCGGCAAGCACGCCGCGCAACACCCCGGGCGGTGCCACCCGCCGCGCCGCGCCCACCCCGAATATCAGCGCATAGAGCACGAAACCGACGCCGAAGATCACCCCCGCCTGGAAACCGCCGCCGGGCCCGAATTCGCCATGGAACTGCACATAGAGCGCGAACAGCAGGATGCAGGGCATCAACAGCTTGGTGACCACCCGCAAGACCGCATGCTGGTTCATCGCCATGCTAGGCCTCGTCGGTTTCGCGGCGCCGCCGCGGGAATTTCCGGCCCCGGCCAATCAGCATCATCACCCCCAGCGCGGCGGTGAAGATCACCGTTATCTCCCCCAGCGTGTCATAGCCGCGATAGCTCGCCAGCACCGATGTCACCACGTTGGGAATGCCGATCTCGGTTGCCGACTGCTCCAGATAACGCGGCGCGACATAGACATGGATGGGCGCGTTGGGGTCGCCGTAGAGCGGCATGTCCAGGGTCCCGAAGATCAGCAGCGCGAAGGTCGCCCCAACCACCAGGAAGGGCAGCAATTGGCGCCGGCTGCGCGGTGCGACCGGGCGTTCCTTGGGCGCCACCAGGGCGATGGTCCCCAGGAACAGGACGGTTGAGATGCCCGCCCCCACGGCGGCTTCGGTGAAGGCCACGTCGACGGCATCCAAGACCATGAACAGCCCGGCCACCAGCAGGCTGAACAGTCCCATCAAGATCACCGAAACGAACAAGTTCCGCGCCTGCACGACGAACAGCGCGGTAGCTACCAGGAACCCGAGCAGCGTCACGTTGATTATGTCTTCGATGACCCGTCCTCCTGGCGCTCGCCCAAGAATGGCTTCAGGCCGGTGCTCACGGCCGCCTGCGCCAGCGCATGGGTGGAAGTTGGGCCGGTAACGAACAGGAACACCACGATCAGCACCAGTTTCGCGCTCACCAGCGTCAACCCGCCTTGCACCATTAGCCCCGCCAGCAGCAGATAGGCCCCCATGGTATCGGTCACCCCGGCCGCATGCTGCCTGCTGAAGAAATCCGGCAGCCGCAGCACCCCCACTGCCCCCACCACCAGGAAAAAGCCGCCCCCCAGGATCAGGGCCCAGCTTACGATATCGCCCACCAGCATCATTTACAGGTCACCCAAATCCTCGCCTTCAAGGGGCAGCCCAAGATGGTTGTATTTGAAGAATTTCATCACCGCGATGGTGCCGACGAAATTGATCAGCGCATAGACCAGGGCGATATCGAGAAAGTCTGGTCGCGCCGTCAGGAAACCCAGGACGGCGATCAGCAGCACGATTTTGGTACCGAACATATTGACCGCCAGGATGCGGTCGTAAATTGTCGGTCCGGCGAAGGC
>QIGO01000221.1 GCA_003230015.1 Alphaproteobacteria bacterium | reverse complement strand
TCCTGGCTCGATGAACGGCTCGACAGCTTGGGTGGCGAGGTGCAACGTTCGGAAAAAGCCTTTGAGGATTTTCGCGCCGGCGCCGGTTTTAATCAGGGTGCAACGGTTTCCCTGGTGGTCGAGCAAATCAGTCAACTGAATAGCGAACGTTCGATTGCGCGGTCACTCCTGGCCGAGGCCAAGTCGCGGCTGACAATCGCGGATCAGTTGGAGGCGCAGGGCGATGCAAGTGCCCTGCGCCAAGTTTTGAACTCGCCGACAATCCAAGCGCAAAAAAGTATGCAGACCGATCTCTTGCGCCGAGAAGCCGAACTGGCGGCGCAGTATGGCGATCTGCATCCCATCATGTTGAACGTACGGGCCGATCTGGAGCGGCTAGCGAGCCAAATCGAGCTGGAAACAAAAGCTGTATTGTTGAGCATCCGGAGCGAGGCGGCCGCGGCTCAGGCACGGGTCGAGGCTCTCGACCAGGAAATTTCGGCTCTCGAGCTAAAGGCCCGGCAATCGAACGAGTCGGAGATCCAGTTGCGGGCGTTGCAGCGCGAGGCGACGGCAAACAGTGCGCTATTCGAAACATTCCTGGGGCGGTTTAAACAGACCAGCGAACAATTTGGCCTCGAGCGGCCGGATGCCCGCGTCATCTCGTACGCGGCGCCGCCGCTGCAGGCGGCTGTGCCAAAAAAGACGCTCATTCTTTCGGTGGCTCTGGTTTTCTCCGTGGTGTTGGGCACGGTTATCGCCCTGGTGCTTGAATGGACCGACCGCGGTTTTCGCAGCACTGTGCAATTGGAGGGCGTCTTGGGGCTTCCGGCGCTCGGTTTCGTGCCGCGCGTCGCGGGGATGCGCCGTTCGGGCCGGCGGCCCGAGGATTTGGTGCAGGAGAGACCTGGGTCGCCGTTCGCTGAAATGCTGCGATCGTTACACACGTCGCTATTGCTGGCGCGGACCCAGCCCGAGCAGAAAGTCGTGCTGACCACTTCGGCTATTCCCAATGAAGGCAAAACGACGTTTGTCCTGTCGTTGGCCAGGTTGGTGGCGGGTTCGGGTCAGCGTGTGCTGATAATCGACTGCGATGTGCGCCGGCCCAGCGTGCATGAATCGATGAACGCGCAAAATGACAGGGGATTGGTGGACTATTTGCTCGATGGCCTGACGCTGTATGACGTGGTCCGGAAAGATGAGGCCACGGGCGTCGATTTTATTACCAGCGGCCGTCTGACGCACGATAGCGCGGCCCTGTTCAGAGCGGACAGGATGCGGCTTCTGTTGGATCGCGTGCGTGGGCAATATGATCTCATTTTGTTGGACTCACCGCCGGTTTTGCCACTCTCCGATGCCAGAATACTGGCGGGCGTTGCCGATCTTTGCGTGTTTGCCGTGCGCTGGCGCGACACAGGGAGGGACCTTGCTGTCTCGGCCTTGAAGCAGCTGCGCGAATCCCGCGCCACAATGGCCGGGGCGGTGCTTACTCAAGTCGACGTCATTAAGAATGCCAAGCAGGGTTACGGCGACACCTGGCGGTACTACGGCAAATTCAAGCAGTATTATCTCGACGCCGACGCCCGGTAGGGTATCAACCACCATAACAGGTTCGACCCGGGCGGCGGCGCGAAGGACGGCCGCTTGCGTTTGTGCGACGTGCCCGCATTAGGTTTTCCGATTGTTCGATTGCTCAGGTTGGAACGACCAAGCCTCTTGAGGTCCGTGCGCGATCGGTGGCGTGATGGCGCTGCGAAACAGTGGCCCAACCCACGGGCAATGATGGCCAGCGCGCGCTTCGTCAGTCTAGCAGGCTGCTGAAAAAGTCGTGACGGGCTCAAAATGATCCAATTCCCGCATCACTGCGTCGTACATTTGATCGAATATTCCCGATATTCGAACAAATGCACTCCTATTGCTGCGAAAATTGTCTTCATTTTGATTCCCGCCAGACTTCTTCAGCAGCCTGCTAGCGCATTGCCTTGGGGGCTGGGATCATGCCGGCTGATGTGGGGTTAGCGTTGTCGCCCGGAGGTAAGGCAGCGGAGGTTGCCCCTGTCAGTAGGCGTTAGGGTCACGGAAGCCGCGTAGGACCGTCAATATAATGATCTTAAAGTCGAGCCATAGGGACCAATTATCGATGTAGTGGAGGTCGAATTCCACGCGGCGGGTCGCCTTTTCCATGGTATCGGTTTCGCCACGCAGGCCATTTACCTGTGCCCAGCCGGTAATTCCCGGTTTGACGCGGTGGCGCAGCGCGTATTGATCCACCGCTTCATGATAAAGCCTGTTGGCGGCCTTCATGGCGGGTACGTGGGGACGTGGACCGACGACAGAGAGTCTGCCCTGCAGGACGTTGATGAATTGCGGCAGTTCGTCGAGGTTCCGGCGGCGGAGAAAACGGCCGACGCGGGTGATTCTGGGGTCGCCCTTGACTGTCTGCCGGTCGCCGCTGGGGTCACTCATACCGTGATGCATGGTACGGAATTTGTACACGGTAATGTGCCGGCTGTTGAAACCATGGCGGCGCTGGCGAAATATGACCGGGCCCCGGGTTTCCAGCGCTATCGATACCGCGATCATGAACATGAGCGGGGAAACCAGGACGAGGATCAGGCTGGCGAGGATCCTGTCTTCGAGGGATTTCCACACGCACTGCCAATCGTTCAAGGGCCGGTCAATAATGTGAAGCAGCGGTAAGCTCGCGGGATTCTTCCTGCTTGCCACGGCCATGAGCGCGCTGCCCGCGAGGTCGAGGCTGAGATCGATCTCCGAGGGCAGCTGACGCAATTTGCCGATGGTCTGCATGACCCTGGTTTCGGCCGCCGACGGCAAGGCGATGATGACCTGATCGACGCTGTTTTCACGGGCAAAGGTGACGAGGCTGTCGGTGGTGCCAAGAACGGGAACACCAGCCACCTCCGACGGGGCGCGGGCGGACCGGTCATCGAAAACTCCAACGAGGGATACCTCCGTGCCTTGTTCATTGCGTAGCCAATTGATTACACGGGCGGCATGATCGGTCGCGCCAACTATGGCGACTTGGCGGCGGAGGCTGCCTGATTGCTGCCAAACTTCAATCATATGCTTGACAACAAAGCGAGCCAGCAGGAGACCGCCCAGTGAGGTAGCCCACCAGACGATGAGCCATCCTCGGGATATGAGGAGAGACGTCTTGGTGAGGAAGATGAGGACGATGAGCAAGGCCAGAGTCGCGGTCCAGGCAGCCGCCGTGCGCAGCCACTGGTAGCGCAGGTCTCTAAGTTGGCCGAAATCGTAAAGTTTGAAGCAGCTAAATACGTTGATGCTTAGCAAAGTTCCGATGAGTGTGGCGCCGGTTGCCACGGGCCAAGTCTCTACTTCTCCGAGAACAGTTATGTTGTAGAGGCCATAGGCCAGAAACGAAGACAAGGCAAGGATCAGCACATCGAAAAGGCGAACCAAATCAACGAACATTGGCTTTGATACAAGGGCACGGCGCGCAACGGCGCCGTGTGGCTTGCGTACGGGCGCAAGCCTTGTGTCGGTCGAAGTCATGTTGGAACTTGCCGGGTTGGATGGCGCTAATTGGTGCGACACAGTAGCGTAGAAAAGCGATTCCCGGCGGACGCATTGTAGCTGCAATTGTCCGTTTTATTGCGGTCGGATGGCCGTGAGATCATACTTTCTTGTGGTGGACCATAACACTTACAAGGCCTAGATTACGCGCAGGTCGTTTTCGCGGCAGGAATCGCCGCGGGCCGATCAAGAGTTATGGATTGAATGTACACTTCTGGTTCGGGTGATCTGGGTTCGGTGCCGGCCGGTCGTGGTGGGGACGGGTTCGGGCTGACGATCGGTGTTATTGCGCGAGACGGGCTTCCGTTCCTGCATGAATGTCTAAAGTCGATACCGGCGCAGTTGGACGGCGTTCAATTCCTTGAAATCGTTCTCGTGGATAGCGCGTCGGGCGATGGAACGACCGAGGTGATGGCGGAATTCGCCAGGCAACGGCCGGGCGTGCGTGTGTTTCGAATGGACGGAAAAACCAACGCCGCGGCGACACGCAACGTCATTCTCGACAATGCGACATCGGGTGCTGTGTTGCTGGTCGATGGGGATATCGTGCTGACTCAGGAATTCCTTCGGGCCGGCGTGGACGCGGTTCGCTCGGGGCGTGGAGATGCCGTATCGGGCGGTTTGACGGAGATTCAGCACGACACCGACGGTAAGCCGATTACGGAAGAGTTTTGGCGCCTGCGCGTGCTCAAGGAAGGCGCGGATTATGGGCACCGGGCGTGCGGGACGATATTTATAAGTGAGGGTATTTTGCAATCAGGTCTGCGGTATGATGAGGCCCTGAAATTGAATGAGGATCGCGACTTTACAATTCGGTTGGCGCGCGAGTTTAGGGTTCTTAATGTGCCTATCAGTATGGGATGCCACTTAACCAGAAGTTATTTTTCGGCGGACCGGTTAAGGCAGTTCTACAGAGATACCACTTACCGTTGGTTGGGGGTGCTGGTTCGAAAGCATTTGTTGAGCCTTAAAGGTAGGGCTTTGCGCACGATTGTCGGTATTTTGAAAGCGGAAAAGGGTGTTTTTCTGGGTCTGTTTCTGCAGCTGATCTTACTTGCCGCATTGATCTCAGGACATGGCTGGATCGTGTGGGTGCCGTTGGTGGCCGCACTGGTCGACCTATTGCGGTTCGCCTGGCAACGCCGCTTGCACGAATATGTACCGTTGCGCATCGTGGGGCCGTGGATGGTGATGAGCGGCCTGATTGCGGGGCGGCGGGCTAGGCCTGTCTATAAAGTGCGTCAGTTGGCCTGAGGTTGCCTGGCGGGGGTGGGGCTGGCGGCATCGGCGGCCACTTCGGTGTAGAGATCCGCCAACCTGCGGGCGTAGATGTCGACATCCAATTCGTGTTCGAACAGAAGCCGGCCGGCCGCCGCCAGACGGGCTCGTTCGTCGGGATTGGCGATGAGGTGGCGAATGGCGTCCGCCAGTGCCGCGCCGTCACCAACGGGTATGAGGAGGCCAGTCTTGCCGTCCTCAATGAGTTCGGGGATTGAACCCACCGGCGTGGCGATGACAGCGACTTTGTGGGCCAACGCTTCGAGGATTGACATGGGTAGTCCCTCTCCCTGGGAGGGCAGAACCAGGATATCGGCTCGGCGAAGGAGGCCTTCGGCCGTGTCGACGCTCACCCATCCGGGAAAGTCCAAGCGCTTCGATATGGCCGTCTCCCGCGCGATCGCCTGATAGGTCTCAACTTCGCCGTCGCCGGCTAGGGTGGCGCGCCACTGCAACTTGCGCAACGCGGGCGATTGCAAGGCTTCGAGAAGCACCGGGACGCCTTTCCAGGGGCCCAGGCGGCCAAGGAACAAGATGTTGCAGGGGCCGCCGTCCCCACGGGACCGGGATTTGTTGATCTTCTTGGAGGGATCAGGCACGGCGTTGTAGAGCATGACGATGTGCTCTTCGGGGACATTGAGATCGCGGGCCACAACCTGGCGCCAGTGTTGGCCAAGAACAATTATTTTGCTGGCATAGCCGAATAATTTGGACAAAAGGGCGCGTCCGGGTTTTGGCAGGCCGTTGTAGAAAGTCTCGAAATGGCCATCGTGGAGGTGGAGGATTACCGGCCGGCGAAGGAGGGCGGCTGCCATGATAATGACGGACTTGCGGATGGCGCTGCCACGGACCGAGATATTCACGTGCAAAAGAGTGGCCCGTCCGGTCGCGGTGGCGATGGTTATCTGCGCCAATGCCTTAATCAAGTGGAAAGGCGACCAGATGATCGACCCGGGGCCGCGGGCATCGACAACGCGGTATGACGGGCCGCCGCCGCTGCGGCGCCAGGCATCGACGACATAGAGCATAAGACGGCCGACGCCACCGCTCTGCTGCTCGAGGCCGCCTGAGCAAAGTATGACGACATGAAGCTCGGCCACTGTGTCGGGCTGTTCGCGCGGCAAAATGCGTTCCTATGATGTATTGGCAAGAGCCGTCGGGGTGGACACCCATTGGGCGGCGGCGTGGGCGTTGGTGCGGGTGAGAAACTCGGTACAAAAATCCCACGCTGCCTGGTTATGAGCCCAGCAGTGGGTCATGAAGCCGGTGGCTTCGCCGGGGTCCGCCCGACCCTGACGTTTGGCGCACAAGTGAGCGATTGCGGCGGTCAGGGAAAGTTCGGCGCCGACAAAACGGGGTTCGGGGGCGTCCCACGCCAAAATGTCGATATGGATGTTGGCGCGGGAGATGCCAGGCAAATCGGGCATATCGCGGCGGCCACCGAAGATGCTGAGCCCGGTGTAGCCGAGGGCGGCCAAGCGGCGGGTGAGGCGTGGGGCGATGTGGCTAAAGGGCGGTACTAGCACCGGCTGCCAACCGGGCCAATGCTGCAGCAGTTGTTGACCCGCCGCGAGCTCGTCGCAGATGGTTGCCAAAGACCGGTCGGTGCCGAGTTCGGTCATGTGCCGGCGATATTTGGCGTGGTTTTGATGACTGTAGCCATGTTGCAGCACGGACAGCGCGCGTGGGGCGTGTTGTGCTTGAATGAGGGTGCGGAGTTCGCCGGTGGCAGTGGCGGGTATGACCGAGAGGGCGAGCGGTATACCGACGCTGCGGCGCAAGGCAAGCAGCCGTTGTACCGGTGCGGTGGGCTCGGTGGCATCGTCATCGCGCCACCAGAAGTCAGCGGTGCGGCCGGCCAAGTGCCATTGATCCAATTCGCGCCGGAGAGCATCCCACGGGTCGCCTCTAGGGGGCAGCTGGAACTGCAGGCGCCGTCTTACTTTGGCCCGCAGGGGCCGGAGACCCTGTATAAGAAGCGGTATGGTTGCCGGCATGGCCTCAGACCGTGACCACGGGCGCCAAACGGTTGGCGATGGCCCCGGTGGCGCCGGAAAGATGGACGCGGATATGGCGGGTGGATCTGAATTTGCTGCCGACGGGAATGCGCGGCAAGCAGGTCAGGTGACTGCCGTGGGCGGAGAAAATGTTGCCCTTGCGAGTGGTGGTCGCGGTCTTGAAACCAAGCCCGGCAGCAATGGCGAAATCACGGGGACCACAGTCTTTGGGTGAGCCATAGGGGTAGGCGAAATGCGCGGCGTCGACGCCAAGACGGTGGGCGAGCACGGCCCGGCCGTCGGCGATGTCCCGCCTCGCGGTCGTTTCGTCGATCTGGGCCGACGGCCAATGGTGAACGGTATGGGCCTGGAGGCTGACGAGCGGATCCACGGACAGGGCCTCAAGCTCGGTCCAGGAGAGCATGACGCGATCCAGCAGAGCCGCTGAGTCGACGGTTGGCCGGCCAGGGATTTCCTCATCGTGAGGGGCGGTCCCGACGATGTCGTCATGACGGTGTTGGGTGAGAGCGTTGTAGGCTTGTTCCTTCCGCGCCGGCGAGCGCAACAAGGTATCGCGCGCCACCTGCTCTTCGATGACACCCCACCAATAGTCAGCGGTGCGATCGATCAGGCCGGTACAGACATAGATGGTCATGGACGCCTGATGGCGGCGAAAGACCGGCAGCGCCAACGTCATGTTGTCGCGGTAGCCGTCGTCGAAGGTGAAACAAACAAAACGGCGGGGGCTGTGGGATTGTCCGGTCAGGCGGCGGTGAACTTCGTCGAGATCGACGATGTCCCAGCCCAGGCGCCGGACCTGGGTCAGAATGGCGTCGAGGAATGTTTGGCTGACATACATCTCACGGGCGAAGGGCACGGTGTCGCCGGGACTCACGCGGTGGAACATCAGGATGGTGCCGAGACCGCCGAATTGCGGTTCGAACAGGCGATAGCCGCCGCTGAAATAGAGGCAATCCAATAGGGTTCGTTTGGCTGTTTCGGCGAGTTGGCGTTTCATGAATCGGCATATTGGGAATCGCGGGATTATGGGTTCCCGGGCCTGCCGCCGCCGCGGTCTTTTGGTCAGTGCTGGGCCGCATAATGGGCGCGATGCCCGCTCTATGGGGGTAGCCTTAGAGCGGGGGCGGTAGGCTCGCGGCGCGGTGCGCGACGGTGGGGCGGCAACGCAATCTATTTGGCCAAGCGGTAGCCCCTAGGGGGCGTGGACGCTGGCGCGACGGGCGCAGTAAAAGCACTGCCATGAAAGTCCATGTGGTCACGCCCCGGGAGCTTAGCGCCGACCAGATCGCGCTGTGGCGGCGGTTCCAGGAAAGGGACCGGGCGCTTGCCAGCCCCTATTTCTGTCCGGAATTTACACAGGCCGTGGGGGATGTCCGTGGCGACGCCTTTGTCGGGGTGATGGAGGAGGCGGGCGAGGTCATCGGGTTTTTTCCGTTTCAACGCCGGGCGTTGGGGGTCGGCAAACCAATCGGCGGGCCGCTCTCGGACTATCAAGGTGTGATCGCCGCCGGCGATGCAGAGTGGGATGGTGCCGATCTGGTGCGTCAATGCGGGCTGTGTGTCTATGATTTCGATCATATGCTGGCGTCGCAGTCGGGCTTCGCGCCCTATCATGGCGCGCGCACTTATTCGCCGGTGATCGACCTTTCGCGAGGGTTCGATGTCTATGCCAGAGGGCGGCAAGGGGTGAAGAGCAAAGTCATCACGGATAACGGGCGTAAGAGCCGCAAGCTGGAGCGTGAAATCGGGCGGGTCGAGTTCAGGATGCATGACAACAGGCCCGAGACCTTCACCGCGTTGCAGGCGTGGAAACGCGTGCAATATCGGGAGACCGGCGCCTATGACGTTTTTCGGCACCGCTGGACGATAGAATTGCTGGAGCGGCTGTGTGCCATCCAGACCGATGATTTTGCCGGCGTGTTTTCGACGCTCCATGCCAACGAACAACTTGTTTCGGTGCATTTGGGCATGCGGTCGCGGCGTGTTTGGCATTATTGGTTTCCCGCCTACGACCGGAGATTCTCGCGCTACTCACCTGGAATTATTTTGATCCTGAAGATGGCGGCGCACGCCCCGGCGCTGGGGATCGCGGCGATCGATATGGGGTGGGGGGATACAAAGTATAAACAAAGGCTGTGCGATGGCTCGGTGCCAATTGCCGTCGGGCGGGTCGAAATTGCCTCGCCGGCGGTGGGACTGCGGCGGGCGAGACGGGCGACCGAAGAGTTGTTTCAGCGCCTACCCCTTGGGGCTCTCTCGGCGGTGCCGCGCAAGGCATTCTATCGCATCGAGCGGCGCCTGAATTTTATATGACCTGGCGGGTGTGCCGATGAGGGCGTTGTCACTTTCGGCGATTGCCTCGATCATAATCCAGCTTGCCAACATCGTCTCGGGGGTGCTGGTCGCCCGGATGCTCGGCCCGGAAGGGCGCGGTGAGCTGGCGGCGGTGTTCTTGTGGCCGCTGATTATCGCGACAGTGGGTCGGCTGGGTATTAATGAAGCCGTGACCTATTTCGCCGCCGCCGGGCGGTTCTCGCTGCGTGGCCTGCAGGTGACCAGCATGGCGTTCCTGGCGGTGATGTGCCCGATCATGGTGGCTGCCGGCTTGCTGCTCTATCCGGCCATATTCAGTGGCTATCGTGCCGAAGTGCTTTCGATCGCGCTGGTTTTTCTGGCGTTTATTCCCCTGAACCTGGTTACGGTGTGCCAGCAATCGCTGTTTCGCGGCGCCATGATGCTGGTGGAATTCAACCTTCTGAGGACCCTCGTTCATATCAATTTCGCACTCGGCGTGCTGTTGGTCTGGTGGCTCGGGAACGCCACGGTGATGGGTGCGGCGTTGGCGATGCTGGCGGCGAACGGCTCCGTCGTCGTGTTGGGGGCGCTGATGCTGGCGCGGCGGGGTTTGCTGTTGGGGCGGCCGGAGCGGGCGACGGCGAAAGGCCTGCTGGTCTATGGCGCGAAGGTCCATTTTGGCGATTTGGGACGCTTTACGAGCGACCGACTGGGGCAGGCGATGATTTCGCTGATGCTCGGCGCCACCCAACTGGGGCTCTACACGGTGGCGACGACAATATCCCGCGGGTCGTTGCTGCTGGCCGAAACGGCGGTGCTGGTGGCGCTGCCGCGTATCGCGGGTCAGCAAACGCAGGCCGGCAAGGCGGCGATGCTGGGGGCCTATATGAAAGGTATGCTGGTGCTCACCTTGCCGGGCTCGCTGGTGCTCATCGCGATTGCGCCGTGGGTCCTGGAGACCCTGTTCGGGGCGGAATTCCTGCCGGCGGCGGGGATCGTCAATCTGCTGATCCTGGGTAATATTCCGCTGGCCGGGAAGATGCTGTTCGCGGCCGGGTTCCTGGCCCATGACCGCGCCATACTGGTGGGCAAGGCGGAGATGATCGCGGTCGCGGTGCTGGCGGGGCTGTTGGCGGTGCTGCTGCCGGCGATGGGTATTTTCGGCGCGGCGCTGGCGGTCTTTATCACCAATATGGTGGGCTTCGGTTTGCTGGTCTACTGGGCCCGCCGGGAGCTGGGCATTGGCGTGGCGAGCCTGTTCCTGCCGACGCGGGGGGATGTGGACTGGGTCTACCGGGCGCTGCTGCGGAGGGCCTGAGGCGCGATATCCGGGGCTGATTCGGCCTGGGGCCGGTTTAGGCAGTGACGGTGGAAAAGCTCTAGATTGAGGATCGACCATAACAGCTTTTCGTGGTTCTGGCGGGCGCTGCGATGTTCATCGATGCGCCGGCGCAGGATTTCAGGCCGGTAATAGTCGCGGGTGCAGGATTTGGGGCCGAGGACGAGATCGACGAGATAGGCGCCGAGGTCGCCCTGGAACCATTCATTGACGGGGACACGGAAACCGACCTTGGGCCGCTGCAAGGTCGAAGGCGGCAAGATTTGCTCCATGGCCTGGCGGAGGATCCATTTGGTTTGGCGACCGCGAATGCGCTGGTTGTCGGGCAAGGCGGAAATGAATTCGGCGAGTTCGGTATCCATGAAGGGCATGCGGGCCTCGATGGAGGCCGCCATAGTCATGCGGTCGCCGCGTTCCAGGAGGTTGTCGGGCAGCCAACTCAACTGGTCGAACATGAGGATGTTGCGCAAGGCCGAGTTGCCGGCCGGGAAATGGAACTGGGTTTGCCCCGGTGCCGACCGGGATGGCGGCGGGAGGGCGGCGAGGCGGTCTCGTTCGGCCCAGGACAGGGCGCCGAACCAGCGCGGAAGCTGATCGCGGGGGTCGCGCAGGCCAAGGTTGGTGATGGCGGTCTTGGCGCGGCGGAGGCGGTAGGGAAGGGCCCGGGTGAGGGGCATGACCAGCCGGTCATGGAGCAGAGACGGCACCAAGGTCTGATAGGTCTTGGCGTAGCGCTGGTAGAGGTGTTTGGGATAACCGCCGAGCAATTCGTCAGAACCCTCTCCGGTCAGGACCACGGTGACGGTCTTGCTGGCCTCGCGGGCCAACATGAAGATGGGAATGTCGGTGGGCTCGGCGACGGGGGCGTCGCGGAACTGGACCAGGCCGGGCAGTTCACCCATCAAGTCGTCGGGACGAATGCGGTGTTCGTGATGATCGGCGCCGAATTGTTTGGCGATTAGGGCGGCGTGATCAAGCTCGCTATATTGGGACTCGTCGAAACCGGCGGCGAAAGTCTTAACCGGGTGGGGGCTGTGGCGGCTCATGAGACCGACCACGGCGGACGAGTCGATGCCGCCGGAGAGGAAGGCGCCGACGGGCACGTCGGCGATCATGCGGATGCGGACGGCTTCTTCCAGTGCACTCAGAAAAGCATCGACCGGGCTGGTGGCGGCGGGCAGCCGGGGCCGTTTTTCGCGGGCGTCGGGCGGGGTGTAATAACGCTGGGTGGTCAAGCGGCCGCGCTGCCAAACCGCGAGGGTGCCGGGGGGCAGTTTCGTGATGTCCTGGAACAGGGTGGCGGGGCCGGGCACATAGCGGTAGGCGAGATACTGCCAAACCGCGTCCCGATCGACCGAAGCGGCGATCTCGGGATTGACCAGGAGGCTCTTTATCTCCGAAGCGAAGAAGAGATTCTGGCCGCTCTGGTGCAAGAATAGCGGCTTCTTGCCGAATGGATCGCGGGCGAGGATGAGGCGCTGCCGGCGGCGGTCCCAGAGGGCGATGGCGAACATGCCGCGTAGCTTGCCGACGAAGGCGTCGCCATATTCATCATAAGCGTGGAGAATGACCTCGGTATCGGAGCGGGTGCGGAATTGGTGGCCCGCGGCCTGGAGATCGCGCCTGAGAGCCTGGAAATTATAAATCTCGCCGTTGAAGATTATGGTGTGGTTGCCGGACGGGTCTTGCATGGGCTGGGCGCCGCCGGCGATGTCGATGATGGAGAGCCGGCGAAAGCCTAGGGCGATGCCGTAACGGGCGTCGGCAGTCTGGGTGTGGAAATGGCCGGCATCGTCGGGGCCGCGATGATGGATGGCCGATGTCATGGCGATCAAGCGCTGTCGCGCCGGCGCCCGACCGCTGGCGCAAATCCAGCCTGCTATGCCGCACATGTTTCGGGGTCTCATATGTCAGGTAAAAAACGCGGCCCGATCATATGACTGGGGAAGTCACGTTGACATCTTGCAAGAAGTAAATCCGTACTCCCCGCGATGTTGGCAAAATTGCTCGAAATATACGCCTAATGTCCGCTTTGGCGGTATTTGCGCAGGCCTGCCGCCAAACTTACGCGCGGGCGCCAATCAAGCAATCTTTTGGCGAGCGCGTTGTCGCCCAGGGAGCGCTGGATATCTCCGGGCCGGGGGGGGGCGTAGGCGGGCCGAGGCGCGGTGCCGAAACAGTCGCCGATAACCGCGAGCAGGTGGTTGATGGTGGTGGGCTCACCGGTACAGATATTGGCGACCGGCGCATCGGTGGAGGCGGCGCTCAGGCCAGCCTGGATGGCGGCGACGACGTCGCTGATGTAGATGAAATCGCGCAGCTGCTCGCCATCGCCGTAGATCGTGATAGGCGCGCCGCTGGCGACCCGATCCATGAAAATGGAAATGACGCCGGAATAGGGCGAGCTGGGGTCTTGGCGGGGGCCGTAGACATTGAAAAAACGTAAGCCGAAAGTGGGCAAACCAAAGATCTGGCCGCCAATGCGCGCGTGCTGTTCGCAGCCGAATTTGTCGGCGCCATACGCGCTGGTGGGTTGCTTGGGCAGGTCCTCGGTTATGCGCGTGGCGCTTGCGGCGCCGTAGACGGCCGCTGACGATGCATAGACCACGGGCAAGGGGCCGTTCGCGGCGCGGCGTGCGGCATCGAATATGTTAATGGTGCCGGTGAGATTGATTTGGCTGGCACCAGGCCAATCCTCGGTGGCCCGTTGGACCGAGGCAATTGCGGCCAAGTGGAAACAGCCGTCGACGCCGGCCATAGCGGTCTCGACAATCCTAGCGTCGGCGATGCTGCCGACCCGCAGTTCGGCTGCCGCCGGCAGGTTCTCGCGCTTGCCGGTGGAGAAGTCGTCGAGGATGCGAATGTCATGGCCCGCGGCCACCATGGCCTCGGCCAAATGCGAGCCGATGAAACCACCGCCGCCGGTGATGAGATAACGAGACATCCGGATTTCCCTCGATGGTCCGGGTGGCACTCTTACAGGGCGGGCGTGGTTCGTTGAACGCTTTTCTGCCGTCGTTAGTCGTGGAAAAACCGCGATATGCCCTTTGAGCCATGTGGGTACCTCTTTTGACTAGGTTCTTGTGCGCGGAAATACCACTAAAGTGGTGGTGTCTCCTGTAACCGGCGTTAACCATGTGCCGGTTCATCACAATCCGGGCTCGGACGCGTATCCATGAAGCTGCGAATAGGGATATTGGCGCCGTTGATACTGCTAACCGGTTGCGGTTTGCCGCCGGCGCTGATTGTGGCTTCCTATGCCGCCGATGGCATCAGTTATGTGACATACGGCAAGAGTTTGACAGATCAGGTACTTTCGGCGGCGGTGCAGCGTGACTGCGCGCTGCATCGGGTGCTCACAGGGGCTGCATTGTGCCGCGATGATGTTGGGGACGGTTTTGAGACGCTGGCGTTGGCCGAGGCGCCGGCGGCGGACGAGAGCGGCACAATCGGTGCTGCCGTGGCGCCGAGGCGGAGCGAGCCGCGTTGGGGACCGGTGGCGGCGTTGGAGACCACGGGCAGCTATGACGAGCCGGCGCCCGAGACGGTGGTCAGCGATGCCAACTATGTGGTTGTTGGCAGTTTTTCGTATTGGGTCAATACAGAGCGCTTCCTGCAACAGAATCCGATGCTTAACCCGGAGGTCGTGCCGGCGACCGTAGACGGCGAGGTTGTCTATCGGGTGGTCACCGCGGCGGGGCCCGGGGCGGTTGCGGCGGCGGGGATAACGCAGGTCTGGCCGTTGCGCTTATGTCGCGACATAGAGAATGTGTTGGCGCCTTGTGACGAGGATCGTGGCGGCGTGGTCAATGTCGCCGCACTTGGGCGCTGACCGGGCCAGCATTTCGTCCTAGAATAGTGTCGCGAAAATCAATCCGGGTGTCGATGGATCGAGATCACATGCCGGGCAGCATGGCGTTGCTTTCGGTGGCGGAGATGAGCCGCGCCGATGGGGCGGCCGTGGCCGCCGGGGTTTCGGGGATGGCGTTGATGGAGGCCGCCGGCAAGGCGGTCGCCGAGGCCGTGCTGAAGAGGACTTCAGGCGATGATCTGGTCTGTATTCTCTGTGGTCCCGGCAACAATGGCGGCGACGGCTTTGTCGCGGCGCGGCTGTTGGCGGAAGCCGGGCGATCCGTCCGGCTTGGCCTGCTGGGAGACCGGGCCCGGCCGAGGGGGGACGCAGCGCGGGCCGCCGATGGCTGGGCGGGGCCGGTGGAAGCGTTGTCTCGAGGTCTCCTGGATGGTGCGGCGCTGGCTGTCGATGCGATATTCGGTGCCGGCCTGAGCCGGGCTGTCGATGGTCTTGCCGGTGACGTCGTCGAGGCCCTGGCGGCGGCCAAGCTGCCGGTGGTGGCGGTGGATGTCCCCAGCGGTGTCGACGGGAACACAGGGGCCGTATGGGGCGTGGCAGCGCCGGCGGTGGAGACGGTTACCTTTTTTCGGCGCAAAACAGGGCATCTTCTGCTGCCGGGGCGGACCCTGTGCGGGGCGGTAAGCGTCGCGGATATCGGCATACCGGGGTCCGTCTTGACGGAGATAGGGCCACAGTGTTTTGCCAACGATCCAGTGATTTGGGGGCGGAATTTTCCCTGGCCGCGTGCGGAAGGCCATAAATACTCCCGGGGTCACGCTGTCGTGCAGGGCGGTGAGAGTGCCACCGGAGCCGCCCGGCTGGCGGCGGTCGCGGCTTTGCGCGGCGGCGCGGGGCTGGTGACACTCGCCAGTCCGCCGCAGGCAGCAGCCGTCTATCGGGCAGGGGTGGCCAGTGTGATGGTTCGCGATGTTGCCGATGGGGCCGATTTTGAGCGTTTGGTGGCCGACCCGCGGGTCACCGGGCTGCTGTTGGGTCCGGGAAATGGGGTGAGCGCCGAGACGCGGTCGCGGGTGTTGGCAGCACTGGCAATGGGGAAAAGTTGTGTTCTCGATGCCGATGCCTTGTCGGTTTTCGCCGGCTGCGCACCGGATCTGTTCGGGGCGATCCGCGGCAATTGTGTGTTGACACCCCACGAAGGCGAATTTGGCCGGTTGTTCGGGGGGGAGGGCGCCGACGTGCCCGGCCGCGACAAGTTGGCGCGGGTGCGCGCCGCGGCGGCCGCGAGCGGTGCCGTCGTCCTACTGAAAGGGGCCGATACGGTGATTGCCGATGCCCGTGGTCTGGCGCTGATTAACGACAACGCGCCGGCGAGTTTGGCGACAGCGGGGGCCGGCGACGTGCTGGCCGGGCTGATTACCGGATTGATCGCCCAAGGCATGCCGGCGCTCGATGCGGCGGGCGCCGGCACCTGGCTGCACGGGGAAGCCGCCAGCAGGTTCGGATTGGGGATAATCGCGGATGATTTGGTGGATTGCCTGCCGGCAGCCTTGCGCGGACTGGCGGAACTGATTGAAACATCCTAGGGGCGTGTCGGAATGTCGCCTGTGGGCTTATATTCGCGCGTGTTTACTATATTGCGTGGATGGTATAGGAAACCGCTTCCGATCGACGTGCCAGCAAATGGCTGGCGGCAGTACCGGAGCGGGCGTGGCGGAATTGGTAGACGCGCCAGGTTTAGGTCCTGGTGGCCGTGAGGTCGTGGGGGTTCAAGTCCCTTCGCCCGCACCAGCGGTGATTCGGACCGGTCCGCGGTGATGGTTGATTATCCTGGGCTGGGTTGGTCATAGGCGAAAAAGAAGACTGAAAAATGCAGGTCACCGAAAAGAGTAACGAGGGCCTTAAGCGCGGCTATCAGATCGTGGTGGCGGCAGCCGACATCGATTCGAAGGTTCAGACGCGCTTGTCAGAGGTCGGACAGAAGGCCCGTATCCCGGGCTTCAGGCCAGGGAAAATCCCAATGGCGATCCTGAAGCAGCGCTTTGGATCGTCGGTGATGGCCGAGGTGCTCGAAGGCACGGTGCGCGACAGCTCGGCGAAATTGCTGGAAGAGCGGGGCTTGCGCCCAGCGGGGCAGCCGAAAATCGAGATTACGTCATTCGATGACGGCAAGGATCTTGAGTACGACCTGTCGGTGGAATTGTTGCCCGATATTACGGTGATGGATCTGTCGAGCCTGAAACTCGAACGCCTGAAGGCGGAAGTGACGGATGCAGACCTGGAAAAGGCGCTGGGGCGGCTGGCGAGTGCGCACAAGGCCTACGAACCTGTCGCCAATGAGAGGGCGGCCAAATCGGGCGAGCTGGCGGTTATCGATTTTGAAGGGCGGCTCAATGGCGAGGCATTCGATGGCGGGGCAGCGACGGATTTCGAACTTGAGTTAGGCTCCAACAGCCTGATCCCGGGCTTCGAGGAGCAAGTCATCGGCCATAAGGCCGGCGATAAGTTCGACGTGAATGTCACCTTTCCCGAGGATTACACCGTCAAAAAACTTGCCAGTAAGGATGTGGTTTTCAGTTGCGAATTCAAGGAGTTGCGTGAACGCGTCGAGACCAAAGTAGATGACGACCTGGCGAAGGCGGCCGGTTTGGAAGGGCTTGACGCGCTGAAGAATGCGGTGCGCGAACAAATGAGCCGGGAATATGCCCAGACGTCGCGGGGCAAGCTGAAGCGAGATTTGCTCGATAAACTTGAGGCGGGACATGAACTCGAGGCACCGGAAGGGATGCTCGAGGCTGAGTTCGAGTCGATTTGGGCGCAGATCGAGGAAGCTAAGAAAAAGGGTCAGCTCGATGCCGAAGATGCCGCAAAAGATGAAGATGAGCTGAAGGCCCAGTATCGCAAAATCGCCGGGCGGCGCGTGCGGTTAGGCCTTGTCCTTTCGGCGATCGGTGAGGCAAACGATATTAGCGTTTCGCAGGAGGAGTTGAACCGGGCGATGATGGAGGAGGCGCGGAAATATCCTGGCGAAGAGCAGAAGGTGATCGATTTCTTCCGTTCAAATCCGCAGGCCCGGGCCGGGCTGCAGGCGCCTGTATTCGAGGACAAAGTCGTTGACTTCATCGTCGAGATGGCCCAGGTGAGCGATACCGAAGTCACCGCCGAAATCCTGCTCAAGCCAATGGACGAGGAGGGCGAAGCAGACGCCGATAAGCCGAAGAAAACGGCGAAAAAGAAGGCGTCCAAGACCAAGGCGAAGAAGAGCGGCTCCTGACGGCCCGTGATGACTGTAAACACCACACGAACCCCAGCAAGGATCTTACCGTATGGGTGACCCGGTTAAGGAATATATGAATCTCGTCCCCATGGTGGTGGAGCAGACAAACCGCGGCGAACGTGCCTATGATATTTTCTCACGTTTGCTGAAAGAGCGGATTATCTTTCTGACCGGCACGATCGAGGACGGCATGTCGAGCCTGGTGTGTGCTCAGTTGCTGTTTCTCGAAGCGGATAATCCGACCAAGGATATATCGCTGTATATCAATTCGCCCGGCGGCGTGGTGACGTCCGGGTTGTCGATATACGATACCATGCAATATATCCGGCCCGATATCGCCACGCTGTGTATCGGTCAAGCGGCGTCGGCCGGGTCGTTGCTGCTGGCGGCGGGGGCCAGCGGCAAGCGTTACTCGCTGCCCAATTCGCGAATCATGGTACATCAGCCATCAGGGGGATTTCAGGGTCAGGCGACGGATATTGAAATCCATGCCAAGGAAATTCTGGCCGTGCGCGAGCGGCTGAACGGGATCTATGCAAAGCATTGCGGCAGATCGCTGGACCAGATCGGCGATGCCATGGAACGCGACCGCTTCTATTCACCCGATGAGGCTAAGGAATTCGGCCTGATCGACGAAGTGGTGTCGAAAAGAGAGGTGCCGGGCGACGATGAGGACAGTCCGGCAAGCAAGGGGTAACAACGCGTTAACCATTTGTTGCCCATAACTGGTTTAACTTATTCTTGATCGGCACTTGATAGCTAGTGTTGAATAGATAAACATCTGCGGACCGCTACCGATTCGGCTGGTTAAGGCGCATTTGGTCGCAGATGGCCGAAGGCAGGTGTTAAAGCCGGTTTTGGCTGGATCGGGCTTGGTGGTATTGCGGGCATGACAGCCCGGCGACGGAGTGGGAATGAGCAAGTCCAGCGGCGGTGACTCCAAGAATACGCTCTATTGCTCCTTCTGCGGTAAAAGCCAGCATGAGGTGCGCAAGCTTATCGCAGGGCCGACCGTGTTCATCTGCGACGAGTGCGTCGAGCTGTGCATGGATATTATCCGTGAGGAGCACAAGTCGAGCCTAGTCAAATCGCAGGACGGGGTGCCGACGCCGATTGAGATCTGTACCGTGCTCGATGACTATGTGATTGGCCAGAATCGCGCCAAGCGCGTGCTTTCGGTGGCCGTGCATAACCATTACAAGCGGTTAGGGCACAGCGCCAAGGGTGGCGAAGTCGAGATCGCGAAGTCGAATATTCTGCTCATCGGCCCGACCGGCTGCGGCAAGACGTTGCTGGCCCAGACCCTGGCGCGGATCCTCGATGTGCCGTTCACAATGGCCGACGCGACGACGCTGACCGAGGCCGGCTATGTGGGCGAGGATGTCGAGAATATCATCCTCAAGCTGTTGCAGTCGGCCGACTATAATGTCGAGCGGGCGCAGCGCGGGATCGTCTATATCGACGAAGTCGACAAGATTAGCCGTAAATCGGACAATCCGTCGATTACGCGCGATGTTTCGGGCGAAGGCGTGCAGCAGGCGCTGCTGAAGATCATGGAAGGCACAGTTGCCTCGGTGCCGCCACAAGGCGGCCGGAAGCATCCGCAGCAAGAGTTCCTGCAAGTGGATACAACGAATATTCTGTTTATCTGCGGCGGGGCCTTTTCTGGTCTTGAGAAAATCATTACCGGGCGTGGGCAAGGGACCTCGATTGGCTTCGGCGCCGATGTCAAAGGCCCGAATGATCGGCTGACCGGCGAAATATTGCGGGATGTAGAGCCTGAGGATTTGCTGAAATTCGGACTTATCCCGGAGTTTATTGGGCGCCTCCCGGTGTTGGCGACGCTTGAAGATCTGGACCGGGGAGCCCTGGTGGAGATCTTGACCCGGCCCAAGAATGCGCTGGTTAAGCAATATGAGCGCCTGTTCGAGATGGAAGGCGTCGCGCTGAGCTTTAGCGAAGACGCTTTGATAGCGATTGCACGCAAGGCGATTGGGCGGAAAACCGGTGCCCGCGGCCTGCGGTCGATCATGGAAACTATCTTGCTCGACACCATGTTCGAATTGCCGGGGATGGCAGGTGTCGAAGAAGTCGTTATTAACGGCGAGGTGATCGAGGGACGGGCAAAACCCCTTCATATCTATGCGGACAGCCGCGAAGATGTGGGGACCAGAGCCTAAACGACCCCCATATTTTGTGTGCCGGTCATTTTCGTGCCTTGATCATGGTTTTGGAAAGAACCATGTGAGTAAGGTTGCGTATCAGGTGCTCATGCTTGAGCGTGGCCTAATGGAAGAAAAGCAATGTTAGAGATACCAAACGGCGTCCTCTATCCCGTTCTGCCCCTGCGCGATATCGTCGTTTTCCCGCATATGATCGTGCCGCTGTTCGTGGGGCGCGAAAAGTCCGTGCGGGCGCTTGAAGATGTGATGAAGGAAGACAAGCAGATCCTTTTGGTCACTCAGAGGGACGCTGCGCAGGACGATCCGGCGCCCGGGGATATATTCTCGGTGGGTACGGTCGGCACGGTGTTGCAGTTGCTCAAGCTGCCGGACGGGACCGTGAAGGTGCTGGTCGAAGGCGGCGCGCGGGCGCAAATCACTCGTTTTGCAGAGAATGAACAATTCTTCCAGGCGTATGCGGAGAATACCGGCGAGGATCTGGGCAATAATCAGGAAGTCGAGGCGCTGAGCCGATCGGTCGTCGCGCAGTTCGAGCAATATATCAAGCTGAACCGCAAAGTTCCGCCAGAGGTCCTGGTTTCGGTCAATCAGATCGAAGAGCCCGGGAAGCTCGCCGACACGGTCGCCGCGCATTTGTCGCTGAAGATCGCCGAGAAGCAGGAGCTTTTGGAAGCCTCCGTCATCAGCGAGCGGCTGGAGAAGATCTACGGCTTCATGGAAGGCGAGATCGGCGTTTTACAGGTCGAGAAGCGAATCCGCAACCGTGTCAAGCGGCAGATGGAGAAGACCCAACGCGAATATTATTTGAATGAGCAGATGAAGGCCATTCAAAAGGAGCTGGGTGAAGGCGAAGAAGGCCGCGATGAGTTGCAGGAGCTCGAGGACCGGATCAAGAAGACCAAGCTGAGCAAAGAAGGGCGCGAGAAGGCCACGCAGGAGATCAAGAAACTGCGCAATATGAGCCCGATGTCCGCCGAAGCGACGGTGGTCAGAAACTATCTGGATTGGCTGTTGGGCATTCCGTGGAAACAACGCACGCGGGTGCGGAAGGATATTGTTGCCGCAGAGGTAATTCTGAACGAAGACCACTACAGCCTTGAGAAAGTCAAGGAACGGATCATCGAATACTTGGCCGTGCAACAGCGCATGAACAAGATCAAAGGCCCGATCCTTTGTCTGGTGGGCCCGCCGGGGGTCGGTAAAACCTCGCTGGGCAAATCCATTGCCCGGGCGACGGGGCGCAACTTTGTGCGCATGTCCCTGGGCGGTGTTCGCGACGAGGCGGAGGTTCGCGGACACCGGCGCACCTATATCGGCTCGATGCCGGGTAAAGTTATCCAAGGGATGAAAAAGGCGAAGTCGTCGAACCCGCTATTCTTGCTGGACGAAGTCGACAAGCTGGGCGCCGATTGGCGCGGCGATCCGTCATCGGCCTTGTTGGAGGTTTTGGATCCGGAGCAGAATTCAGCTTTCCAGGACCATTATCTGGAGATCGACTACGACCTTTCCGATGTGATGTTCGTGTGTACAGCGAATACCTTGCGGATGCCGCAGCCGCTGCTCGACAGGATGGAGGTCATTCGGCTGGCGGGCTATACCGAAGATGAAAAAGTCGAGATCGCCAGGCGCCATTTGATCAAGAAGCAGCTACGGGAGAATGGCCTGAAGGAAGGCGAATGGGCAATCTCTGCCGCCGCGCTGCGCGATTTGATCCGCTACTATACGCGTGAAGCCGGGGTGCGGAATCTTGAGCGCGAGCTTGCCAACCTGGCCCGTAAGGCGGTGAAAGAAATCACCGTCAGTGACATCACTCAGGTTCGGGTGACGGCCAGAAACGTTGAGAAATACGCGGGCGTCAAGAAATACCGTTACGGTGAGATCGAACAAGACGATCTGGTTGGCGTGACCACAGGATTGGCGTGGACGGAGGTTGGCGGCGAATTGTTGTCGATTGAGTCCATTCTGATACCCGGCCGGGGCAAGATGACGATAACCGGCAAACTTGGCGACGTGATGCAAGAGTCCGTGCAAGCAGCCAGCGGTTTCGTGCGGTCGCGGGCCGCTCAATACGGTATCAAGCCGACGCTGTTCGAGAAACGCGACATTCATATTCATGTCCCGGAAGGTGCGGTGCCGAAAGACGGACCGTCCGCAGGCGTGGCGATGGCTACCTCAATGGTTTCCATGCTGACCGGTAACCCGGTGCGCCGGGAAGTCGCGATGACGGGTGAGATCACGCTACGGGGTCGGGTCTTACCCATCGGCGGCTTGAAGGAGAAGCTGCTGGCGGCGCTGAGAGGCGGGCTGAAGAAGGTTATCATTCCGCAGGAGAATGAGAAGGACCTGGTGGAAATCCCCGACGTGGTCAAAAAGGGCCTGGAGATCGTTCCCGTGCAAACGGTGGACGAGGTCTTGACCCATGCCTTGTGCGAGCCGCTTGTTCCCATCGAGTGGAATGAAGACGACAACGACAAGGTTGCGTCGGTGAGTGCCAGCGAAACCGAGAATGCCGGGAAAACTGGTGGTCTTGTCACTCACTAGCGAGTGACAAGACCAAAAATTGTGTAAGTGGGCGACGATAGCGTTACGAGCCTGCCACAGTGTCGCGAGAATCACACATTGCACTGGGTTTTGTTTGGCCGTAGCAATTGACGGCGGCAAATTCGGCGCTCTAGACTCCCGGCGTCAGGATTTGGTGAGGGCATATTTAGTGAGAGGGGGCCTCAAGTGAATAAAAACGATCTCGTTGCCGCAGTGTCGGTATCCGCCGATTTGTCAAAGGCCGATGCCGCAAAAGCTGTGGACAGCGTGTTTGATTCGATCGCCGGTGCCTTGAGTAATGGCGGTGAAGTGCGCTTGGTGGGATTTGGCACGTTTAGCGTTTCGCAACGGGCGGCAACGACCGGCCGTAACCCACGGACCGGTGAGGCCATACAAATTCCCGCATCCAAGCAACCGAAGTTTAAGGCGGGTAAGGCATTGAAAGAGGCTGTCAACTAAGCAAGGCTTTGCTGTGAAGTACCGGTTGCAGGATGCGGCCGGTCTTTTTTTGGCTTGAAATTGCGTGCACCGCAGTTTGATATGATTCCTTGGGGCGATTAGCTCAGCTGGGAGAGCGTCTCGTTTACACCGAGAAGGTCGGCGGTTCGATCCCGTCATCGCCCACCACGGCCCGTTTGTATCGTGACAATGTAATCGTTGTCGTCACTTGGCCAAGGCTCCTAAGGTTGCGAACAACATAGGAGCCAGCCGATGACCGAACTTGAGCAGATCGAATTGGCGGCGTCGCTGGTTTACCGCCATATGCCGCCGACTCCGCAATATTGCTGGCCGTTGCTGTGTGAGCGCGCAGGGACGGAGGTGTGGGTAAAACATGAGAATCACACACCCATCGGTGCCTTCAAGCTGCGCGGCGGGCTGGTCTATTTGGATGACCTCAGAAAACACCGCCCGGAGATCAGCCGTGTGATCGCGGCGACGCGAGGGAACCATGGGCAGAGCATTGCCCTGGCCGCGCGGGTGCATGGTCTTGATGCCGTCATGGTGGTCCCGCATGGCAACAGCGTGGAGAAAAACCGCGCCATGGCGGCGTTTGGCGCCGAAGTGATCGAACATGGGCAAGATTTTAATGAGGCGAAAGACTATGCGGTCGCCTATGCGCGCAAAGAGGGCCTGCATATGGTGCCCTCGTTCGACCCCTTGCTGGTGCGCGGGGTGGCGACCTACGGGCTGGAATTCTTGCGCGGTGCCGAAGCGTTGGACGTGGTCTATGTGCCCATCGGGCTGGGATCGGGGATCGCCGGAACGATCATGGCGCGCGACGCTCTAGGGGCGCGGACCAAAATTGTCGGCGTGGTGTCGGAGGGTGCCGCCACCTACGCGCTTTCGTTCGAGGCCGGCGAGGTTGTGGCGACAAATACCGCCGATACCATCGCCGACGGCCTGGCGGTGCGGGTCGCCGATCCGGCAGCCTTGGAAATCATTGGCCGGGGCGCGGAGCGGGTGGTCACGGTATCCGACGACGAAATCAAAGCGGCCATGGGTATCTACTACACCGACACCCATAATTTGGCCGAAGGCGGGGGGGCCGCGCCGTTGGCGGCCTTGCTGAAAGAAAAACATGCGCGGAAGGGTCTGAAGGTGGGCGTGGTTCTTTCCGGCGGCAATGTGGACGCGTCGGTATTCAACCCGATATTGGCGCAGAGCGCGGGCGGTTAGCCGGGCATGGGGATGTCGCCGGCGGGTTTGGGGACGGCATAGCCGCGCTGTACGGCGGGGCGTTGGGCGATGTGGCAGTACCAGCGCCTGACGTCGGGATAGTCGTTGAGGTCGATACCCTGCCACTCAAAGCGCGCGATCCAGGGCCATGTCGCTATGTCGACGATGGAATAGGCGTCCAGGATGTATTCGCGGCCCTCGAGCCGCTTGTCCAGGACGCCGTATAGGCGTTTGGTTTCGTTGATGTAGCGGTCTTCTGCATAGGGGGCCTTGCCGGGGTTGAAGCGGTGGAAATGGTGGGTCTGGCCGAGCATGGGACCGATGCTGGCCATTTGGAACATGAGCCATTCCATCATTTCCCAGCGCGCTTTGTCCTCGGTGGGGACGAATCCGCCGGCCTTGTCGGCGAGATAGAGCAGGATGGCACCGGATTCCATCATTTGGATGCCGGTTTCATTGTCGACAATCGCCGGTATTTTGTTGTTTGGGCTGATGGCCAGAAAGTCGGGCGCGAATTGGTCGTCTTTTGTGATGTCGATGGGGTGGGCGGTGTAGGGAAGGCCAAGCTCCTCAAGCATGATGGAGATTTTGCGGCCGTTGGGGGTCGTCCAGGTGTAAAGGTCGATCATCAAAATCTCCGGCGTCAGTTGACTTGGCTACTGGGTTCGGGTTGGCGGTGGGACCATTGCTCGAGAATTGGGCGGAGGGCCTCGAAGGGTTGGTAACCGGCGGTTAGAAGGGACATATGATCGCCGTGGCGTAGAATGATCGTGGGGAAGCCGCGCACGCCGAGGCGCTGGCTGAGTTGGAAATCCTGCACTGTCTCGGTCCGCAATTCCGCGGATTCAAAGGCGGTGATGAAATCCTTGGGGGAGAGACCGAAGGGCTCGGCAAGGCGGGAGAGATGGCCGGCGTCGGTAAGATCCAGGTTCTCGACATAGAAAGCCCGGTGCAGGCGCTCAAAGTAGGGCAGGGTGGCGGCCGGCCGCAGGGTCCGCATGGTGACGACGGCCCGGCACGCCGGCTCGGTATTCAAGACGATGTCGTCGCGTTCGAACAGATCGAAACAGAAGGGCTGGCCCGTAGCCTCGTGCACACTCTCCCAATGGCGGCGAATATAGGATCCGGTCGCGCCGGTCATGGGCTGGGTGTCGCCAGGGCGCAGGCCGCCGACGACCACCCGCAGAGGTGCGTGGGCGCCAAATTGTTCATTGATGGTTTTGAGGACTGGGGAAAAACCCCAACACCAGGAGCACATGGGGTCGCCGATATAGATGATCTCGCGGTTCACAATATGTCCTCCAGAGCCGCGACGGGGCGGGACGGGCGCCACTATGGCGTGGGGCGCGCCGCAGGTGCAACCGGTACAGGGGGATGACATTTTTGTTAGAGGGGCTGGCTTTCGCGCCTATGGCGCCGAAATAGTTATCTTCTTTTGTTCGACAGTATGGTTCGAGGAAGTCGATATGAGTGAGAAACTTGGCGCCGGTTCGTTGATGCCGGAATTGGATCTGCCGCTGGTCGGCGGCGGCGGGGTGCGGGTGGGCGGTGCGCGGCCGGGATATCAATTCATTGTCATTTATCGGGGCAGGCATTGCCCACTTTGCAAGACCTATCTGAAAGAGCTGAGCAGCCTGCATGGTGCGTTTGGCGAGGCCAATGCCGAGGTGGTCGCGATCTCCGCCGACAGCCAAGCCAAAGCCGAGGCCGATGTCGCCGAGTATGGGTGGCACTTTCCGGTTGCCTATGAACTCGGCATGGAGGCGATGCGGCGGCTTGGCCTGTATATATCCGAGCCGAGAAATGAACAGGAGACCGACCGGCCGTTTGCCGAACCGGGGGTGTTCGTGGTTAACCCGGGCGGCCAGGTACAAGTGGTCGACATATCGAACGCGCCGTGGTGCCGGCCGGATCTGGCTGGCCTGTTGCGGGGGATCCGGCGTATTCAGGAAGTCGACTATCCTATTCGGGGCACCTTGAGCTAGCTACGCCCACGGTTGTAAGGCGTCCGCCCGGGGTTGCTTGACAGTGGCTTGGTGGAGCAGTACACAGCAGCCTGCTATTCGGGCGTATGATGCGCCAGATATTGCGGGGGCGTAGCTCAGTTGGTTAGAGCGCCGGCCTGTCACGCCGGAGGCCGCGGGTTCGAGTCCCGTCGCTCCCGCCACCGCTCATGCGTGTTGCAATTCATCTCGGGCGCCTTATATCCGCGGCACAGAGCCAGGCGCGGTTGGGACTATGGGCTGTCTTGTCTGGCCAAATCATGTAATATCAGTGCCTTGTAGGCAATATTGGCCCGGTTGAACCGTGTTGAAACAGGGAAAAGCACAAAAAGCCGCCCGAGGGGGCGGCGGTGTCGAAGCGGCGGAATTCGCGGCGCCGCAGGGGCATGACGCGCTGGTACGGGAAATCTCGGGGCGGTATGACGATCTGAGCCCGCGGTTGAAGCAGATCGCCCGGTTCGTACTCAATCATCCTAACGAAATCGCGCTGGATACGATCGCGACCGTCGCCGTTCATTCCAAGGTCCAGCCGTCGAGCCTGATCCGCTTCGCCAAGGCGCTGGGTTATAGCGGTTATAGCGAGATGCAACGCATCTTTCGCGATCGTCTGGTGGCGGCGAAACCCAGCTACAGCCAGCGAATACGCGACCTGAAAGAAAAACAGGGCAGCCGAGACTTCGACGATCCGAAGGTTGTTCTGGAACATTTCGTGGCCGCGAATAACGAGGCGCTGAAACATTTGCTGGCTGAGGTCAGCACGGAGTCGTTACAGAAAGCGGTGGGCCTGTTAAGCTCGGCGGATCATATTCATCTATTGGCCATGCGGCGGGCCTTTCCGGTCGCGTCCTACTTGTTCTATGCGCTCAACAATATGGATCGACGGGCGTTCCTGATCGACAATGTCGGCGGCATGCTGGCGGAGCAGGCGAGTTGGATCGGAGAAAATGACGTGCTGGTGGCCATCAGCTATCAGGATTACTCGCCTGAAGTCGTAAATCTGGCGGCGCGAACGCATGGCCGGGGGGTGCCGATCATCGCGATCACGGATGAGTTGCTGAGTCCCCTGGTGCAATTGGCGAATGTGAGCTTTCAAGTCGAAGATGCCACAGTGCATGATTTTCGCTCGCTGGGTGCGTCGCTCTGTCTTGCCCAGGCTCTAGTGATCGCATTGGGCCACCAACTGGCAGGCCGTGCCGAGCGCAGCGGCGCGTAGGTGGTGCCAGCGCCGCATTTGCGAAATTGACAGCCGATTCCCGGACCCGGTGCAACGGCGCGGCCAGGGGATGCTGTGTCTTGCGCTGTATCTGGGCGTGGTGTATTGCTGCGGCGCGGCAAAACCGTGCCGGTTCGTCCGCGCCGATAGAACAGAATGACGGGCGAGAAGGGCGAGCAAAGCTGTCAATGGGGGCCTGTCGCGCATGGATGAGCTACTGCGTGAATATTTGCCGATTTTGATTTTTCTCGGCCTGGCGATCGCGCTGGCAACGATGTTCCTCGTCGCCGGCCTGGTGATGGGCACGCAGAAGCCCGACAGCGAGAAAAACGCGGCCTACGAGTGCGGCTTCGATCCTTTCGACGATGCGCGGATGAAGTTCGACGTGCGGTTTTACCTGGTAGCGATTCTTTTCATTATCTTCGATCTGGAAATGGCCTTTCTGTTTCCTTGGGCGGTGGCGCTGAAGGATATCGGTCTTTTGGGTTTCTGGTCGATGGTGGTGTTTTTGGGCATTCTCACTGTCGGCTTTGTCTATGAGTGGCGCAAAGGGGCGCTGGAATGGGAGTGAGCGACATGGCCGCGCCGGTCCCCATTGCGGCGGGGCCGCAGCAGCGTGAAGCGCTGGCCCTGGTCACCGATGAAATCGTCAAGAAGGGTTTCGTTATCGCCAATATGGACAAGTTGGCGGGGTGGGCGCGCACCGGGTCGCTGTGGCCGATGACCTTCGGTCTTGCCTGCTGCGCTATCGAGATGATGCATACGGCGGCCTCGCGGTACGATCTGGACAGATTTGGCACCATCTTCCGGCCGAGCCCGCGGCAATCGGATGTGATGATCGTTGCCGGCACGCTGACCAACAAAATGGCGCCGGCCTTGCGCAAGGTCTATGACCAGATGGCCGAACCGCGCTGGGTTCTGTCCATGGGGTCTTGCGCCAACGGAGGCGGCTACTACCACTATTCCTATGCGGTGGTGCGTGGATGCGACCGAGTCGTGCCGGTCGATATCTACGTGCCCGGATGTCCACCAACTGCCGAGGCTTTGCTCTATGGACTCCTGCAGCTACAGAAAAAAATACGGCGCACCACGACTATCGCGCGCTAGAGCGAGATGACAAAAAAGCAGGATGACGAGCAGGGCCGCGGATGAATCAGGCGCTCAACGATCTGGGTGAGTCGATCGCCAGCGCGCTGCCGCAAGCCGTGCTGGGGATGGAGCAGATTTGCGACGAGTTGATCGTGACGGCGCGGGCGGGCGCGGTGGTCGAGGTGCTGACGCATTTGCGTGACGACACAGGCTGTCAATTCAAAGTGCTCGTCGATTTGTGCGGGGTGGACTATCCGGAACGTGAGCGGCGGTTCGAGGTGGTCTATAACCTCTTGTCGTTGCGCCACAATCAGCGCATACGCGTGAAGATTCAGATTGGCGAAGACGTGCTGGTGCCGACGGTGACCGGGGTGTTTCGCGGTGCCGGCTGGTATGAGCGCGAGGCCTGGGATCTTTACGGCATTCCCTTTGCCGACAATCCGGACTTGCGGCGGCTGCTGACCGATTACGGTTTTGAAGGACATCCCTTGCGGAAGGACTTTCCGCTGACAGGCCGGGTCGAAGTGCGCTACGACGAAACTCAGAAACGCGTGGTCTATGACCCGGTCAAGCTGACCCAGGAGTTTCGCAACTTCGACTTCCTGAGTCCCTGGGAAGGCATGAACCATGTCTTGCCAGGGGATGAAAAGGCCGAGGCGGACGGCGACGAGGCGGGGGGCTAACCATGTCTGAAGTCGCGATCAAGAATATGACCCTGAATGTCGGCCCGCAACATCCCGCGACCCATGGCGTGCTGCGGCTGGTGCTGGAGATGGATGGCGAGATCGTGGAGCGGGCCGATCCCCATATCGGCCTGCTGCATCGGGGAACCGAGAAGCTTATCGAGTATAAGACGTATCTGCAGGCGGTGCCGTATTTCGACCGGCTGGACTATGTCGCGCCGATGTCGCAAGAGCATGCCTTCGCCTTGGCAGTGGAAAAGCTGCTGGGGATCGAGGTGCCGGAACGGGGGCAGTATATCCGGGTCTTGTTCTGTGAGATCTCGCGGATACTGAACCATATTCTCAACCTGACGACCTATGCGCTGGATGTGGGCGCGATGACGCCGTTGCTGTGGGGCTTCGAGCAACGGGAAATCCTGATGGAGTTCTATGAGCGGGTCTCGGGGGCGCGATTGCATGCCGCCTATTTCCGGCCCGGGGGTGTGCATCAGGATATGCCGACGGGGCTGGCCGAGGATATCGCCGCCTTCATCGAGTCATTCCCGAAATTTATCGACGATATGGAGACGCTGCTTACCGACAACCGCATTTTCAAACAACGGACCGTGGATATCGGCATCATCTCGGTTGACGAGGCCAATAGCTGGGGCCTCACGGGGCCGGTCTTGAGGGCCTCGGGTGCTGCTTGGGATTTGCGCAAGGCGCAGCCCTATGAAGTCTATGACCGGCTCGACTTCGATATTCCCATCGGCAAAACCGGCGACTGTTACGCACGCTATCTGGTGCGGGTCGTGGAAATGCGCGAAAGCCTGAAAATCATGGCGCAATGTTTGGCGCAAATACCGGAGGGGCCGGTATCGTCGCGGGACCACAAGATCGCGCCGCCTAGCCGGGCGGAGCTGAAACAGTCGATGGAGGCGCTGATCCACCATTTCAAACTCTATACCGAGGGCTATCACGTGCCGGCGGGTGAAACCTACACCGCGGTGGAAGCGCCGAAGGGTGAGTTTGGAGTTTATCTGGTGGCGGATGGGACCAACAAGCCGTACCGCTGCAAGATACGGGCGCCGGGATTCGCGTTTCTGCAAGCACTGGACAAATTGACGCGGGGCCACATGCTCGCCGACATACCGGCGGTCATCGGCAGTCTGGATATCGTGTTCGGAGAGATCGATCGATGACGATGGAAGCCGGAAACGGAGCGGGTGGCGCATTCGCCTTCAATGCCGAGAATGTCGAACGTCTCGATAAGATCATCAGCCACTATCCGGAGGGCCGCGGCAGTAGCGCGGTGATCGCGGCGCTGGATCTGGCGCAGCGGCAGAATGGCGGTTGGCTGCCACTGGCGGCGATTGAACATGTGGCCGGCACTCTGGGGATGCCGAAAATCCGTGTCCTCGAGGTGGCGACATTCTATTCGATGTTCAACTTGAAGCCGGTAGGGCGGTATTTCGTGCAAGTGTGCCGGACGACGCCCTGTTGGCTGCGGGGATCGGATGACCTAACAAAAGCGGCAATCGCGGCGGCCGGATGCGGGCTGGGTGAAAATAGCGAAGACGGGTTGCTCACGGTGGTGGAAGTCGAGTGTCTGGGGGCGTGCTGCAACGCGCCGATGGTGCAGATCAATGACGATTATTACGAGGATTTGACGCCGGAGAAGCTAACCGAACTGCTGGAGGCGATGAAGCGGGGCGAGACCCCGAAACCGGGACCGCAAACCGGGCGCAAGGGTTCGGAGCCGGTGGGCGAGTGGACGAGCCTGACCGATCTGCCCAGCCCGTCGCGGGCAGGGGCGGAATAATGCTGAGTGACGCCGACCGGATCTTCCGCAATCTATACGGCCAAGACGATTGGGGACTGGCGGGGGCGCAGCGGCGAGGTATTTGGGACAATACAAAGGCGCTGATCGATTTGGGCCGCGACAAAATCATCGAAGAGATGAAGGAGTCGGGTTTGCGCGGGCGCGGTGGGGCCGGCTTTCCGACCGGGGTCAAATGGTCGTTCATGCCCAAGGAGTCCGACGGGCGGCCCTGTTATCTGGTGGTCAACGCGGACGAGTCGGAGCCGGGTACCTGCAAGGACCGGGAAATCCTGCGGTACGATCCGCATCTGCTGATCGAGGGGTGCCTGATCGCCGGCTTCGCGATGGGCGCGAATGCGGGCTATATCTATATTCGCGGCGAATTCTACGGCGAAGCCAGCCATGTGCAGCAGGCCATCGACGAGGCCTATGAAGCGGGGCTTATCGGTAAAAATGCCTGTGGCTCGGGTTGGGATTTCGAGCTTTATCTGCATCGTGGCGCCGGTGCCTATATCTGCGGCGAAGAGACGGCGCTGCTGGAAAGCCTGGAAGGCAAAAAAGGGCAGCCAAGGCTGAAACCGCCCTTTCCGGCGGCATCGGGGCTCTATGGCTGTCCGACGACGGTCAATAACGTGGAGACGATCGCCGTGGGGCCGACGATCCTGCGGCGGGGTTCGGGGTGGTTTTCCGGTATCGGGCGGCCCAACAATACCGGCACCAAGCTGTTCTGCATTTCCGGGCATGTGAATAATCCGTGCAATGTCGAGGAGGCCATGGGCATCCCGTTGCGCGAGCTGTTGGAAAAACATGCCGGCGGGGTGCGCGGGGGCTGGGACAATCTGCTGACTGTGATTCCGGGGGGGTCCTCGGTGCCGTGCCTCCCAACCGAGGTTTGTGACGATATCCTGATGGATTTCGACAGCTTGCGCGAAGCGCGGTCGGGCCTGGGTACGGCGGCGGTGATCGTGATGGACAAGTCGACGGATATCGTCGCGGCCATCGAGAGGTTGGCGCATTTCTACAAACATGAGAGCTGCGGCCAATGCACGCCGTGCCGCGAGGGCACGGGCTGGATGTATCGGGTGATGTCGCGGATGGTGCGGGGCGAAGCCGAGATCGAGGAAATCGACTTGTTGGAAGAGGTTTCGCGGCAAGTCGAGGGGCATACGATTTGCGCGCTTGGCGATGCCGCGGCATGGCCGATTCAAGGCTTGATCCGGAATTTCAGGCCGGAAATGGAGCGCCGCATACTGGAGCGCAAATTGCTAGAGCAACAACCGGTGGCGGCGGAGTGATGCGATGCCGAAACTGACAATCGACGATACAGAGATCGAGGTGCCGGCCGGCATCACGGTTTTACAGGCGTGCGAGATGGCCGGCAAAGAAGTGCCGCGGTTCTGTTATCACGAACGGCTGTCGATTGCCGGAAATTGCCGCATGTGTCTGGTGGAAATGGAGCGGGCGCCGAAACCGATCGCTTCCTGTGCGATGCCGGTGGGCGACGGCATGGTTATCCGCACCGATACCGATACGGTGAAAAAGGCGCGCAACGGCGTCATGGAATTCCTGCTGATCAACCATCCGCTGGACTGTCCGATCTGCGATCAGGGCGGGGAGTGCGATCTGCAGGATCAGGCCATGGCCTATGGCATCGATCACTCGCGCTATCAAGAACACAAGCGGGCGGTCAGCGACAAATATATGGGGCCGCTGATCGAGACGGAGATGACCCGTTGTATTCACTGCACACGCTGTGTGCGTTTTGTCACCGAGATCGCCGGGGTGCCGGAGCTGGGGCTGCTGGGGCGCGGCGAGAATGCGGAGATCACGACTTATCTCGAAAAGGCGCTGGATTCAGAGCTTAGCGCCAACGTCATCGATCTGTGCCCGGTGGGGGCGCTGACATCGAAGCCCTATGCCTTCGCGGCGCGGCCCTGGGAGCTAAAGAAGACCGAGAGCGTCGATGTGCTCGACGCGGTGGGCAGCGCCATTCGGGTCGACGCCCGGGGTGCCGAAGTGATGCGGGTGCTGCCCAGGCTGCATGAGGATATCAACGAAGAGTGGCTGTCGGACAAGTCGCGTTATGCTTGCGACGGTTTGCGGCGGCAGCGGTTGGACAGGCCCTATGTGCGCCGGGACGGTGCCCTGCGCGAGGCGAGCTGGGCGGAAGCCTTCGCGGCGATCGCGGCACGGGTGAAGGGCCTGGACGGCAGCCGGATGGCGGCGATTACCGGCGATCTGTGCGACGCCGAAGCGATGGTGTGCCTGAAGGATCTGATGGCAAATCTGGGCTCGGCGAATATCGACTGCCGGCAGGAAGGGGCGAAGTTCGATACCGCCACCCGGTCTGCCTATTTGCTTAATTCGACAATCGCGGGGCTGGAAGATGCCGACGCGGTGCTGCTGGTGGGCACCAACCCGCGTTGGGAAGCGCCGCTGGTGAATACGCGGCTGCGTAAAGCCTGGCTGCGGCGGGACCTCAAGGCCGGGATGATCGGGCTGGCGCAAGATCTGACCTATCCGTGCGACATTCTGGGGGCGGGGCCGGAGACGCTGATGGATGTGGCGCAGGGAAACCATCCTTTTGCCGATATATTGAAGGCGGCGGAACGCGCGGCGGTGATCGTCGGCACGGCCGCCCTGGCGCGAACCGATGGTGCCGCGGTTTTGGCGGCAGCCCGGCAGGCAGCCGACAGCCTGGGAATGATCGGCGAGGATTGGAACGGCTTTAATGTTTTGCATCAGGCCGCGGCGCGGGTTGGCGGCCTCGATCTGGGTCTCGTACCGGGCGCGGTTGGGCTGGACGTTGCCGGCATTCTCAAGGGTGCGGGCGATGGTTCAATCGAAGTGGTTTATCTGCTGGGCGCGGACGAGATAGATATGACCCAATTGGGTGAGGCCTTTGTCATCTATCAGGGGCATCATGGGGATGCCGGCGCGCATCGCGCCGACGTCATTCTGCCCGGTGCCGCCTATACGGAGAAAAACGGCACTTACGTGAATACAGAAGGCCGGGTGCAGCTGGGCCGGATGGCGACGGCGCCGATGGGCGAGGCCCGCGAAGACTGGACAATCATCCGGGCGTTGTCGGACGTTTTGGGGGCCGGTATCGCGGTGAGTTCCCTGGGCGATGTGCGGCGGCGGCTGGTGGCCGTTAATGCCCATTTCGACCGGGTGGACGAGGTGGTGCCGGCGGCCTGGGGCGATTTCGGCGAATCCGGACCGATGGGAACGCGGACCTTCGTACCGCCGGTGGCGAATTTCTATATGACCGATGCCATAAGCCGGGCGTCGGAGACCATGGCCCATTGCGCGCAAGCGTTCGTTGTTCCCAAGCAGCAGGGGACCGGCACTCATGGCTGAATTCTGGACGGGCTATGCCTTGCCGACGCTGATCATGCTGGCGCAAATCATCGGTGTGATGGCGGTCGTGCTGTTATCCATGGCCTATCTCACCTATGCCGAACGCAAGGTCATCGGGTTCATGCAGTTGCGTATGGGGCCCAATGTGGTGGGGCCGTTCGGGCTGCTACAGCCGTTCGCAGACGCGCTGAAGCTGATGATCAAGGAGACGGTGCTGCCGACGGGTGCCAACCGCGGTGTGTTCCTGATCGCGCCGGTGTTGACCTTCTCGCTGGCCCTGGTGGGCTGGGCGGTTATTCCCTTCAATGAAGGCTGGGTGATCGCCGATATCAATGTGGGTATTCTCTATCTGTTCGCGATCAGTTCTCTGGGTGTCTATGGCATCATCATGGCGGGCTGGGCGTCGAACTCGAAATACGCGTTTTTGGGGGCATTGCGCTCGGCGGCGCAAATGGTCTCCTACGAAGTCTCTATCGGCTTCGTCATCGTTACGGTGCTGCTGGTGGCGGGGTCGCTCAATCTTTCCGACATCGTGCGGGCGCAGGAGACCGTTTGGTTCTTTATCCCGCTGTTCCCCATGTTCGTGATTTTCGTGGTGTCGGCGTTGGCGGAAACCAACCGGGCGCCATTCGATCTGCCGGAGGCAGAGGCGGAGCTGGTCACGGGCTATAATGTCGAATATTCGTCGATGGCCTTCGCGCTGTTCTTCCTGGGCGAATATATCAGCATGATTTTGATGAGCGCGATGACGGTGATCCTGTTCCTGGGCGGGTGGCTGCCGCCATTTGCCATCGCCCCGTTCACCTGGATTCCCGGGGTGGTGTGGTTTGCCCTGAAAATCGCGATGATCCTGTTTGTTTTCCTGTGGGTTCGGGCGACGCTGCCGCGTTACCGCTACGATCAACTGATGCGCCTGGGCTGGAAGGTTTTTCTGCCGTTCTCGCTGCTTTGGGTGGTGTTGACGGCCGGCGTGCTCGTGGCCTTCGACTGGCTACCGGCGTAAGGCGGGCGGGAGAGAGCCATGGCATTTATCGATCGGAACGCGCGGGCACTGCTGCTGGGTGAGATTGCCGCGGGCATGTGGCTGACGCTGCGCTATTTCTTCAAACGCAAGGTGACGCTGAACTATCCCTACGAAAAGGGGCCGATCAGCCCGCGCTTCCGGGGCGAGCATGCGTTGCGGCGCTACCCGAACGGCGAGGAACGTTGTATCGCGTGCAAATTGTGCGAGGCGATCTGTCCGGCACAAGCGATCACCATCGAGGCGGAACCGCGCGACGACGGCAGCCGCCGGACGACGCGTTACGACATCGATATGACCAAGTGCATCTATTGCGGATTTTGCGAGGAGGCGTGTCCGGTGGACGCGATCGTCGAGGGACCGAATTTCGAGTTCGCGACCGAGACGCGCGAGGAGTTGATGTACAACAAGGCAAAGCTGCTGGAAAACGGCGACCGCTGGGAAACCGCGATCGCGCAAGCGCTGAGAGCCGATGCGCCTTACCGCTGAGCGGCCGGCGACGGAGAGCAGGATGTTGGTTGGTAAAGCGGATTGGGGTCGCCGATGATCATTCAGGCGCTGGCGTTCTATCTGTTCGCGGCGGTGGCGGTGGCTTCGGGCGCGATGGTTATCTCGGCCCGCAACCCGGTGCATTCGGTGCTGTATCTGATCCTGACATTCTTCAATGCCGCCGGGCTGTTCGTGCTGCTGGGGGCGGAGTTCCTGGCAATGATCATGGTCGTCGTCTATGTGGGCGCGGTGGCGGTCTTGTTCCTGTTCGTGGTGATGATGCTGGATATCAACTTCGCCGAGATGCGGAGCGGATTTTTGCAGTATCTGCCCATCGGGGCGGCGATCGGTCTGGTGCTGCTGGCCGAACTTGTCTTGATATTCGGCAGTTGGGTGATTTCGTCCGAGGCCACCGCGGTGGCCGTTTCGCCGACGCCGCCGCTGAGCGAAATGAGCAATACAGAGGCTCTTGGGCGGTTGATCTATACGGATTTCATCTACCTGTTCCAAGCCGCCGGACTGGTGCTGCTGGTGGCGATGATAGGGGCGATCGTGTTGACCTTGCGGCGGCGCGACGGGGTTAAACGGCAAGTGATCTCGAACCAGCTCGACCGGCGCGCGGCCGATGTGATCGAAGTCAAGAAAGTGCCGACGGGGAGTGGTGCGTGATGCTGGAGATCGGTTTAGCCCATTATCTGACCGTCGCCGGGATCCTGTTCACGCTGGGCATCTTCGGGATATTCCTGAACCGCAAGAATGTGATCATCATCCTGATGTCGATCGAACTCATGCTATTGGCCGTGAATATCAATCTGGTGGCGTTCTCGGCCAGTCTCGGCGATCTGGTGGGGCAAATCTTTGCGCTGTTCGTGTTGACCGTCGCGGCGGCGGAAGCGTCCATCGGGCTGGCGATTCTGGTGGTGTATTTCCGCAACCGCGGCTCCATCGCGGTGGAAGATATCAATATGATGAAGGGCTAGCCCGATGCATGTATTGGTGGTTTTTCTGCCTCTCGCCGGCTGCCTGATCGTCGCGGCGACGGGCAGGCGCCTGGGCGACCGGGGGGCCCAATTGGCCACGGTACTGCCGATGCTGGCCTCGGCAATATTGGGTAGCGTGCTGTTCTACGATGTCGCCCTGCTGGGGAATGAGCGCACGATCGAGCTGTTTACCTGGATAGATTCCGGCGCGTTGCAGGCAAGTTGGTCCTTGCGGTTCGATACCCTGACGGCGGTGATGGTGTTCGTCGTGACGGTGGTGTCCTCGATGGTACATGTCTATTCCATCGGTTATATGAGCCACGATCGGGGCATTCCGCGGTTCATGGCTTACCTCAGCCTGTTCACTTTTTTCATGCTGATGCTGGTGAGCGCGGACAATTTCCTGCAGCTGTTCTTCGGTTGGGAGGGTGTGGGTGTCTCCTCCTACTTGCTCATCGGGTTCTGGTTTGACCGGGACAGCGCGAATGCGGCGGCGATCAAAGCCTTCGTGGTCAACCGTATTGGCGATTTCGGGTTTATCCTGGGTATATTCGGGGTGTTTTTCGCCTTCGGCACGCTGGACTTCGATCCGGTATTCGAGGCGGCGCCGAGCCTGGTGGGGCAGAGTTTCAACTTCCTTGGTTTCAATGTCGACGTGCTGACGACCATTGCGATCCTGCTGTTCGTGGGGGCGATGGGCAAGTCGGCGCAAATCGGTCTGCATACCTGGCTGCCCGATGCCATGGAGGGTCCGACACCGGTATCGGCGCTGATCCATGCGGCAACGATGGTTACCGCCGGCGTGTTCATGGTGGCGAGGATGTCGCCGATATTCGAATACGCGCCGATCGCGCTGATCATCGTGGTAATCGTCGGGGCGTCGACGGCGTTCTTCGCGGCAACCATTGGACTGGTGCAAAACGATATCAAACGGGTGATCGCCTATTCCACAGTGAGCCAGCTTGGCTACATGTTTTTCGCCATCGGCGTTTCGGCCTATCAGGCGGCGATCTTTCATCTGATGACCCACGCGTTTTTCAAGGCACTGCTGTTTCTGGGTGCCGGCAGTGTCATTCACGGCATGCAAGACGAACAGGACATGCGGAAAATGGGCGGCCTGTTCTCGAAAATGCGGGTGACGGCCATATTGATGTGGATTGGCAGCCTGGCGCTGGCGGGGGTGCCGTTCTTCGCCGGATACTATTCCAAGGATATAATTCTGGAATCGGCGTTCGCGTCGGCGACAGGGTTGGGGTTATACGCCTACTGGGCAGGCATCGCGGCGGCGCTGATGACGGCGTTCTATTCGTGGCGGGTGTTGTTCATGACATTCCATGGCCCGACCCGAGCCGACCCGCAGATATTCGAGGCGGCGCACGAGTCGCCGCCGGTAATGATCATACCGCTGGTGGTGCTGGCTCTTGGCGCCATCTTCTCAGGGTATCTGGCGGTGGAGACATTCACCGGCGACGGGATGGATGGGTTCTGGCGGGAGTCCATATTGGTGCTGCCTGAGAATGCCTCGATCGAGGCGGCGCATGCGGGTCTGCCCGGCTGGGTGGTAAAAGCGCCGACTGTCGTGGCGGTCGCCGGTATCGTCTTGGCCTGGGTCATGTATATGGTGATACCGGGTCTGCCGGCCATGCTGGCGGCGCGGATGCGGGGGATCTACCGGTTCATTCTCAACAAATGGTATTTCGACGAGCTTTACGACCGGCTGTTCGTCAGGCCGATGTTCGTGCTTGGCCGGGGCCTATGGAAGTCCGGAGACGGGGCGCTGATCGATGGGGTGGGCCCCGACGGCGTTGCCGCGGCGGCGCTGAGTTTGGCGCGCCGGGCGGGACGCATGCAATCAGGATATTTGTATCACTATGCGTTCACCATGCTGGCCGGCGTGGCGGGGCTGGTCTCCTGGTATCTTTTTGTACAGCCCGGTTAGGGAGACCACGGGATGGGTAGTTTTCCCTTACTGAGCCTGACGACGTTCCTGCCTTTGGCGGGGGCGCTGCTGATCGTTGTCATCGTGCGGGGCGATGAGGAAATCGTGGCGCGAAATGCGCGCTATGCGGCTCTCTGGACCTCGCTGGGGACGTTCGCGCTGAGCCTGATCATCTGGTTGAATTTCGACTCGTCGACAGCCGGGTTCCAGATGGTCGAAAAGCGCGAGTGGCTGCCCGCGTTCAATATCTCCTACAGTCTGGGTGTCGACGGCATCTCGCTGTTCTTCGTGCTGTTGTCGACCCTGCTGACGCCGATTTGCGTGTTGGCGTCGTGGAAAGCGGTCACCTCGAAGGTGAAGGAATATATGATCGCCTTCCTGGTGCTTGAGACGCTGATGATCGGCACCTTCTTGGCGCTCGATTTCGTGCTGTTTTACATATTCTTCGAAGCCGTGCTGATCCCCATGTTCCTCATTATCGGGATTTGGGGCGGGCCGCGACGGGTCTATTCGGCGTTCAAGTTCTTCCTGTTCACGCTTGCCGGGTCGGTTCTGCTGCTGGCGGCGTTGTTGACGATGTATCTGCAGGCGGGGACGACCGATATCCCGACGCTGATGACGCTGAGCCTGCCGGTCAATCTGCAGATGTGGCTGTGGCTTGCGTTTTTTGCCTCCTTCGCGGTGAAGCTGCCCATGTGGCCGGTGCATACCTGGCTGCCCGATGCCCATGTGGAAGCGCCGACGGCGGGCTCGGTCATTCTGGCCGCCGTGCTGCTGAAAATGGGTGGCTATGGCTTCCTGCGGTTTTCGCTGCCGATGCTGCCCTTGGCCTCGGAAGCGTTCACGCCGCTGGTCTTCTCGCTGTCGGTGGTGGCAATCATTTACACCTCCCTGGTGGCCCTGGCCCAGGAGGATATGAAAAAACTCATCGCCTATTCGTCGGTGGCCCATATGGGTTTCGTGACACTGGGAATCCCAGCAGGGCCTGCAGGGCGCGATATTCCAAATGATCAGCCACGGGCTGATATCGGCGGCGTTGTTCCTGGGCGTCGGTGTCGTCTATGACCGGGTGCATAGCCGTGAGATCTCGGACTATGGCGGGTTGGCGGAGCGCATGCCGCGTTATGCCTTCGTATTCATGATCTTCATGCTGGCATCGGTGGGCCTGCCGGGTACGAGCGGGTTCGTGGGCGAATTCCTGGTGCTTGTGGGCGTGTTCCAGGTCAATACCGGCGTGGCCTTCCTGGCAACGACGGGCATCATCCTGGGGGCGGTCTATATGCTCTATCTCTACCGGCGGGTTATTTTCGGCAAATTGGAGAAGGAGAAGCTCAAGGTTTTGCTCGATCTTGAGCCGCGAGAGATCGCGATCTTCGCGCCTCTGGTGGTGCTGGTGTTGTGGCTGGGCATTTATCCGCAACCGGTTTTGGACGTCTTCGACGTCGCGGTTCAGAACATTGTCGATAACTACCAGACTGCGCTGGCGGCCGCCGACACGCCCAGTTTTGCAGAGCGTTAGGAGGGCGAAGTGACGATCCTTGCCGATATGGGGACCGGGTTGCCGGAGATTTTCCTGGCGGTCGTCGGTATGGCACTGCTGATGCTGGGGGCTTTCCGCAAAACAGAATCCGGGACGTTGGTCGCCTGGCTGGCCGCAATGTCGTTCCTGGTGGCCGCGGTGCTGGTGCTGATCGGGGCACGGCAAACGACGCTGGCATTCAATGCCCTGTTCGTCGTCGATAGTTTCGCCGTTTTCGCCAAGATCCTGATATTGCTGGGTGCCGCCCTGACGCTGCTGTTGGCGATTTCGTACAATGAGCGGGCGCGGATCAACAAGTTCGAGTATTCCGTTCTCATCGTCTATGCCGTGGTGGGCATGCTGATGATGGTTTCGGCGAACGATCTCATATCGCTCTATATGGGCATCGAGTTGCAGAGCCTGTCGCTGTATGTGATCGCGGCGTTCCGGCGCGACACGTTGCGGTCGTCGGAGGCGGGGCTGAAATATTTCGTGCTGGGCGCGTTGAGCTCGGGCATTCTACTTTACGGCATGTCGCTGGTGTACGGCTTCGCCGGCACCACCAGTTTCGACAGCTTGATCACGGTGTTCGCGGCCAACGAGGGCGGTACCCAGCCGGTGGGCGTGGTGGTCGGGCTGGTGTTCATCGTGGCGGGCCTGGCGTTCAAGGTTTCGGCGGTGCCGTTCCATATGTGGACACCCGATGTCTATGAAGGCGCGCCGACGCCGGTCACCGCTTTCTTCGCGGTGGCGCCGAAGATCGCCGCGATGGTGCTGTTCGTGCGCGTCATGTTCGGGCCGTTCGGCGGGCTGATAGACCAGTGGCAACAGGTGATCGTCTTCATCTCGCTGGCTTCCATGGTCCTGGGATCGCTGGCGGCGATCAATCAGAACAATATAAAGCGGATGATGGCCTATAGCTCAATCGGTAACATGGGTTATGTGCTGGTCGGGCTGGCGGCCGGGAGTGAGACCGGGGCGCAGGCGGTATTGCTCTATCTGACAATCTATCTGTTCATGAATACCGGCGCCTTTGCCTGCATTCTGGCGATGCGCCGGCAAGGACGCATGGTCGAAGGTATCGATGAGCTTGCCGGGATGAGCCGGACCAATCCGGCGATGGCCTTCGTGCTCTCGGTGTTCATGTTCTCGATGGCCGGCATTCCGCCGCTGGCCGGTTTCTTCGGCAAGTTTTATGTGTTTTTGGCGGCGATCGAGGCTGAACTCTATATGCTGGCCGTGGTCGGCCTGCTGACCAGCGTCGTGGCGGCGTTCTATTATCTGCGCATCGTGAAAGTGATGTATTTCGATGAACCGGCGGATGCCTTCGACAAACCGGGGCGGGAGATATCGGCGATCCTGGTGGGTACCGGGGTGGTGACGCTGCTGTTTTTCCTCATTTTGTCGCCGGTGCTCGATGGCGCGGGGCAGGCGGTTCGGGTCCTCTTTAGCGCATGACCGGGGGTGGATTTCCGGCGGGTTGCGAAGTCATTGCCCGCGCGTGTGTCACCAGTACCAATGACGAGGCAAAGGTCCTGGCGGCGGCCGGGGCGAAAGCTTGGACAATCGTTTGGGCACGGGAACAGGCGGTGGGACGGGGCCGTCATGGACGGTCCTGGGCCTCGCCCGCCGGAAACCTCTATGCATCGGTCGTGCTGAGGCCCGCAGGCAAAGCGGCGAGTATCATGCAGCTTAGTTTTGCGGTGGGCCTGGCGGTCGCCGAAGGGGTCGAGGCGTGCGCGCCGACGGTGCCGGCGGCGATGTTAAAGTGGCCAAACGACGTGTTGCTCGGTGGCGAAAAGCTGGCCGGCATTCTGCTGGAGAGTGCCTCGGACGGGGCTGGATCGCTGGCCTGGCTGGTGGTGGGTATGGGGGTGAATGTGGCGAGCTACCCCGAAGGCCCCGGCATCAGGGCGACGAGTGTTCGGGCAGCCGGCGGGGAGGTCGATGTGGAGACGCTGCTGGCGGCGATCGTGGGGCGGCTGGCGGTCTGGGTCGAGTGCTGGGAGCGGGATGGTTTTTCCCCGGTCCGCCAAGCTTGGCTCGAGCGGGCCGCTAATCTTGGCGGCGAGGTGGTCGTCAGAACTCAAAAGGGCGAGTTGGCGGGGCGGTTTGTCGATCTGGACCGGAATGGCGCTATGCTGCTTGAAAGCGCGGAGGGCCGCCGCGTGATTACGTCGGGCGATGTGTTCCCGGTCGCGGCTTGAGGCACAAGCGATGCTGCTGACCATAGATTGTGGCAATACGAATACGGTTTTCGCGGTATTCGACGGCGACCAGGAGCGCGGATTGTGGCGGGCGGCGACCGATGCTCACCGCACGGCCGATGAGTATGCGGTGTGGCTGACGCAGCTGATGGGCCTGAAGAATATCGCTACCGGTGACATTACAGCGGCGATTATCGCCAATGTGGTGCCGTCGGCGGAGTTTGAACTCTTGGCACTGAGCCGCAATTATTTCAATACCGAACCGCTGGTAGTGGGGGACAAGTCGGTCAAGCTGGACCTGAAAATCCTGATAAAACGCCCCGAGCAAGTGGGGGCGGACAGGTTGGTGAACGCGGTGGGCGCTCACCAGCATCATAAAGGGGCGATGATCGTCATCGATTTCGGTACGGCGACGACATTCGACATCATTAGTGCAGCCGGGGATTATTGCGGCGGGGTGATCGCGCCGGGGACCAATCTTTCGGTGGAGGCCCTGTGCATGGCGGCCGCACAGCTGCCCAGAATCGCGGTCGGCCGGCCGGAGAAAGTGATCGGGGATACAACCGTGTCGGCGATGCAATCGGGGATATTCTGGGGCTATGTGTCGATGGTCGAGGGCATGGTCGCGCGCATTCGCGAGGAGTATGGCGAGCCGATGATCGTGGTCGCCACCGGCGGCCTGGCGCGGATGATCGCGGATGTCACCGAGGTTATCGATGACGTTCAGGGCGACCTGACGATGCGTGGGCTGGTGGAAATTTATCACCGCAATGTCGAGGGCTGAGGGTGGCGGTCAATGTGGATTCCGAAATCAGCTGGCGCGACGATGAACTGATCTTTCTGCCCTTGGGCGGGGCCGGTGAGATCGGTATGAATCTCAACCTGTATTGTTATGGCGGCCAATGGCTGATGATCGATTGTGGCGTCACTTTCGGCGATGCCAGTACGCCCGGCGTCGATGTGATCATGCCGGACCCGGCATTTATCGTCCGACACAAGGCGCAATTGGCGGGTTTGGTGCTGACCCACGCCCATGAGGATCATATCGGTGCCGTGCCCCATCTGTGGCCGCTGCTTCGCTGTCCGCTGTATGCAACGGCGTTCACCGCGGCACTGCTGCGGCGCAAGCTTGAAGAGGCGGGCCTGGACGGTCAGGTGACGATCACGGAAGTCCCCATGTCGGGGCGGTTCGCGGTTGGGCCGTTCGATTTGGAACTCATTACGCTGACCCATTCGATACCGGAGCCAAACGCGGTTGTCGTGCGTACGGGGGCCGGCGCAGTTTTGCACACGGGGGACTGGAAGCTGGACCCGGATCCGCTGATCGGCGATCTGGCGGACGAGGCGGCATTGCGGCGGCTCGGCGACGAGGGCGTGCTGGCGATGATCTGCGATTCCACCAACGCGCTGGTGGAAGGAGATTCCGGGTCGGAATCGGCGGTACGCGAGAGCCTGATGGATTTGGTGGGCGGGTATAAAAACCGAGTCGTTTTTGCCTGCTTCGCCAGTAATATCGCGCGGGTGCAGACGATTGCCGAAGTGGCGGCGGCCCATGACCGTCGGGTGATCCTGGTTGGACGGTCGCTGTGGCGTATTACCGAGGCGGCCCGGGAGACCGGTTATTTGTCGGGTCTGCCCGACTTCGTTACCGAATATGATGTGGGTGGCATTCCCAGAGATCGACAATTGCTGATTTGCACAGGCAGTCAGGGTGAACCACGGGCCGCCTTGCCCCGGATCGCGCGGGGCGATCATCCGAGGATCAGTCTGGAAGAAGGGGATGTGGCGGTGTTCTCGTCGCGGGAAATTCCCGGCAACGAGAAGTCGATCGGCCGTTTGCACAACCAGCTGCTGCAACTGGGGGTCGATGTGGTGACCAACCAGGACCATTTCGTGCATGTATCGGGGCATCCGGCCCGGGATGAGCTGATCAGCATGTATCAATGGGTGCGGCCGCGAATCGCGGTTCCGGTGCATGGTGAAATCAAACATATGCTGGCCCATGCGGAACTGGCTCAGGCCTGCCAGGTGCCGCATACGCCGGTGGTGACCAATGGCGACGTTCTGAAACTGGCGCCAGGGGACGAGCCGGAAGTGATAGGCCAGGTTACTCATGGCCGGCTGGCTCTGGACGGGACGCGTCTTGTCTCGTTGTCGGGCGAGGGCATTCGTAACCGGCAGCGGATGTTATGGCATGGCAGTGCGGTGTTGAGTCTCGTGGTCGACCTGGAAGGCAATCTGTTGGCCGACCCGCAACTCTCGGCGCCGGGATTGCTGAGCAACGGCGACGGGGACGCGGCGCTGTTGGAGGATTTGCTGGCGGATATCCACGAGGCGCTCGATGGTCTATCCGACAGGTCGTCGCGGGATGACGGGACCATCAGGGAGACGACTTATCGCGCGGTACGGCGGTTCTTTCGGGTGGAGATGGGGAAAAAGCCGTCGGTGGACGTGCATCTGGTGCGAATTCCGGGGGCGCCATGATCGGGCGTCTCAATCATGTGGCGATCGTGGTGGCGGATATTGCCGCGGCCGTTCAGGTCTATCGCGAACTGTTGGGTGGCCAAGTCTCGGCGCCGGTGGATCTGCCCGAGCATGGTGTCACGACCGTGTTCGTGACGCTGGAAAATACGAAAATCGAGCTGTTGCATCCGTTGGGGGAGAATTCACCGATCCGGCGTTTTCTGGAGCGCAATCCGGGAGGCGGACTGCATCATGTTTGTTACGAGGTCGCCGATATCGCGGCGGCGCGGGATAAGCTGGTAGGTGCGGGTGCGCGCGTGCTGGGGGATGGCGAACCAAGACGCGGTGCGCATGGCAAACAAGTCTTGTTTCTGCAGCCCAAGGATTTTTGCGGCACTCTTATCGAACTAGAACAGGCCTAACGCTATGAATCCGGTCAGTGCGGTCGTTGTCTACATCATCATATGGTGGCTGGTGCTGTTCATGGTGCTGCCATTCGGGATCCGCCGGTCTGATGACGTTAAGCCGGGGGGTGATCCGGGGGCGCCGGCAAATCCGAGGCTGTTGCTGAAAGTCGGGGTGACAACGCTCATTGCGACGCTGGTTTTCGCGGTTGTTTTTTGGGCGGTTGAGACCGGCGTGATCTCGATATTCGGTGACCGGGTGCGTCCCAGTTAGGGGCTAACGAGCGGGCCCTGTTCGAGCGGCTGGTTCCGGAAATCAACCAGGCGGGCTTGAGCCGGCAGACGATTCTGAACCCTGGATGGTGGCATAGACGATGAAGCCGATGGCGATGCCTTCCGCGATGGAAAAAGCAAACGGCATGATGAGGGCCGTTACGACCGCCGGGACATATTCGGTTACGTCTTCCCAGACGACTTCGATCAGGCCCTCGGCCATGATGACGCCGGCGAAAAAGCAGCGTCGGGGCCGTGGCAAAACGTGGGACGGTGTTGGCAAGGGGGGCCAGAAACAATGCCAGCAGAAAAAGAATGGCGACGGCGACGGCGGTCAAGCCGGTGCGGACTCCGGCGGCACTCTCGATATAGCTGGTGGTGGAGGCGCCGAACAAAGACCCGACGATAGAGGCGCTACTATCGGCGGTGAGAGCCTTGCCGAGGCGCGGCAGATTACCTTTTCGTCGAGCAGACCGGCGCGGTGGGAAACGCCAACCAATGTGCCGGCGGTATCGAAAAGATCGACAAACAGGAAGGCGAAGATCACCGATATGAGCGTCACATCAAGAGCGCCGGCGATATCGAGTTGCAGGAAGGTGGGGGCCGGGTTCGGCGGCGCCGAGACGATGCCCTGGAACTCACTGAGCCCGAAGACAATGCTGAGCACGGTGGTGCCCAAGATACCCAAGACAATGGCGATTTTCTGTCTCCCCCAGTTGTGCGCCGAGCCGCAGCGCCTGAGGGCTTTCGGCCCGGACAATTAGGGCGCAACCTCGCGTCCATGGGAGACCCGACAACAGGAATTTGGCGAAGATGTTACCAATTTGTTAAGGCGTTAGCGCCACGATGGGTCGTATGTCGGCACACCGTATTATGCTTGCCATCGCCGTTTTCGCGGTCTCAGCGCCGGTTTCGGCCGATGTGATCACCGTCTCCCCGGAAAGCTGCAGCCGGCTCCTGCGGTATATTCCGGACGGGAGTGTTGCCTATCAGCCAGGGGTCGACTCGCGGGGCCGGCCTGTTGCTTCGGCTGAGTATGGCGGTGGTTCGGCATTGCAATTGCCGGAAAAATTCGAAATTCCGATTACCGTGGATATGGCCAAGCGGTTTGGGGTGCCGAAACGCGGCGATGCCAACTATAGCGGCGAAATCCAAGTGGGATCGGTGGTGGTGGACCGTCAGGGCCGCGCCACCTTCAACGGGCAGCCATTGGGTAATAATGCCGAGAATGAGTTGGCCAGGCTCTGCCAGGCGGCGTCGGGCGGCGGCTAACAGCCAGCAGCCATAGACAGCCGGAAGGGCTTTGCCTACTGTGCGCGGCCAAACCGCCACCGATCAGGACCGTCATGCGCCGCTCCCGACTATTCCTGCCGACATTGAGAGAGACTCCCGCGGAAGCGCAGATCGTGTCGCACCGGCTGATGCTGCGCGCCGGCATGGTTCGGCAAGCCAGTGCGGGTATCTATAGCTGGCTGCCGCTGGGACTGCGGGTGCTGAAGCGGGTCGAGCAAATCGTGCGTGAGGAACAGGACGCCTCGGGCGCGCAGGAAATCCTGATGCCGACAATCCAGTCGGCCGATCTGTGGCGCAAGTCTGGGCGCTATGAGGATTACGGCAAAGAGATGTTGCGGATCAGGGACCGGCATGACCGGGACTTGCTCTACGGGCCGACCAACGAAGAGCTGATCACCGATATTCTCGCGTCCGATCTTTCGAGCTATCGCGATCTACCGCTGAATCTCTATCACATCCAGTGGAAGTTCCGCGATGAGGTGCGGCCGCGTTTCGGTGTCATGCGGGGGCGCGAGTTCCTAATGAAGGATAATTATTCCTTCGATCTGGATTTCGCCGCCGCCAGGCATTCCTACAACAAGATGTTCGTCGCCTATCTGCGAACCTTCAAACGCATGGGGCTGAAGGCGATTCCCATGCGCGCGGATACCGGACCCATTGGCGGCGACCTCAGTCATGAATTCGTGGTTTTGGCCGATACGGGCGAAAGTGCGGTATTTTGCGACAAGGCGTTGCTGGAGATGGACGTGCCGGGCGCGGAGCTGGACTATGACGCGGATTTGCAACCGGTGATCGACAAATGGACGGCGTATTATGCGGCGACCGATGATATGCATGTGGCGGACAAATGTCCGGTGGGCGAAGATCAACTGGTGACGGCACGGGGTATCGAAGTCGGCCATATATTCTATTTCGGGACGAAATATTCCGAACCTTTGGGTGCCGTGGTACAGGGGCCCGACGGCAAACGGGTGGCGCTTGAGATGGGCAGCTATGGCATCGGTGTATCGCGGCTGGCCGGGGCGATCATCGAGGCCAGCCATGATGACAAAGGCATCATCTGGCCGGAATCGGTGGCGCCCTATCTCATCGGCCTAGTCAATCTGAAGTCAGGCGACAGGGATTGCGATACCGCGGGCGATGACCTTTACGGGTTTATACAACGCGCCGGGCTTAGCGTCCTCTATGACGACCGTAACGAGCGGGCCGGGGGCAAATTCGCCGACATGGAACTGATCGGGCTGCCCTGGCGTATCACTATCGGACCGCGCGGTCTCAAGAATGGCAAGGTGGAGCTGCAGCCACGTGCCGGCGGTGCCACCGATGAATTGTCACTGGACGAGATCCGCAATTGGATCACCGCCAAAGCGGGTGGCTGAAAGCTGGCAAGAATCATAACGCGAGGCTGTGATGTTCTCCCGGGCTGAATGGATGGTCGCCGGGCGCTATATGCGGGCGCGCCGGCAAGAAGGCTTTATTTCGGTAATCGCGCTGTTCTCCCTGCTGGGCATCGCGTTGGGCGTGGCGACGCTGATCATCGTGCTGTCGGTGATGAACGGGTTCCGTTCCGAGCTGTTGGGGCGGATCATCGGGCTGAACGGCCATTTCGCGGTGATGGGCGTGCAGGGCGAGTTAACCAACTATGAGGAATTGCAGGCGGAATTGCTGCAGATCGACGATGTGGTGTCGGTGACGCCGCTGGTCGAGGGGCAGGTCCTGGCGACCAACGGGACGCGGTCGGCAGGGGCCATGGTTCGCGGTGTAACACAGGAGGATTTGCGGGCGCGCACGATTGTCGCGGAGGGGACGTCGGAAGGGGCGCTGGACGCATTTGGGGGCGATGACGCGGTCATTCTGGGCAGCGCGCTGGCGCGCAATCTGGGTCTTGTGCCGGGTAACAAAGTGACGCTGGTTTCGCCGCAAGGGATCACCACCGCGTTCGGCACCGTGCCGCGGGTACGGGCCTACACCGTGGTGGGGACGTTCGAAGTGGGGATGTTCGAATATGACAATAGTTTTGTGTTCATGCCCATCGCCGCCGCGCAAACATATTTTCAGCTGACGAACGCGGTGAGCCAACTGGAAGTATTGATCGACGATGCCGATCGGGTGGCGGAGGTGCGGCCGGCGCTGGACCAAGTGGTGGGGCTGCGCGCGCGGCTGTTCGATTGGCAGCAGGCTAATTCGAGTTTTTTCAATGCGTTACAGGTCGAACGTAATGTGATGTTTATGATCCTGACGCTGATTATCCTGGTTGCCGCCTTCAATATTGTCTCCAGCCTGATCATGCTGGTGAAGGATAAAGGTGCCGATATCGCCATATTGCGGACGATGGGGGCGTCGCGGGGGATGGTGATGCGGATCTTCTTCATTGCCGGAGCGAGTATCGGTGTGGTGGGGACGGTGCTGGGGACAATATTGGGGTTGGCGTTCGCCGCCAATATCGAGAGCATTCGGCAATTCCTGCAAGGTCTGACGGGAACAGAATTGTTTTCCGCGGAGGTCTATTTCCTGAGTCAGCTGCCGGCCGAGGTCGATCCGGCGGAAGTGGTCACCGTCATTCTAATGGCGCTTGGTTTGTCGCTGCTGGCGACGATCTATCCAAGCTGGCGGGCCGCGAGGCTCGATCCCGTGGAGGCGCTGCGTTATGAGTGAGGGTGGTTCGCCGGCGCTCGCACTCACCGCGGTGGCGCGGACATTCACGCAGGCCGGGCAATCGCTTGAAATTCTGCGCGATGTCTCCTTGTCCATCGAGCCGGGCGAAATGGTGGCACTGGTGGGGCCCTCCGGGTCGGGCAAGTCGACATTGCTACATATCGCCGGGTTGCTGGAACGGCCCGATGCCGGCGCGGTCACTATTGGCGGTACCGATTGTGGGGGGCTCTCGGAGGCCGGGCGGACGCGGCTGCGACTGACGCGCCTTGGTTTCATCTATCAGTTTCATCATTTGCTGCCGGAATTTTCAGCGCTGGAAAATGTCATGTTGCCGCAGATGATTAATGGGTTCAGCCGCAAAGCGGCCCGGGAGGAGGCGCTGAAATTGCTGACGGCGATGGGCCTGGCCGAACGGGTTACGCACCGGCCGGCGAAGCTCAGTGGCGGCGAGCAGCAGCGGGTCGCCATCGTGCGGGCGATCGCCAATAAACCACGCGTGCTGCTGGCCGACGAGCCGACCGGTAATCTCGACCCGCCGACGGCCGAGGATGTCTTCGGGCAACTGGTGGATTTGGTGCGGGAGACTAAATTGGGGGCGCTGGTGGCGACGCATAATTTCGATCTGGCCAAACGCATGGACCGGGCGATTACCCTGCGCGAGGGGCATATCGAAGCAGCCTGGCAATAGAGCGCATGCCTTCTCACGCCGATTTCGTTCATCTTCGAGTGCATACCGCCTTTTCCCTGACCGAGGGCGCGATCAAGGTCCCCGACCTTGTGGCGGCCTGCGTGCGCGAGCAGATGCCGGCGGTGGCGATTGCCGATTCGGGTAACCTGTTTGGCGCCCTTGAGTTCGCCATGGCGGCAGCCGGCGCGGGGGTGCAGCCGATCATCGGGTGCCAACTGGCGATCAGCACGGCGCGGGATGCCGGCGGGATGACCGGGAAGGGGCCGGAACCCGATCAACTGGTGGTTCTGGTGCAGAACGAAGCCGGATACCGGAATTTAATGTCTCTGGTGAGCAAGTCCTTCCTGGAGGGCGAGCCGGGGCAGGATCCGCAACTGAGTTTGGACGATTTCGAGGGCAAGAGCGACGGCTTGATCGCCCTGACCGGCGGGCCGAAGGGTGCGGTGGGCCGGTTGCTGGCGCACGGGCAAGGCCCGGAAGCCGTGGCGATGACCGAGCGGCTGGAGGCGCTGTTTCCGGGCCGTCTCTATGTTGAGCTGCAACGGCACGGCCTAGCGGTTGAAGATCAGATCGAAGCTGGACTGGTCGATCTGGCCTATCGCCGCGATTTGCCGCTGGTGGCCACAAATGAGCCGTTTTTTGCCGATGCGGGCATGTATCAAGCTCATGACGCACTGCTGTGTGTTGCCGGCGGCAATTATGTATCGCAAACAGAGCGGCGGCGGGTGACACCGGAGCATCGTTTCAAGACCGCCAAGGAGATGCGGGCGTTATTCGCCGACCTGCCCGAGGCGGTGGACAACACCCTGGCGGTGGCCCGGCGCTGCGCCTATATGCCGACGTCCCGCGAGCCGATATTGCCGCCGTTCGAAACCGAGAGCGGGTTGAGCGAGGCCGAAGAAATCAGGGGGCAAGCGGAAGCCGGGCTCGAGGTACGCCTGCAGCGTCATGTCTACAGCGAAGATATGGCCGCGGCGGCACGCGAGGAAGTGGGGGAACGCTATCGCGCACGGCTGAAGTTCGAGCTGGATGTAATCGTGGATATGGGATTTGCCGGCTATTTCCTGATCGTCGCCGACTTTATCAAATGGGCGAAGCGCCAGGGTATTCCGGTGGGCCCCGGGCGTGGATCGGGGGCGGGTTCGGTGGTCGCCTGGGCCTTGACGATTACCGATCTCGACCCGTTGCGGTGGGGTTTGCTGTTCGAGCGTTTCCTGAACCCGGATCGGGTATCGATGCCGGATTTCGATATCGACTTCTGCCAGGACCGGCGCGACGAGGTGATAGGGTATGTGCAGGATAAATATGGTGCCGACCGGGTCGCCCAGATCATCACCTTCGGCAAACTGCAGGCGCGGGCCGTCTTGCGCGACGTTGGGCGGGTGCTGGAGATGCCCTATGGGCAAGTGGACCGGATTAGCAAGATGGTGCCGAGTAACCCGGCCAATCCGGTAAGCCTGGCGCAAGGGATCGAACAAGAGCCGCGGCTGCAAGAGATGCGCCGCGACGACGAAGCGGTGGCGCAACTGCTGAATATCGGGTTGCAGCTGGAGGGGCTGTACCGGAATTCGTCCACCCATGCGGCCGGGGTGGTCATTGGCGACCGTCCCTTGCAAGAATTGGTGCCGCTGTTCCAGGACCCGCGCTCGCCCTTCATGGCGACCCAATTCAACATGAAATATGCGGAACTGGCGGGCCTGGTGAAGTTCGATTTCCTGGGGCTGAAAACGCTAACGGTGCTGACGCGCGCGGTGGAGCTGTTGGCGCGCCGTGGGATCGAGGTGGATCTGGAGCTGTTGCCGCTGGACGATCAGAAAACCTTTGATCTGATGAGCCGGGGGGACACCACTGGCGTGTTCCAGTTTGAAAGTACCGGCATGCGGCGATTGTTGCGCGAGGCACGGGTCAATATCTTCGAGGACATTGTTGCCCTGGTGGCGCTCTACCGTCCCGGCCCGATGGAGAATATTCCCAAATATACGGCCTGCAAACATGGCCGGGAAAAGCCGGAATTTCTGCATGAGAGCATCGAGCCGGTGGTCAAGGATACCTACGGCGTCATCATCTACCAAGAACAGGTGATGCAGATCGCCCAGGTGTTCGCCGGATTTACCCTGGGCCAGGCCGATTTGCTGCGGCGGGCCATGGGCAAGAAGATCAAGGCCGAGATGGACGCGCAGCGGGGCGCCTTTATCGAGGGCGCGGTGGCGCGCGGGGTGCCCAGGGACCGGGCCGAGTATGTCTTCGATCTGGTGGAAAAGTTTGCGCGTTATGGTTTCCCCAAGGCGCATTCGGCCGGTTATGGGCTGGTGGCCTATCAAACGGCTTATTTGAAGGCACATTACCCGGTGGAATTTCTGGCCGCGTCGATGTCCTACGACATGAACAATACCGACAAACTGGCTGAATTCCGCCAGGAGCTGGTGCGCCTGGGGGTGCCATTGCTGGCGCCGGACATCAATCGGTCGGAGCCTGACTTTATCGTCGAGGATGTGCCCGGTGACGGGGCGGATGGGCCGCCATACGGTATCCGTTATGCCTTGGGGGCGATCAAAGGTGTGGGCCGGGCGGCGATGGAGCAATTGGTGGCCGAGCGTGAAAAGAACGGGCCCTATGGCGACCCATTCGATTTTGCCGGGCGTATCGACCCGCATTTCATAAATAAGCGTCAGTTGGAGAATCTTGTGGCGGGGGGAGCGTTCGATGGTCTCGTCGCCAATCGGGCGCGGGTCTTCGCGTCTCTGGATATGCTGTTGAGCCACGCGCATACGGTTCAGCAGGACCGCAAGTCGGGCCAGACCAATCTGTTCGGGGACAGGGTGGCCGGGCCGACGCCAGCCGTACAGTTGCCGGAACTGGCGGATTGGCCCGAGGCGGAGCGGTTGCAGAGAGAATTGGATGCCATCGGCTTTTACCTCTCCGCCCATCCGTTGGATGCCTATAGCGGTGCCTTGGCCCGGTTGGGGGTCGTGCCTTCGGCGGCGCTGCTGGCGAGCGTGAAAGCGGCCGGCGGGGCGGCGGCGGTAAAACTGGCCGGGGTGGTGCTGGGCAAACAGCTGCGGACCTCGCAGAAGGGCTCGCGTTATGCCTTCATTCAGCTGTCGGACGCCAGCGGGGTGAGCGAAATCATGCTGTTTTCCGAGATATTGGCAGATTCGGAGGCGTTGCTGGACGGTGACAAACCGCTGTTGATCACGGCGGCGGCGCGGCTGGATGGCGATCAGGTCAAGCTCAATGGCCAACGGGTGGTTTTGCTGGAGGATGTGGCGGCCGATCAGGCCACGGGTATGCAGATATGGCTCGGGGATAAAGGGTCGCTGGGGCCGCTCAGGAGCCTAATAGAGCGTGCGGCCGTGGGCAGGGGCAAAGGGCGGGTCAGCCTTGTCGTGCAGACCGATGATGAGGAAATCGTGGTGGCGCTCAAAGGCGGGTTCAATTGCGGTCCGGAGATCCAGGCGGCGATCCGTTCGCTGGCCGGGATCGTCGATGTGCAGGCGCTTTGAGGCGGGGCGATTATGCCTTGCAATTGGCGGAGGGCCGGGCTATACGCCCCCGGCGCTCGCGCGCCAACCCACACCCTGGCGCTTGCGCGCTTAACCCACACGCGGGGTTCGGTCAACGGGGAGATATCCCGATTGGTCGTTCCGGTGTCTGGCAGATTTGCTGCCCGATGACTCCCCGCGGAGGCTCAACCGGAAAAGGACAATAGGATGGCTGTCCCAACATTCACCATGCGCCAGCTGCTGGAAGCCGGCGTGCATTTCGGGCACCAGACCAGACGCTGGAACCCGAAAATGGCGCCGTATCTATTCGGCCGCCGAAACGGGGTCCACATTATCGACCTTACCCAGACCGTGCCGATTCTGTATGGGGCGCTGAACCAAGTTCGCGATGTTGCCGCCAATGGCGGGCGGGTGCTGTTCGTCGGCACCAAACGCGCGGCCAGCGAGATCGTCGCGGAAGCGGCCAAACGGTGTGGCCAGTATTATGTAAACCACCGCTGGCTCGGTGGGATGCTGACCAACTGGAAGACGATGTCGCATTCGATCAGGTCGTTGCGCGATCTCGATGAGAGGCTGTCGAACGAAAGTGTCGGTCTGACCAAAAAAGAGCTGCTCAAACTGACGCGCCGCCGCGACAAGCTGGAACTTGCCCTGGGCGGGATTAAAGAGATGGGCGGCCGGCCGGACGTGTTGGTGGTCATCGATACCAACAAAGAGGCGATTGCCGTGCATGAGGCGCGGAAGCTGAAAATTCCCGTGATCGGTATTGTCGATAGTAACTCCGATCCGAGTTCGGTGGATTATCCCGTGCCGGGCAATGACGATGCCATGCGGGCCATCAGGTGCTATTGCGATTTGTTCGCAGGGGCGGTTATCGATGGGCTGCAGCGAGAGCTTGCCGCGTCAGGGGTGGATACCGGAGCGGCGGCGGAGCCGGAAGCACCGGAGATTGCCGGTGAGGACGGGGCGAAAACCGCGCCTGCCGAGGAAAGTGCGGTTGTTGCCGAACCTGTGACCGCCGCGGCTGGCGAACCGGCCGTGGAGGGCGCACCTCCCGCATCATAGTTTTTCGGCCTGTGCATGGGCCGGGTTTGATTGGTCGCCGAGTTAGCAGGTTGCTGAAAAAGTCGTGACGGGCTCAAAATGATCCAATTGCCGCATCACTGCGTCGTAGATTTGATCGCATATTCCCGATATGCGATCAAATCTACTCCTAATTGCTGCGAAAAATGTCTTCATTTTGATTCCCGCCGGACTTCTTCAGCAACCTGCTAGGGCATTTGAGGAAATACGGAATGGCTGAAGTTACAGCTGCGCTGGTAAAAGAACTGCGTGGAACCACCGGTGCCGGCATGATGGACTGCAAAAAGGCGCTGAGCGAATCCGGCGGCGATATGGACGCGGCCGTTGACTGGCTGCGGAAAAAGGGACTTTCGGCGGCGGCAAGAAAAGCCGGGCGCGTGGCCGCCGAGGGGCTCGTGGGCGTGCGTACCGATGGCGGGCGCGGGGCCATGGTGGAGGTCAACAGCGAAACCGACTTTGTCGCCCGGAACGAGCAGTTTCAGCAGTTCGTGTCAGCCGTCGCGGAAGTCGCCCTGGCATCGGACGGGTCGCTTGAAAGCCTGCTGAAGGCCACCTATCCGGGAGGCAGCCGGACGATCGCCGAAGAAGTGAGTAACCTGATCGCGACGATTGGCGAGAATATAACGCTGCGGCGGGTGAGCGTCTTGTCGGTACCGGAAGGTGTCGTCGCGGGTTATGTGCATAATCAAAGCGCGCCAGGCCTGGGGCGGATCGGGGTGCTGGTCAGTGTGCAGTCAAGCGGAGAGACCGGGGGCCTGGAAGGCTTGGGGAAACAACTGGCGATGCATGTCGCCGCAGCGCAGCCACAATTCCTGGATATCAACGGGGTCGACGGGGCCGCACTGGAGCGCGAACGCAATGTGTTGAGCGAACAGGCAAAGGCGTCGGGCCGACCCGATGAGATCATCGCCAAGATGGTCGAGGGGCGGTTGCGAAAGTATTATGAAGAAGTGGTCTTGTTGGAACAGACGTTCGTTGTCGACAATGAGAGCAAGATCTCCAAAGTTGTCGAGGCCGTGGCCGAAAGGGTCGGCACGACGGTTTCCATCGGTGGCTTCATGCGCTTTGGACTTGGCGAGGGGGTGGCGCGCAAGGAGGATGATTTTGCCGCAGAGGTGGCGAAACTCAGTCGCTGACCGCTCCAGGGGGTGGTTTTGATGGGCTCAAAACCAGACCCTGGAAACACTCAAGGGTCCGCCGCGGCGGCTAGCCAAGGTATGGGGCCCCGCAGCCAAAGTGAACAGGCGGCACGGGTGAGCCGCCAACCAGGGCGGAAAATAGAACATGTCTAAGAGACCCATCTTCGGCCGCGTACTGCTCAAGGTTTCGGGGGAGGCGTTGATTGGCGAGCGCGAGTTCGGCCTCGATCCGGCCACGGTCAACCGGATCGCCGACGAGGTCAAAATCGTTCATGGGATGGAAATCGAGATCTGCCTGGTGGTGGGCGGCGGCAACATCTTTCGCGGGGTCTCGGGTGCGGCGGCGGGGATGGATCGGGCTTCGGCCGACTATATGGGCATGATGGCGACAGTCATTAACGCGCTGGCCCTGCAAAGCGCGCTGGAGACTCGGTCCGTGCATACGCGCGTGATGTCGGCGATTCCCATGTCGACAGTCTGCGAGCCCTATATCCGGCGCCGCGCGGTGCGCCATATGGAAAAAAAACGGGTGGTGATTTTTGCCGCCGGTACGGGTAACCCATTCTTCACCACGGATACGGCGGCAGCGCTGCGGGCTTCGGAGATGGGTTGTGATGCCCTGCTGAAGGGCACTAAAGTCGACGGTGTGTACAGCGCGGATCCGGCGACGAATCCGACCGCCCAGCGGATTGACAAATTGAGCTATCTTTCGGTGTTGAGCCGAGACCTGAAATTGATGGATGCGGCGGCAATTACGTTGTGCCGTGAAAACGAGATTCCGATCGTGGTGTTCTCGATTCAAGAGCCGGGCGAGATGGCTCGCGTTGTCTGCGGGGAAGGGCGCTACACTCTTATCGAAGGGGAGATTTAGCTGCTATGTCTGCGGATCTGAAAGACCTCACCAGGCGCATGAATGGCGCGGTCGAGGTGCTGCGCAAGGAATTTGCCGGGTTGCGCACCGGGCGGGCCTCGACCGGCCTGCTGGAAGCCATCACCGTCGAGGCCTATGGCGCGCGGATGCCGATCAATCAGGTTAGTTCCATCAGCGTGCCGGAGCCGCGTATGCTGACTGTGCAGGTCTGGGACAACAGCATGGTCAAGGCGGTGGAAAAGTCCATTCGGGAATCCGATCTGGGGTTGAATCCACAAACGGACGGGACGCTTATTCGCGTGCCCATCCCGGTGCTCAGCGAGGAGCGGCGCGCCGAGTTGTCGAAAGTCGCGGGACGGTATTCGGAGCAGGCGCGCGTCGCCATCCGGAATGTGCGCCGCGACGGCATGGACAGCTTGAAGCGGCTCGAAAAAGATGGGGAAATCCCCAAGGACGAGCAGCATGACCGGGGCGAAGAAATTCAGGCACTGACCGACAAGATCATCAAAGAAGTCGACGAAATGCTGGCGACGAAGGAAAAGGAGATCATGCAGGTCTAATACATGACTGTTCTTTTTCGTAGCGATATCGAGGTCAGGGTGCCAAAACATGTTGCGGTTATCATGGATGGCAATGGCCGCTGGGCGGCGGCGCGCGGCCTGCCACGGACGGCCGGGCACCGGCGGGGTGCTGATGCGGTAAAACGTACCGTCAAGGCCGCCGGCGAGCTTGGCATCGCCTACCTGACTTTGTTCGGCTTCAGTGCCGAGAACTGGAAGCGGCCGGTGCGTGAGATCGACGACCTCATGGGGCTGCTGCGGCGTTACCTGCGCAGCGAAGCGGATGAACTTGCCCGTAACAATGTGAGGATCCGCGTGATCGGGGACCGGCAAGCGCTGGCAGGGGATATCGTGACCCTGATCGAAGATGTGGAGCAGCGAACGGCAGCGAACACCGGGCTGCAACTGACGGTGGCGTTAAGTTATGGCGGCCGGCAGGAGTTGACCGAGGCGTTTCGCAGGTTAGCGTGCGATGTTCAATCGGGTAATCTGGCGCCGGAGGACATCGACGCCGAGTTGGTCGGCCGGGCGCTGGCGACAGCGGGCATACCCGACCCGGATCTGCTGGTGCGAACCAGCGGCGAGCAGAGGCTGAGCAACTTTCTGCTGTGGCAGCTTGCCTATGCCGAATTAATTTTTATGGACGTGTTATGGCCTGACTTCGATAAACGCCATCTGGCTGAAGCAGTACGGGAGTTCAGCAGCCGCGAGCGGCGCTATGGGGCGCAGGTCGCCTCCTAATCGATAATGGAGCTTCTCAAGCGCACATTCTCGGCGGTGGCCCTTGGTGGGGTGGCGCTGTGGGCGCTGTGGGCCGGGTCTCCCTGGCTGGAGCTGCTGGTGTTGGTGGCGCTTACGGGGGCTGGTGCCGAGTGGTGGCGTTTGTGTGCGCGCCGGGAAGGTGCGGCGGGACTGGTGGCACTTGCCGGCGGACCCCTTGTCTTCATCATCTTCGGCTCGGTCGGCGGGTTTGCCGGTTTGGCGGTGCTGGTGGTCGCGGTGGTGCTGGCGTTTGCAGCCGGCGATCTGCAACGCCGTTTGCCGGCGGTCTGGTCGGCGGGCGGGGTGCTCTATCTGGGGCTGCCGGCGGCGGCAGTGGCGTCCATATTGAGCGCGGACGGCAGCGGGCGCGACGGGATGCTGTGGCTGCTGGTGGTGATATGGGCGACGGACATAGGGGCCTATGGCGCCGGGAGGCTGATCGGCGGGCCTAAGCTGGCACCCCTTATCAGCCCGAAAAAGACCTGGGCCGGACTGGGCGGCGGGCTGACCGCGGCGGCCGTGGCCGGGTGGGGTGCGAGTATGGTTCTCGGTACGGGCAGTATGGGTGCCTGGCCGCCGCTGCTTGGGGCGGTGCTGGGTATCAGTGGACAGGCCGGAGACCTCTTCGCGTCCTGGGCAAAACGCCGGTTCGGCGTTAAGGATTTCGGGCGCCTGATTCCCGGCCATGGCGGGATATTGGACCGGATTGACGGACTATTGGTGGCCGCGCCGGTTTTCGTGATCGCGGCGTGGCTTGTGAGGACCCCTCTGTGAAGCGATGCGGGCCCTCAATCGGGTTGTAATCATTGGGTTGTAGCACCATTGTTGGTAATGGATTTGAAGGGATGAGCATTGTTAGGCTCCGGGAAAGTATTGGGCCGTAGCATCAAAATTGGCGTAGCTGGGCCTTTGTTTTACGGGTCAGGTAGCTGGAATTTCACGAAAATTTCGGGGAAAATACGGCGATGGGCTTCATAGTTACCGTTTTCTGGTTCTTGGTCGTGCTGACGCCGATCGTTTTCGTGCATGAATTCGGCCATTACTGGGTGGCGCGGCGCAATGGCGTGCGGGTCGAAGTCTTTGCCGTCGGCTTTGGCAAGGAGTTGTTCGGGTATACAGACCGAGCCGGTACAAGGTGGAAATTCTGCCTCATCCCGTTCGGTGGCTATGTCAAGATGTTCGGCCAAAGCGATGTGGGGCCAGATGATGACGGCGGTGAGGAAATCAGTGAAGCGGACAAGAAAGAGTCGTTTTTCTATAAGCGGTTAGGGCAGAAAACGGCGATCGTGGCCGCGGGGCCGATTGCCAATTTCGTGTTCGCGATCGTGGTGTTCGCGGTGTTGTTCATGACCGTCGGGCAGGCGTTCACTCCGGCGCAGGTTTCCGAAGTACGGCCAAATTCGGCGGCAGCCGAGGCGGGCCTGCTGCCCGGCGATTTGATCGTCGAAGTCAGCGGCCGGTCGATCCAGCGATTTGAAGAAGTGCAGCAGCTGATCCGGCTGCATCCGGGTCTGGAAGTGGAAATCATCGTCGAGCGGGACGGGGGACTGGTGGAACTTGCCGCGACACCAGGGGTCAGGATGGAGACGGATCTGCTTGGTGACGAGCAGAGCATCGGCGTGCTTGGCATTGTCGGCGTGGGCGGCGTGTTTAAGCGGCAGAACCCTCTCCAGGCGGTCTGGCAGGCGATACGAGAGACGGGACGGCTTGTTTCACTCACCGGAACGGCTTTGGGGCAGATGGTTTCCGGCGACCGGGGGGCGGATGAGCTTGGCGGCCCGATCCGGATCGCGCAAATGTCGGGTAGTGCCGCCGCCGCCGGTTTGCCTTCGCTGATTATCTTTGCGGCCTTCCTGTCAATTAATCTTGGGCTGATTAACCTTTTTCCCATTCCCTTACTCGATGGCGGTCATCTATTGTTCTATGGTTACGAGGCTGTGCGTGGAAAGCCTCCCGGAGAACGGGCGCAAGATGTCGGACTCAAGATCGGGCTGGCGTTCGTCCTGGGGCTTATGGTATTTGCCACGTTCAACGATTTAGTGCGCCTGCCGCTGATAAAGCAATTCGTCGCTTTGATATCTTGACGAAAGAGCGGGCCAAAATGGGTGAGGGGGCAGTGTGCCGGGGACGGTGGCGAGAGCGATTCTGGCGGTTCGATTGCGGCCATTATTCATGGGGTTGGCGATTGGCCTAGCGGCCTTGTTGCCGGCGTATCAACCGGCCGTGGCGCAGGAACGGATCAGCGAAATAGAGGTCGTCGGTACGCAACGGATCGATCCGGCCACGGTGATGTCCTATATGGAAGTCAAGCCCGGCGATGATTTTGACGTCGAGCTTATGGATTCCTCGCTGAAGGGACTGTTCAATACCGGCCTTTTCGCCGATGTCGCGCTGCGCCGCGAAGGCGACAGGCTGATCGTTCAGGTCGTCGAAAACCCGATCATCAACAGGATCTCCTTCGAGGGCAATAAGCGCCTGGACGACGAATTGCTGGAAAGCGAAGTCACTCTGCGGCCGCGGGTGGTATTCACCCGGACAAAAGTTCAAGCCGACGTGGCGCGGATGCTGGAGTTGTATCGGCGGTCCGGGCGGTTCGCGGCCACGGTCGATCCAAAAGTGATCCAACTGGACCAAAACCGCGTCAATTTGGTGTTCGAGATCAATGAAGGGCCGGCGACCGGCATCCGCCGGGTGAGTTTTATCGGCAACAGCCTGTTTAGCGATCGTACGTTGCGCGGGGTGATTCAGACCGAGGAAAGTGCGTTTTATAAGATCTTCACGACTGAAGACACCTATGATCCGGATCGGCTGACCTTCGACAGGGAGTTGCTGCGGCGCTTCTATCTTTCCGAGGGGTACGCGGATTTCCGGGTGGCTTCGGCGGTGGCGGAACTGACCCCGGATCAAGAGGATTTCATTATTACCTTCACCGTCGAAGAGGGGCAGCGGTATCGGTTCGGCGAAATCGACCTGGAAAGCTCCCTTAAGGACATCAGCGCGGATGAACTCAAGGCGCTGGTGATATCCGAAGGGGGCGAGTGGTACGACGCCGAACAGGTGGATGAAACAATCAACGTGCTCAGCGACGCCATTGGCGCGCGCGGATTCGCCTTTGTCGATATAAGGCCCCGCGTGAGCCGCGACAGGGACGCGCGGGTGATCGACATCACCTATGAGGTCAACGAAGGGCCACGGGTGTATGTGGAACGCATCGATATCAACGGCAATGTTCGCACCCTGGATAAGGTAATCCGGCGGGAATTCCGGCTCGTGGAAGGGGATGCCTTCAGCACCGCCAAACTCCAGCGCTCGCGCCGAAGTCTCGGTAATCTGGGCTTTTTCAGCAAAGTCGAAGTGCAAACGGGATCCGGGTCGGAAGAGGATCGGACGATTATCACGGTCGATGTGGAGGAGCAGTCGACCGGTGATCTGACGCTGGGCGCGGGTTTCTCCACCACGGCCGGCTTGCTGAGCGATGTTTCCATACGCGAGCGGAATTTACTGGGTCGAGGGCAAGATTTGCGCTTGGGCCTTACGCTGGCGCAAAAACAACAGCAGATCGATCTGAGATTTACCGAGCCGTACTTTCTCGATCGCGACCTTACCGCCGGATTTGACGTGTTCCGCCGGCTCACGGATTTGCTGGATGAAAGCTCGTTCGAGGAAGATGCCACGGGTGTCGGCCTGCGGTCAGGCTATCAACTGACCGATGCTATTCGCCATAACATCCGCTACGGGCTGGAGCGGACAGAGATCGCCAATGTCAAGGCCACGGCGTCGCGGGTCATTCAGTCGCAAGCGGGAAGTGCCATTACATCGGTGATCAGCAACGAGTTTTTCTATGATGCCCTGGACAGGCGGACCGAGCCTACGGATGGCTATTTTGGCAAGTATCAAATCGACGTGGCCGGGCTCGGGGGCTCGGTGAGCTATTTGCGGAATGTGCTTGGTGCGGGCTATTTTCTGCCGATGTTCGATACCTCCGTGGTGGCTAGCTTGCGCGGGGAAGTGGGCTATATCGTCGGAATTGGGGAAGATGTCAGACTGGTGGACCGATTTTTCGTGGGCGACAGTAATCTGCGCGGCTTTAGCAGTGCTGGCGTGGGACCACGAGATATAGTGACGGATGACGCGATTGGCGGTAATCTTTCGGCGACCGGCTCCGCCGAGCTACAGTTTCCGCTGGGTCTACCGGAGGAGCTGGGCATCACCGCCCGGGTGTTTTCGGATTTTGGTACACTGACATCGGTCGATGATAGCGGGACGGGTATTGTCGATACGGGTAGTATCAGGGCCTCGGTTGGTGTTGGGCTGTCCTGGCGCTCGCCCTTAGGACCAGCGCGTCTCGACCTGGCGCAGGCGGTGCTGAAAGAAGATTTCGACAGGACCGAAGTGTTTCGGTTCAGCTTCGGTACGAGGTTCTAGGTATGAGACTTTCGCGCTTGGCAATCGGTGCCTTTGTTGGCGCGGCCATGGCATTGGGGCAAGGGTCTGCCGAGGCACAGGATCTCAGCGAGCCCGCCGTTATCGCCGTGGTTAACCTGGAACGGATCATGACCGAAGCGACCGCGGTCGTCTCGGCCCGGGAACAGCTGCAGGAACTCTCCGTGAAAGTGCAACAGGATATCACCGAAAGAGAGAATAAGCTGCGCGAGGAGGATCAAGGGCTGCAGCAGCAGCGCGCGCTTGTCTCGGCGGAGGTCTTCGCGCAGAATGTGAAGGAATTTCAGGGCCGTGCCGCCGAACTGCAGCAGCGGGTGCGGTCGGTACGACAGACCCTTGACGAAGCCCTCGAGGGCACAATGGAACGGATCCAGACCTTTGCGCTGGAGGAAATTGCCAAGATCGCGATTGAGCGAGGGGTCGATGTGGTGCTGGCGCAATCGCAAGTCGTGGTCGCCCGCAACGTGTTCGACTTGACGGACCCGGCCCTGGAACAGCTCAATAAGCGGGTTCCAACGGTAAAGATTTCAGGGCAACTGGAAGACCTCGCCGAGTAATATTTGGGCGTGCGTTGATGGCCGATCCTCGCTTCTTCAAGAATTGCGGCCCGTTCTCTTTGCGGGATTTGGCGGAAATCGCGGCGATAGAGCTTGGCGATGACGCAGACGGCGATCGGGTGATGCATGATGTAGCGCCGCTGGACAGCGCCAGTGCCGAGACCGTCAGCTTTCTCGACAATCCACGGTATCTGGAGCAATTCAAGGAAAGTGCGGCGGGCGCTTGCGTCGTGGTGGCCAAATACGCAAAATTTGCACCAAGGGGCATGGTGCTGCTGACCAGCGATAGGCCCTACAGGGCGTATGCCCTCATTGCACAAGCCTTCTATGGTGACCAGGCGGCTGTGGATGAACGTCATGCCAGCGCTCAGATCGATGGCAGTGCCAGGCTTGGCAGCGGTGTTTCGGTCGGGGCGGGGGTGGTCATCGGGCGGGGGGCCGAAATTGGCGACCGGGTCCAGATTGGCGCCAATACGGTGATCGGGCCGTTCGTGGTCATTGGCGCAGATTGTGCCGTCGGGCCCAATGCTACACTCAGCCATTGTTTGGTGGGTGCGCGGGCGCTTATTCATCCGGGGGTGCGGATCGGGCAGCGGGGATTTGGCTTCGATATGTCGTCGGACGGCCATTTGGACGTGCCTCAGCTTGGCCGAGTGATAATTGGGGACGATGTGGAAATCGGTGCCAATAGTACGGTTGACCGCGGTGCCGGACCGGACACAATAATTGGCGACGGCTGCAAGATTGATAATTTGGTGCAAATCGGGCACAACGTGCAGCTTGGCCGGGGGTGCGTCATCGTCGCTCAGGTGGGGCTGTCGGGTAGTGCCAAATTGGGTGATTTGGTTGTCATCGGGGGCCAGGCCGGGGTGGCCGGCCATATCAAGATCGGTGCCGGAGTGCAGCTTGCCGCGCGTTCGGGATTGATGCGTGACGCGCCCGCGGGTTCAAGAATGGCCGGAAACCCGGCCATTCCGGCAAAAGAGTTTTTTCGCCAATTCGCCCTGTTGGCAAAATTGGCAAAAGGTGGAGACGGCAAATAATCTTGGCGGCGATGATGGATACTGGGGCAGTGCAAACGACGGGACGGAGCGCGGATGTGGAACGGATCATGGAATTGATCCCCCATCGCGAGCCGTTCCTGATGATCGACCGGGCGGAGGGTATTTTCCCGGATGTCAGCGCGATCGGTGTAAAAAATGTGACAGCTATCGAGCCGCATTTTCGCGGTCATTTTCCGTCACGCCCCGTTATGCCGGGTGTGCTGATTATCGAGGCGATGGCGCAAACCGCCGCCGTCCTGGTGGTCGAAACGCTGGGCGACAGTGCAAAAGGAAAATTGGTCTATTTTATGAGCGTCGAGGATGGGCGCTTTCGCAAACCGGTGACACCGGGGGATGTACTTTACCTGCATGTGGCAAAAATTCGAAATCGCGGACCGGTATGGAAGTTCCGTGGCGAAGGCCGCGTGAACGGGCAAATTGTCGCCGAGGCGACCTTTACCGCGATGATCATGGATAGTGAATGACACAAATTCATCCAAGTGCCGTCATTGAAGATGGCGCGGCGATCGGCGAGGATGTCGCGATCGGGCCGTTCTGTATTGTCGGCCCGAATGTTACCTTGGGCGACGGGGTCGTGCTGCACGGTCATGTCGTCGTCGGCGGCCGTACGCGGATAGGGCCAGGCTGCTCGCTGTTTCCTTTCACCTCAATCGGGTTGCAACCGCAGGATCTTAAATACCGCGGCGAAGCGTCGGAACTGGTTATCGGTTCAGGCAACGTCATCCGTGAGCATGTCACGATGAATCCAGGTACCAAGGGGGGCGGCATGGTGACACGTGTCGGCAACGACTGCCTGTTCATGGGCGGTTCGCATGTGGCCCACGACTGCATCGTCGGCAACAATGTCATCATGGCAAACAACGCGACGCTGGCCGGGCATGTGACCCTGGGGGACCATGTGATCCTTGGCGGGCTGTGCGGTGTGCACCAGTTCGTGCGGGTCGGCGCCCATGCGATGGTTGGCGGTATGTCAGGTGTCGAGCATGACGTGATCCCCTATGGGTCGGCGTTCGGTGATCGGGCAAGGCTCACGGGGTTGAATATTATTGGCCTCAAGCGCCGTGGTTTTTCGCGGGAAACGATTCACGAGCTGCGCGCGGCCTACCGGTCGCTGTTCGCCAATGAGGGCACGCTTGCCGAGCGTCTGAGCGATGCGATCGAGCTCTATAAGTCGAGCGAGCCGGTCATGGACATCATCAACTTCATGCAAGAGCAGACTTCGCGGCAGGTATTGCAGCCGCGGCCGGTGCATGGAGACGGATAGGACGCTGGGTGTTCTGGCTGGGGGAGGCCCGCTGCCGGGATATCTTGCCGCGGCCTGCCGGGACGCCGGGCGCGAGGTATTTATCGTCGCGTTCAAGGGGCATGCCGATGCGCGGGTCGTTGGCGATACACCGCATGTCTGGGTGAGGTTGGGGGCGGCGAAAAAGGCGCTGACGGCGCTGCATGGCGCCGGGGTGAAAGACATCGTGCTGGCCGGGCCGGTGCGGCGGCCGTCGATTGTCGAACTGCGGCCCGATGGGCGGGCGGCGGAGTTTCTGGCACGGGGCATACTGGCAAAAGGTGACGATGGGTTGTTGCACGCGCTGTTGCAGGAGTTGGAGAGCCGGGAGGGATTTCGGGTGATCGGCGCCGACAGCTTGTTGAAACCGCTGCTGGCGCCGGAGGGCCTGTTGGGCCGTCACGCGCCGGATGAAACGGCGGTCAAGGATATTGTCCGGGGGATCGAGGTGGCCCGGACCTTGGGGGCCGTGGATGTGGCGCAGGCGGTGGTGGTGCAACAAGGTATCGTGCTGGCGCTGGAGGCGGTCGAGGGTACGGATGCGCTGCTGGCGCGGTGCGGCGAACTGAGGCGCGAGGGGCCGGGCGGCGTGTTGGTCAAGCTGGCCAAACCGGGGCAGGAACGACGCGCGGACCTGCCAACAATCGGGCTCGAAACGGTGCGTCACGCCGCGCATGCCGGGCTTCGCGGTATTGCGGTGCAGGCGGGGGAGAGCCTGATCTTGCACCGAGAGGCGATGGTGGCGCGGGCCGATGAACTGGATTTGTTCGTCATCGGCGTGCAGCCGGCGTTTGGCGCCGAGGATGGTGGCGCACAGCCCGCTGCGCCGGTCGACTAAGTAAATAGTCATGCATTTTTTTCTGATCGCTGGCGAGCCGTCGGGGGACCTGATCGGTGCCCGGCTGATGGTGGCATTGAAGCGCCAATTGGGCGACGAAGTGCGGTTTAGCGGTGTTGGCGGTCCGCAGATGGCTGAGCAGGGGTTGCAAAGCCTGTTCGACTACGCCGAACTTGCCGTAATGGGTGTTTTCGAAGTCATACCCAGGGCGCGGTCGCTGCTGCGGCTGATGGGGGTGGCGGCGCGGGCGGTGGAGGAAACCCAGCCCGACATCTTGGTGACGATAGATTCGCCGGCGTTTGCTTTTGGCGTGGTGCGCCGGCTGCGGAGCCGATCGATGCTGCGGGTCCATTATGTCGCGCCAACCGTGTGGGCATGGCGGGCGCGGCGGGTGCATAAATTTCGGCGGGCATTCGATCACATGCTGGCATTGTTGCCGTTTGAGCCGCCGTATTTCGAGCGGGCCGGGCTGGCGTGCAGTTTTGTCGGCCATCCCGTGATCGAGGGCGGTGCAGATAAAGGAGACGGGGCGGGGTTCCGGGAGAGACATGGCATCGGGGCCGGCGTCACCGTGGTCTGTGTTTTGCCCGGTAGCCGCCATGGCGAGGTGAACCGCCTGCTGGGGCCGTTTGGCGGAGCCGTCAGCGAATTGGCGGCGCGGCGGAGAGGGCTCGTCGCGGTGGTGCCGACGCTGCCCCACATTGTTGAGAACGTGCGTAAGGCTACCGAGGCCTGGCCCGTCGATGTGGTGGTGGTCGAGGATCGTGCGTCGCGCTTCGATGCGATGGCCGCCAGCGATGTCGCGCTCGCGGCCTCCGGTACCGTGGCTCTGGAGTTGGCAATGGCCCGCGTGCCAACGGTTATCGGCTACAAAGTCGCGCCGCTGACGGCGTTGTTCTTGCGCCGCATGATACGGGTCCGGTTCGTGTCATTGGTCAATTTGCTGGTTAGCCGGGCCGCGTCGCCGGAATTGCTGCAAGACCAATGCCGCCCGAAACCGCTGGCCGAGGCCTTGGAAAATTTGCTCAGCGTGCCGTCGCGGCGGCAGGATGTTATGGCCGCCGGCGCCGAGGCGGTGCGGGCGCTGGGTCATGCCGGGCCGCTGCCGAGCGAGCGGGCAGCAAAAACATTATGCGATTTGGTGGCCGGTCGCGCGGGCGTTGCCTAAAGTGCCAGCCAAACGGCGGCCAGTGCCAGCAAGATAACAAAAAACAAAGCCATGCGGCCGCGGCGGGGGCGCATGGCGTTGTTATCGTTTGCTGCCGGGCCGACACGGATGCGCCGATTCGCGACATCGCGCTTTAACTTCGCCTGGGCGGCTCGTGGTCGCGGGACCAGGCGCCGTGGGGGATGGGGAATCACGGCTATCGGCGCCCGGCCATGGGGACAAATTTGCGCTCGTCCGGGCCGACATAGAGTTGCCGTGGGCGGCCGATGCGTTGTTTGGGATCTTCCACCATTTCCTTCCATTGAGCGACCCAGCCGACGGTTCGGGCAAGGGCGAACAAAACTGTGAACATGCTGGTGGGGAAGCCCATGGCCTTGAGCAGGATGCCGGAATAGAAATCGACGTTGGGAAAGAGCTTGCGCTCGACGAAATAGGGGTCGGCCAAGGCGGTTTTTTCAAGCTCCATGGCCAGGTCGAGCAAAGGTTCGTCGCCAACGCCAAGTGCCGCCAAAACTTCGTCACAGGATTTACGCAACACCGTGGCGCGGGGGTCATAGTTCTTGTAGACGCGATGGCCAAAGCCCATGAGGCGGAATGGATCGTCCTTGTCCTTGGCGCGGGCAATGAATTCGGGGATGCGGTCTTTGCTGCCGATCTCCCCCAGCATGTTGAGAACGGCTTCGTTGGCGCCGCCGTGAGCCGGACCCCATAGGGAGGAGATACCAGCGGCAATGCAGGCGAAGGGGTTGGCGCCGGATGAACCGGCCAGGCGAACCGTGGAGGTGGACGCGTTCTGCTCATGATCGGCGTGGAGGATAAATATCCGGTCCATGGCGCGGGAAACTTCCGGCAGCAGCCGGTATTCCTCGGCCGGAACCGAAAAAGTCATATGGAGAAAATTCTCGGCGAAGTTGAGGTCGTTGCGCGGATATACGAAGGGCTGGCCAATGGAATATTTGTAAGCCAAGGCGGCGATGGTCGGCATCTTGGCGATCAGGCGGTGGGATGCCACCATGCGCTGGTGGGCGTCGGAAATGTCGGTGGAGTCATGATAAAAGGCGGACAATGCGCCGGTGACACCGACAAGAATGGACATGGGGTGGGCATCGCGCCGAAAACCCCGGAACAGATACATGAGCTGTTCATGCACCATGGTGTGATTGGTAATGGTGTGCTCGAATTTTGCTTTCTGTTTGGCGTTGGGCAAATCGCCGTTGAGCAGCAGGTAGCACACCTCCATGAAGTCGCTGTGCTCGGCAAGGTCTTCGATGGCGTAACCGCGATGGCGCAGAATGCCGGCATCGCCGTCAATATAGGTCAGGGAAGAGTCGCAGCTCGCGGTCGAGGTGAAACCGGGATCGTAGGTGAACATGCCCGTCTGGGCGTATAAGTCGCGTACATCAATAGCGCTAGGGCCGGTCGTTCCGGAGAGAACGCGCAGCTGATGAGTTTCGCCTGTCTTATCAATTGTCAGCGTTACGGTTTCTTCTGTTTCGACGTGGCTCGCCGCGCGTTCTGCTGTCATGTGTTAATTCCTATGTACCAGTTAAAATCGCGCCGGAGGCGAATGGGAGCTGCCTCGCGCCAACCTACTTGACCTGACCTGCGGAGCGCAAATCAGCGGCCTGGAAAAAAACCCGGCTCGGTCTCTCCGGTCACCATGGAGAGGCGCCGCAACACTTCGTCGCGGCCGAGTATATTCATAACCTCAAATATGCCCGGGGACTTGGTCGTGCCAGTCAAGGCCGCTCTGAGTGGCTGCGCGATCTTACCAAATTTGATGTCCGATTGCTCACAATATTCGCGCAGCAACGATTCAAGATTTTGCTCGTTCCACGGGGCTAGTGCGCGCAAGGGTATAGAGAGCCGTTTGAGATGCGCGGTGGCATCGGGATCGAGGAGTTTTGCCGCCGCCGGGGAAATGGGCAACGGGCCATGGCGGCAATATATCAAGGCCGATTCGGCCAGTTCGAGCAGGGTTTTTGTGCGTTGTCTCAATCCGTCGAGGCCTTTGTTCAAACGCTCGAGCCCGGGATCGTCGATGGGGTGGCCGAGGGAGCGTTCCAGTTGCGGCCGGATGAGCTCAATCAGGCGGTCACGGTCCGCCTGGCGAATATAGTGAGCGTTGAGGGATTCAAGTTTGGTGAAGTCCATGCGGGCGGCGGCGCGGCCCACCGAGTCGAGGTCGAACCAGGCGATGGCCTGCGGGGTATCGATAATCTCTTCGTCGCCATGGCTCCAGCCCAGGCGCAGGAGATAGTTGCGTAACGCTTCGGGCAGATATCCCATGTCGCGATAGGCGTCGACACCCAAGGCGCCGTGGCGTTTGGAAAGTTTGGCGCCGTCGGATCCGTGGATAAGCGGGATGTGGGCGAAGTCCGGGATATCCCAACCGCAGGCTTGGTAAAGATGGAGTTGGCGGAAGGCGTTGTTGAGGTGATCGTCGCCGCGGATGACATGGGTGATGGCCATGTCGTGATCGTCGACGACAACGGACAGCATGTAGGTGGGCGAGCCATCGGCACGGAGCAGAATGAAATCATCGAGCTGCTGATTGGCGACGGTTACTTCGCCTTGCACCAGATCCTGGATGACCGTTTGTCCTTGGAGTGGCATTTTGACGCGGACGACCGGGGAAATGCCCGCCGGTGCCTCGGCGGGGTCGCGGTCGCGCCAGCGTCCGTCATAGAGCCGCGTGCGGCCTTGCGCTCGGGCCTCGGTGCGCATCTGCGCCAGTTCGTCGGGGGTGCAAAAACAACGATAGGCGTTGCCGCTGGCGAGTAGCTGTTCGGCAATGGCGGCGTGGCGGGCGGCGTTGCGGGATTGAAAAACCGTATCGCCGTCCCAGTCCAATTCAAGCCAGCCGAGACCGTCGAGGATTCCCTCGATGGCCTCCGGGGTGGACCGTTTGGCGTCGGTATCTTCGATGCGCAGGCGAAATGTGCCGCCATGGTGGCGGCTGAACAGCCAATTGAACAGGGCTGTGCGGGCTCCACCGATATGGAGAAAGCCGGTGGGCGAGGGGGCGAAGCGGGTGACGACAGTCATAGTTACCGAAAGAGTGGATTGGTGGGCGAGGTCTTCTAGCACAATCGCGCCTGACACCGCAGCCTCCAGGCTTGCGCCCGTTGGGGCAGGTGCCTAACACTTCCGCGTGCCGCAGTGGCGCGCCGCACCGATTCGGCGCGCCGGCCTTTGAGGGGAGGGATTGTGCGGGCTGCCTGGCAGGCCTTGGGCGCGGAGTTGGTGCCGCCGGCAGGAGCCGCGGGATTGGTTTCGTGGCTGCAGGAAACATTGCGCGCAGAACGTCATGGCTTGGTGCCCTGGCTGGCGGTGGCGCTCGGGGTTGGGGTCGCAGGCTATTTTTCGTTGCGGTTCGAACCGCCGTTCTGGCTGGGTATGGCGATGATCGGCGGCGCCGGTTTGCTGGTCTGGCAAGTGCGGCGGCGGGTGCCGGCCCTGGTGGCGGCAAGTGCCGTGTTGGCGCTGGCGGTGGGGTTCAATGCGGCGCAGTGGCGGACGATGCTTGTCGCCGCGCCGGTGCTGGAGCGGCAGATATCGGCTGTTATGGTCGAGGGGCGGGTGGCGCGTGCCGATCCGGTTGCCGGCGGCTTTCGCGTGACGGTGGCAGACCCGGTGGTGGCGCGGCTTGCGGCGGCCGAGACACCGGTACTGGTCCGCATCAGGGTTCGCGGCGACCGGGAACCGCCCGATGTGGGCAGCCTTATTCGCGTTCGCGCCTCGCTGCTGCCGCCGCCGGGGCCGTCGGCGCCGGGGGCGTTCGATTTTCAGCGCCAGGCGTGGTTTGCGCGGCTGGGGGCGGTGGGCTTTGCCATGGGGCAAGTCCTGGTGCTCGAGCCGCGTGAACCCGGTGTCGGCAAGCGCTTCATCGCGGCTCTGAGGCAAGGGGTCTTGCGGCGGGTCACCGCGGTGTTGGACGGGGACACGGGCGCGGTGGCGGCGGCGCTGTTAATGGGGCAGCGGGGCGGCATCTCGGAAACTGCGCTAACCGCCATGCGCGATGCGGGTCTGGCCCATTTATTGGCGATATCCGGCCTGCATATGGGCCTGGTCGCGGGGTTGCTGTTTTTTGTGGTGCGGGGGTCGCTGGCGCTGGCGGCGCCGGTTGCCTTGCACTGGCCGATCAAGAAATGGGCGGCCCTGATGGCCCTGGTGGGGATATTCGGTTATCTGCTGCTGGCCGGGGCGCCGGTGCCGACGCGGCGGGCGTTTGTCATGACCGGCCTGGTACTGGTGGCGGTGATGCTGGACCGGACCGCAATTTCGCTGCGGCTGGTGGCGTGGGCGGCGGCGGTGGTGCTGCTGATGCGGCCAGAGAGCATTGTTGGGGCGAGTTTCCAGATGTCATTCGCGGCGGTGCTGGCGCTGGTGGCGTTCTATGAACGGGCCGGACCGAAGATGGCGGCCTGGTATGGCAGTGCCGGGCCGTTGCGGCGCTTGGCGCTGTATGCCGTTGGTGTGTCCTTTACGACCCTGGTTGCCGGCCTGGCAACGATGCCGTTTGCCATCCAGCAATTCAACCGGGTGGCGGTGTTCGGGATGGTGGCGAACCTGGCGGCGGTGCCGCTGACGGGAATGTGGGTCATGCCGTGGGCGGTGCTGGCCTTAATACTGATGCCGTTTGGGCTGGAAGCCCTGGCGCTGGTCCCCATGGGCTGGGGCGTCGATGGGATCCTGGCGGTGGCGAAAACCGTCGCGGCCTGGCCGGGGGCGGCCATATCGGTTCGCGCCATGCCGCTGGCGGGTCTGATCGCCGTGGTGTTTGGCGGTCTCTGGTTGTGCTTGATGCGCCGATCCTGGCGGTGGGGCGGGCTGGCTGCGGTGTTGATTGGGTTGCTGACGGTGGGTCAGACGCGGGCGCCGGATATCTGGGTAAACAGCGATGGGAAGCTGATTGGCCTAAGCGATGGCAATGGCGGATTGCTGCTATCGAGCGGCAGGGCAGCGGCGTTTACGCGCGGTATCTGGCTGCGGCGGGCCGGGATCGATGAGTGGGCGACATTTCCGAAATCAGGTGCAAGCGAGGATGGCCGCCTGGCTTGCGACGGGGTGGGCTGTATTTTCCGCGTGAAAGGGCAGACGGTGGCGCTGGTGCGGGATGCGGCGGCATTCTGGGACGATTGCCGGGTGGCGGATATCATCATCAGCCGGGCGCCGGTACCAAGAGATTGTACGCGACCGCATACCAGGATCACGCCGTGGGATCTGCGTGACGGCGGGGCTCACGTCTTATGGCTGGAGCCCGGGACCGCGCGGGTGGCGAATGTCAACGAGGCGCGGGGCCGGCGGCCCTGGGTGCCCTGATGCGATCTAATAGCGGCGGAGCAGGCCAATGAGGCGGCCTTGGACCTCGACCTGGTCGGGTCCGAAGATGCGGATTTCGTAATTCGGATTGGCGGGCTCCAGGGCGACGGAATTGTTGCGCTTACGCAGGCGTTTGAGGGTGACCTCTTGGGATTCCACCAGGGCAACGACAATGGCACCGCTTTCGGCATTATCGCAGCGCTCGATGATCACGGTGTCGCCATCCAAAATGCCGGCGTCGATCATGGAATCGCCGTCGACGTCGAGGCAGTAATATTCGCCGGCGCCAAGCATGGCGGTGGGAATCTGCTGCCAATTGGAGTTGTCGCGCAGGGCCTCGATGGGCGTGCCGGCGGCGATGCGGCCGAGCAGCGGGATTTTCGTGACGCCTTCGTCACCGGCGGGCGAGCCGCTGTCGGTGGCTTTGCCGATGCTAAAGCCGCCCTCGATAACCTGGGGATCGAAGCGGCCGGGGGTCGCGGGGCGCCCGTTTTGCGCGGCGATGATATCTTCGGGCAGGCGTTTGATTTCCAAGGCGCGGGCCCGGTGGGGCAGCCGGCGGATAAAGCCGCGCTCCTCAAGGCCGGTTATCAGGCGATGGATGCCGGATTTTGATTTTAGGCCAAGGGCCTGTTTCATTTCATCGAATGACGGTGAAACACCATTTTCGGTGAGGTGGCGATTGATGAACAGCAGAAGCTCATGTTGCTTGCGGGTCAGCATTGGGTCCCCGGATATCCCTGGCCAAATGAAAGAACAAACACTAAACAGTTCAGGTGTTCTAGTCCTGTTCTTGAATCGGGTCAACGATATTCTGCCGGAAATATTGGGAGTCGCCGTTAGACGCCAATATTGCCGCCGCCGAGGAGGATAATTTCGACCCGGGCGCCGGCCGTTGCCGGTGGGGCGTCGGGGGGGCGAACGATGAGACAATCGGCGCGCGCCAAAGTGGCGAACATGGAACTGTCTTGTTTCGTTGCCGGGGTGGCGACGGACTCGCCGGTGGCATTGAGCGTCAAAGTGGCACGCAGATATTCCTGGCGCCGGTCGTTTGGGCCGAGGTCATGGCCGAGGATCGCGGTGTGGGTCCGTTCGGCGTCCCGGGTCAGCCCCAGCATGGCGCGCAAGGCGGGCTGGAGAAAGAGGATGGCGCATACCATCGCCGAGACCGGGTTGCCGGGCAGGCCAATGAGGGGGACCGAACCAAAGCGGCCATACATCAGCGGTTTGCCCGGCCGCATGGCGATGCGCCAGAAATCTAGGGCCAGGCCTTGCTTGGCAAGTGCCGACTGGACGAGATCATGGTCGCCGACCGAGGCGCCGCCGGTGGTTAGGAGTAAGTCCGTGCCCTCGGCGGCGGCGGCGAGGGTTTGCAATGACGCTTCGTTATCACGGGCGATGCCCAAAGTCAGGGGCTCGGCGCCGGTGGCCTCAATGAGAGCGGCGAGGGCAAAATTGTTGGCACTGACTATTTGCGCCGGACCCAGGGTTTCGCCGGGCATGACGATTTCGTCGCCGGTGGTCAATAACGCGACACGGGGTCGGCGGCGGACCCGCAACCAGGGCACGTTCATGGCGGCCGCAAGCCCGACATCCCGGGCGGTGAGCAGCCTGCCGGCCTTGATGAGGGTGTCGCCAGTGGCGAAGTCGAGGCCGGCGGGGCGGACATAATGGCCCTCGGGCGCGGTTTCGCGGATGGTGACGCGGTCGCCGTCGCGGGTGGTGTTTTCCTGGATGACAATGGTGTCGGCGCCGGCGGGCATGGGGGCACCGGTGAAAATGCGTGCGGTCTGGCCCGACGAGACCGCAATCGCCGGGGTATGGCCGGCGGGAATTTCCTCTATGATATCAAGGGTTACCGGTACGTTCCCGATGTCTTGCGCGCGCAGGGCATAGCCATCCATGGCCGAGACGGCTAGGGGCGGTTGGGTGGTGCGGGCGATGACATCGTCGGCAAGCACGCGGCCGAGGGATTCATTGAGGCCGACTTGAACCACGGGCATAAGCGGCAGGCCGGCGAGAATGCGCTGCTTGGCCTCGGCGACGGACAACATGCCCTCAATTCTCCCCGTTCGATGGGCCCGGGGCGCGGTAGTCGCCGGACTTGCCGCCGCTTTTGGCGAGCAGGCGGATATCGGTGATACGCATGGCCCGGTCGACGGCTTTGCACATGTCGTAAACCGTCAGCGCGGCAATGGAAACGGCCGTCAGCGCCTCCATTTCAACACCGGTGCGGCCGGTGAGTTTGGCGGTCGCGGTGATTTCGATGGTATTGGATTCGGGGGCCAGGCGGAGGTCGACGGTGACCGATGTCAGAGCCAGGGGATGGCATAAGGGAATGAGGTCGGCGGTGCGTTTGGCAGCCATTATACCGGCGAGGCGGGCGACGGAGAGGACGTCGCCTTTCTTGACGCCGCCCTGTTGGATTAAAGCCATGGTCCGAGGCGTCGCGTGGACCCGCGCGGCGGCTGTCGCGGTCCGCTCGGTGACGCCTTTTTCGGATATGTCGACCATATGGGCGTTGCCCTGGGCGTCGAAATGGGTGAAGTCAGACATGCTGGGTCACTGTCGAGAGATGCCCGGCGAGCAAGTTGCGGACCGCCGCGGTGATATCGGGCTGACGCATGAAGGTCTCGCCGATGAGGAAACAATGGGCGCCGGCTTGGCGCAGACGCCGGAGACCGGCGGGCGTGGCGATGCCGCTTTCGCTGACCAGTAGTTTTTCAGAGGGTATATGGGGGGCTAATTCTTCTGTCGTGGCGATGTCGACCTGGAGCGTTTTGAGGTTGCGGTTGTTGATGCCGAGCAGGTCGGCGTCCAGGGACAAGGCCCGGTCGAGCTCTTCTCTATCATGCACCTCGACCAGGACATCCATGGCGAGATCGGCAGCCAGAGCCGAGAAGCTGCTCGCTTCGTCGTCGCTAAGGGCGGCCATGATCAACAGTATGCAATCGGCGCCCAAGGCGCGGGCCTCGATGATCTGATAGGGATCGATCATGAAATCTTTGCGCAACACGGGGAGGCCGACGGCGGCGCGGGCGGTGACGAGATGTTCGTCCGTGCCCCGAAAATACGGTTCATCGGTGAGCACCGACAGGCAAGAGGCGCCGGCGGCGGCATAGGCGGCAGCCAGGGCCGCTGGGTCGAAATCGTCGCGGATGAGGCCCTTGCTGGGCGAGGCTTTTTTGATTTCCGCAATCAAGCCGATGGCGCCCGTGGCCACTTGCCGGCGGAGGCTGGCGGTGAACCCTCTGGGAGGCGGTGCGTCGGCCGCCAGGCGCTCCAATTCCGCCTGCGGGCGGGTGGCCTTGCTACGGGCGACGTGCTCGCGTTTGTCGGCGCAAATGCGGGCGAGGATGTCGCTCATTGGCGGTTGGTGATCTCGATCATGCGTTCCAGGTGCCGTAAAGCCGCGCCGCTGTCGATGGCTTCGGCGGCGAGGGTCACGCCAGCGCGCAGGTCGTCGGTCTTGCCGGCGACTATAAGGGCCCCGGCGGTGGTGAAAAGGACAATGTCGCGGAAGGCGCTCGGCTCGCCGGCCAGCATGGCGCGCATGGCAGCGGCATTTTGCTGCGGTGCGCCGCCCTTGAGATCGGCAAGAGTCGCCCGGGGCAGGCCGGCATCCTCGGGGGTAATTTCGGTCAGAGTTACCTCGCCCCGGTCCAATTGCGCGACGTAGGTGGTGCCCGTGGTCGTCATCTCGTCGAGGCCGTCGGCGCCATGGACGACCCAGGCGCGCTCGATGCCGAGATTGCCAAGCACATGGGCCAGGGGCTCGATCCAATCTCGCGAAAAGACGCCGACGATCTGGCGCTTGACCAAAGCGGGGTTAGACAGAGGACCGATGAGGTTGAACAAGGTGCGGGTCGCCAATTCGACACGCACGCCGGCGACGTTGCGCATGGCGGA
>QIGO01000158.1 GCA_003230015.1 Alphaproteobacteria bacterium | reverse complement strand
ACGGCGCGCTTCACGGCGGCTAGGGATTTGAAGCGTTTTTCGTTTAGGTCTTCCAGGGCCTTGTCGGACGTGAAAAAGACGAATTTCGGTCCGAGGGTTAGGGCGTAACCAACCACTTCGTTCCCGCACTCGATGCGGGTGTGTGATACAGACACGTTCTCTCTCCACTTTCTCGCCAGAGCCTAGATCCACGTCACCGCGTCTAGCAGCGACGCAACGATCCTCCCCTGCTCCGTCCGCATGGGCCGTGCCTTGGGTGACAACGGCCGGGTTCGCAATTGGGACCCGTGGTCTATCCTGGCCATGCGGATTGGCGCGCCTTCCTGGCAGTCGTGGTCTATTGCCAAGTGCTGGCAACGACTCGATCTTATTTGCACGCCGCAGTAGTAATTACTTAGTCTAGTGGTGTGGCAAAATCAAGGCCATGGAGGGCTTTAGTTGTGGCAGGCCTGGCGCTAGTCCTCGAAACGGGAAGCGACTTTCATGGCGATGCCCAGGGAACCGTCGATTTTGAGCTTGCCCATGGTGTAGGCAAACATGGGGTTAAGGTCGCCGGCAACGAGTTTCTTAAAATTCTCGATGGATAGACGGATGGTGCAGTCGACCTCATCGGTATCCTGGCCGATCAGGACCGGCGGTGTCTGAGTGGCGTCGATGGCGATGGCGCCGTCATCGCCGAAATCGAACGCGAGCGTGGCGTCGAGGCCGGTGAGGTTGCCAAGCTGCTCGGTCACCAAATCCATTACGTCGTCGAGGCTCATTGGGTGGTCTCCAGGGATGGTTCGGCCTCGGGCCCAGCGGCCTCGGCGCGTTTGAGTTCTTGCATGACCAATTCACGGCGGGAGGGTTTGCCGATCAGGGTGAGCGGCAGCTCTTCGCGGATCTCGATGCGGCGGGGCTGCTCGAAAGGCGCCAATTTGTCGCGGAGGAATTGGCGTAGCTCGGCGGGCTTCAACTCGGTGCCGGGTTTGAGGACGATATAGGCTTTTACGACCTCGCCGCGGTGCTTGTCGGGGATGCCGCAAACCACGGCTTCGGCGACGGCCTCGTGAAGCAATACCGCTTCCTCGACCATGCGGGGATAGACGTTGAAACCGGCGCTGATGATGAGCTCCTTGATGCGGTCGATGATGTAGACAAAACCGTCGCCGTCCATATAACCGACATCGCCGGTGTGCAGGCGGCCGTTGCGCAAGGTCTGCTCGGTATCTTCCGGGTGCTGCCAGTAGCCGATCATGACCTGCGGACCCGTAATGCAGATTTCGCCCTTTTCGCCTACCGGCAGAAGGCGATCGGGGTCGTCGAGGGCGACGATCTCTATCACCGTTCCCGGCACCGGCAAGCCGATGGAACCGGTTTTGCGGATGCCGTCAAAGGGATTGACGGTGCAGACCGGGGCGGCCTCGGTGAGGCCGTAACCCTCGACCAAGGTGCAGCCGGTCAACTCCTCGAACTGCCGCTGAATGCCATGGTGGAGGGCGGCGCCACCGGAGATGCAGTATTCGAGGCTCGAGAGGTCAAATTTCGATAAATCCTTGGCGGCGTTAATCGACGAATACATGGTGGGTACGCCCATGAAGCCGGTGGGGCGCTGTTTGTGGATGACACGCAGCACCTCGGACACCTTGAAGCGCGGCAGGATAATCAACTCAGCACCGTTGCGAAACGCGGCATTCATGACGCCGGTCATGCCGAAGACGTGGAAAAAGGGCAACACGGCCAAAACCCTTTCCTCGCCCGGTTTGGCGCTGGTCGCCCACATCAGGGTCTGCATGGTGTTGGCGTAGATATTGGCGTGGGTCAGCATCGCGGCCTTGGGGATGCCGGTGGTGCCGCCGGTATATTGGAGCAGCGCCACGTCCTTGTGGGGATCGATGGCAATGTCGGGCGGCGGGCCGTTGTCGGCGGTGAGCTTGTCAAAACGGATATGGCAGTCGTCATTGGGGATGGCCGCCAGCTCCTTGCGCTTGAAAACCGCGAAAAGCGCCTTACCCGGCAGGGAAAGGGCGCCGCTCATGCTGCAGACAATGATGCGCTGCAGACATGTGTCGTCGAGCTGAGCCGCGATCTTGGGGTAGAGGGTGCGGAGGTTGAGCGTGACCATGATGGTGGCGCCGGAATCGGCGATCTGGCGGGCGATCTCGCGCTGGGCATAAAGGGGATTAAAATTGACGACGGTGCCGCCGGCCTTGAGAACGGCGAAGTAAGACAAGACGTAATAGGGGCAGTTGGGCAAGAAGAGGCCAACGCGGACATCCTTGCCGACGCCAAGCGCTGCAAGGTTGGCGGCAAGGCGGTCAATCAACGTGCCGGCCTCGCGATAGGTGTAGGTCTTGCCGAGAAACTCCATACAGCGGTGATCGGGCCAGGTGGCGACCGCCTGATCCATGAGCGCGAAAAGCGGGCCGGTGGGAATCGCGGCGTCCCAATTCAGACCTGGCGGATATGACGCTTCCCAGATGTAGGGGCGCCCGGTTTGCTCCGCCCGAGGCGCCTCGGGCGTGGCGCCGCGCCATAATGCGGCAATGCCGCGGAGGCCCGGCATGAGCCAGTCGGCAACTACTTTCTTGCCCCGCCCCAAATTCATCGGGCCGTCATCGTGGGGCGGTTTCTTGACCGGCCGCGGGCTCATGGGCACGGGCAACGGCGGGAATGTTGTGACGGGCCAACAGATCGAGGATCTCGGATTTCGCACGATTGACCGCGGCGCGTCCGTGCTGAATAAGCTCCGGGGCGCGGTTGAATTCAAGCAATCCGATGTCGCCAACCTTGGCGGTGATGGTGACGTCGGGCGGATCGGCGACGAGGCGGCTGCGTGTTACCCGGTCCTGAACGATGTTGACCGTCGACATCATAACCCCCAGGACGCCAGGGGCCGCGGGGATCGCCGGAGACGCTCCACGACGACGCCGGGCTTTGGGCGCGGGGGGCGCGTCCATTTGCACGGTGGTGCCAGGATTGTTGCTTTCGAGGCGAACGGCGATGACAAGCTGGGCCCCCAAAGCGCGGCACACGGAAACCGGTACGGGATTGACAAGGGCGCCGTCGATGAGCCAGCGGCCGTCGACCATAATAGGCTCAAAGAAACCGGGAATGGCGAAAGAAGCGCGGATGGCGGTGGTCAATCTACCCTGACGCAACCAGACCTCGTGGCCGGTGTTGAGGTCGGTGGCAACGCTGGCGAAAGTCGTGGGCAGGTCTTCGATCTGTATGTCACCGACATGGCGCTCCATCTCGGCGAACAGGCGGCTGCCGCCGATGATGCCGCGGCCGGCCAGTTTGACGTCCATATAACGGATCATACGCAGCTTGGTCAGCCGCCGCGCCCAGAATTCGAGCTCGCTGGAAAAGCCGGCGAGGTAGACGCCGCCAACGAGGGCGCCGATGGACGTGCCGCAGAGCACATCGGGGCGGACCCCAATTTCGTCCAGCACCTCCAGCACGCCGAGATGGGCCCATCCCCGCGCGGCGCCGCCACCCAGTGCAAGACCAACACGCGGGCCCGGTGGCGAAACCCGGCCTTTGGTTTTCGCTAAGTTAGGCATCTCAAAAGATTTAGTTACTGGTTTGCGTATTTTCCGCTTTACGCACTGATAAACCGTTAACCAGTACGCCCCAGCGGACTCACCACGATTTGGTGATCCTGGCGCCTTTTTCCATGAATTTTCGGCGAACAGGGTGCTCGGGCCGGGGCCGGCCTATCTTCCTGGTGATCGGCCGATCACGTGAGTGGACAACGACATCGAAGGCCGCCCGCAGATCCCCAGGGGTGTCAGGCTCTGATTTTCCTTTCTGGCCACTGCACCCTCCCCCTGTTACCGTCCGGTCCAGACGCGCCATCGTGGCGATATGCCGGCGGGTGAAAAAGCAGCAAGGCTGGGGCCGGGCGTGGCCGTCAAGAAATGCGAGATTGTTCTGGTTGGCGGTGGCCACAGCCATGTGGAGGTGCTGCGGCAATTCGGCGAGCAGGCGGTGGAAGGGGTGGCGCTGACCGTCGTTGCACGCGATGTCCACACGCCCTATTCGGGCATGGTGCCGGGTTATCTGGCCGGACATTACAGCCACGCAGACTGCCATGTGGATTTGTCACCCCTGGCGCGCCTGGCCGGCGCGCGGCTGGTGCATGTGGCCGCCGAGGGGCTGGATACGCAAAAGCGGCATTTGCGCTGCAGCGACGGCAGTATCGTGACTTACGATTTGCTTTCAATCGACATCGGATCGACGCCGCCGGCGTCTAATATCGAGGGCGCGCGCGAGCATGCGATTCCGGTGAAACCCATTGACCAATTGCTGAGCGAGATCGAGGCGTTGGAGAAACGCTATCTCCGCCAGTCGGGACCGTTTCGCGTGCTGGTCCTGGGCGCGGGTGCGGGGGGTGTCGAGCTGGCATTGGCGCTTGACCACAGGTTGAGGCAAGTGGCTGCGGGCGGTGGTCTCAAAGTCACCATCGTCGACGGCGCGGCGGATATTTTGCCCAGCCATGTTGGCGCGGTGCGGCGGCGGATGCGCCGGGCGCTTGCGGAACGAGGCATCGACCTTGAGCTGGCAACGCGGGCAACGGGATTCGAGGCCGGCGTCTTGCATCGCGCGGACGGCGCCGATCTCGCCTTCGACGCGGCGTTTCTGGTGACGGGGGCACAGGCCGCCGGCTGGCTTGGGGAGTCGGGTCTGAGCGTCGATAAAGATGGGTTCGTGGAAGTGGAAGAAACAATGCGCTCGGTCTCGCACCCGGATATTTTCGCCAGCGGCGACGTGGCGGCGATGAAGGGCCATGCGCTGCCCAAGGCGGGTGTCTACGCGGTGCGGCAAGGCCCGGTATTGGCGCAGAATCTACGGCGCGCGGCGCTGGGTCAGGCGCTGATTCCTTTCCAGCCGCAGCGGCATATCCTGGCGCTGATCTCCACCGGCGATTGTTACGCGATCGCTTCACGGGGCCGGTTCGCGGTCGCCGGGCGCTGGGTCTGGCGTCTCAAGGACTGGATCGACCGCCGTTGGATGGCGCGCTATGAGGTTGGTTAGTCTCGGCGCGGTAGACGGCAATGGCGGCGGCCAGATCCTCTATGGCCGCGCCGACGGACTTGAACAGAGTTATCTCGGACTCGGCGCGGCGGCCGGACTTGGCGTCGGCGGCTAAATCAAACAGATCGCCGGCGATGTCCGCCTCGGTGATCATACCGGCGGATATGGGCTGTGTGATGTCGCCGGCCTCGCGCGTCGCGCCGTCGCGGGTGTCGACAAAGATGCGGGCGCGGCGGACCGCTTCGTCGTCGGCCTCGCGCATCTTTGGGGTGTAGCCGCCGACCAAATCGATGTGGGTGCCGGGGCTCAGCCACTCACCGCGAATTAGCGGGTCGGTCGAGAGGGTGGCGCAGGTGATGATGTCGGCCGCGGTCACAGCGTCGCTGAGACCGGTTGTCGCGCGGGCGGGCAGGCCGTCGTTGCGCAGACGCGCGGCCAGGGACTCGGCTTTTTGCGGGGTCCGGCCCCAGACCGCGATATCCCTGACAGGACGCACGCTGGCATGGGCCTGGGCAAGGTAGGGGGCGAGCCGGCCAGTGCCGACGACCAGCAGGTTGCTGGCATTTCGCGGCGCCAGGGTGCTGGCGGCCAGGGCAGACGCGGCGGCGGTGCGGCGGGCGGTCAACTCGCCGGCCTCGATATAAGCCAGCACTTCGCCGCTACGGCCACTCATGAGGAGGTAGCCGGCAGCGACGGCCGGGTGCCCGCGGGCGACATTGCCGGGGAAAATATTGGCGATCTTGACGCCGATATAACCGCCGATGGTCCAGCACGCCATAAGCAGCAAGGTGGCGTCGGGCTCGCCAGGGACAGGGATGGTGTAGTGCTGGCGCAGGGGCATTTCAGCACCTTGGCGGAAGCCCTCGCGGATGGCGGCAATGAGACTGGGCCAGGGGAGGTGCCGACGGACCGTCGCTTCGTCTATGATGAGCATTGTTTCCTCAGGGGCGGCTGGGCCGGCCTATTTTTCATGCCAAGAATCCAGGTGACAGGAGACTACACGGTGTCCGGCGACTTTATCGATTTGCAGAGCGATACCCAAACACGGCCGACCGACGGCATGCGAGAGGCGATCGCCAATGCCGAGGTCGGCGACGAGCAGCGCGGCGAGGATCCGAGCGTCAATCGGCTGTGCGCGCGTGTCGCCGATTTGCTGGGCAAAGAGGCGGCGGTTTTCCTGCCCTCGGGCTGTATGTGCAACAATATTGCGATCCTGGTTCACTGCCGGGCCGGCGATGCCATTATTTTGGATCAATACGCCCATATCGTCACCACCGAAGCGGGCGCCATGGCGGCGCTGGCGGGGGTGATGCCGGCAACGGTCGCGGGCGAGCGCGGGGTGTTCAGTCCCGAGCAAGTGGTGGCGGCTATTCGTCCGAAAAAGCGCAACCTGCCACGGAGCCGGCTGGTCTCGATTGAACAGACCGCCAATCTGGCCGGCGGCACGGTTTGGCCCCTGGCGACCGTGGAAGCGGTTGGCGAGGCCGCTCACGAGCATGGATTGCTCGTGCATATGGATGGAGCGCGGCTATTCAATGCGGTGGCGGCGACGGGCGATTCCGCCAAAGACTATAGCGCGCCTTGCGATAGTGTCTGGATCGATCTCAGCAAAGGTCTGGGCTGTCCCGTTGGCGGCGTGCTGGCCGGGACGGCCGACTTTATCGAAGAGGCGTGGCTGTGGAAACACCGGCTCGGCGGGGCCATGCGGCAAGCCGGCATCTTGGCCGCCGCCGGTCTCTACGCGCTGGACCATCATGTGGAACGGCTGGCCGAGGATAATCGGAATATGCGGTTGTTCGCCGAGAAGCTGGTGGGTGTGCCGGGGATCGCGGTGGAGCCGGATACGGTAGAGTCCAACATCGCCTTTCTTGACGTTTCGGCGACGGGGCTTGCGGCGGCGGCGTTTAGCGAGGAGTTGGTGGCCCGTGGCGTGCGGATCGGAGCACAGGAGCCGGACCGGCTGCGGGCGCTGGCGCATTTGGACGTGACGCGGGACCAAGTGCTGCAAGCGGCGCAAATCGTTGCCGGGTTGGCCAGGGAGTTGGTTTCTCGGTAGGAACGGCCCGGCGCAAGCCGCGGCCAGGAAGGATTCTTACTCATGCTTGAGGTCGCCCATGTGTCGGCGCTCAACATCTATCCGGTCAAGGGTTGCCGGGGTATGGCGCTGGAGCGGTCGCCCATTGGACCGCGTGGCCTGGCATTCGACCGCGAATGGATGGTGGTCGATGGCGATGGCCGTTTTATCAGCCAGCGGGGGTATCCGCGGCTGAGCCATGTGGATGTGGCGGTGGGAGAGGACGGGCTGGCGCTATCCGCTGACGGGGGCGGCGCGGTGAGGGTGGCGCCGGATCAAGGCGGCGGACGGATGACCGTCGAGATTTGGCGCAGCGAGCTGGAAGCGCTGCGGCAAGGCCCGGAGGCCGACGCGTTCTTCTCCGACTTGCTCGGCGCCGAGCTGCATCTGGTGCGTTTCGCCCCGGATGTGGTGCGGGCCTGCAATCCGGCTTTCGCGCAAGCCGGTGATCACACGGCCTTCTCCGATGGCTATCCGCTGCTGGTGACGTCGGAGACGTCGTTGGCACGGCTGAATGAGGTGATCACAGGCCGGGGTGGCGTAGCGGTGCCGATGGCGCGATTTAGGCCGAATATCGTGGTCGCGGGGACAGAAGCCGATATCGAGGATGCGAGCCGCAGCCTGGTTGTCGACAACGCCATCGCCATCGATCTTGTCAAGCCCTGCGACCGCTGCCTGGTAACGACGACAGATCAAAGGACGGGCGAGCGTATGGGTAAGGAGCCGCTGGCCAGCTTGGCGACTTACCGACAAGGCTTGCTGGGCGAGGCTGACCGGGGGGTGTTTTTTGGGCAGAATGGCGTGGCACGCGTCAGCGGGTCTGAGTCTCATCATATTGGCGTCGGTGAGCCGGCGGTGTTCGTTCCGCGCTAGCAGGCTGGGCCCTATCGGGCGCGGTGCAGAAGAGATTACGAAATTGCAGAATTTCACTGTCCTGACCGGTGCGCCCGGTAGTGGAAAATCGGCGGTTCTGGATGTGCTTCGAAAACTCGGGCATGGTTGCATCGACGAGCCGGCACGGCAAATCCTGGCGGAGCAGCGCAGTTTCGATGGCCATGGCATGCCGGCGAAGGACCCACGCTTGTTTACTGAATTGCTGTTATCCCGAGCCCTATTCGAGTACGGCCGGATGCGGGGACATGAGGAGCCGGTGTTCTTCGACCGGGGCGTCGCCGATGTTGTCGGCTACGGGAAATGGTACGACCTAGACATTGCCCATATAGAGCAAGCGGCACGGTGCTACCGCTATGCAAAGATTGTGTTCGTCACGCCGGACTGGAAAGAGATTTATCGGAATGACGACGAGCGGACGATGACCTATGACGAGGCGCGGCGCTTCGGTGACGGTATACGCCGCATCTATGAAGAGCTGGGTTATGACGTCGTGGAACTGCCCCGGGAAAGCCCGGAGAAACGAGCGCAATTCATCCTGTCCCGGCTAACCTGAAGCGCGATTTGTCTGAGGCATGGACCAAGGAGCCCGGTTCCTATCGGCCCGCGCTGTTGTAGGCGCCGATATGCTCTGAACAGGTATCGAGAAAGAGTCGTACCAGCCGCGACATGTTTTTGGTGCCGGTATGCACCGCCTGAAGATCGATGTCCTGAAAGCGCCATTTCGGCAGCACCTCAACCAGCGCGCCGTCGCTCAGGGATTCGCCGCAGAGGATATGGGGCACCTCGGCAAGGCCCTGCCCCAAGACTACCGAGCGGTGAACGGCGGCGTAGTCATTGAAGCTGACATGGGGCTCGAAGGTCACGGTCTGTTGTTTCTTGCCGTTGGAAAGGGTCCAACGCTTGTTCGACTGGCGCCAGAAACTAAAAGCTATCAGGCGATGTTTGGTGAGGTCGGACGGGCAGCGAGGTGCGTCATGTTCGGCAAGGTATGCCGGCGCGGCTACGAGCACATGGCGATAGCGGACAAGCTTGCGGGCGATGAGGCTGGTATCGGCCATGGGGCCGGCGCGGAAAGAAAGGTCCACGCCATCCTCAATGCGGTCGACAATGCGCTCGGTAATGAGGACGGCGACCTTGGCCTTCGGGTAACGCGATTGATAGAGGCCGATGATGGGGACAAAAAAACTCTCGGCAAGACTGGGGGGAATGGAAATCCGCAGGACCCCGGAGACCTCGGCCTGCCGATCCTCGACGAGTAGATTGGCCGTGTTGAAGGCCGCCATGCCCTGGCGGCAGTGATCGAGGTAGACGGCGCCAATCTCGGTCAGACGCAAACTTCTGGTGGACCTCTCGAGAAGCTTCACTTTCAAGCTGGCCTCCAAGTCGGAAACCTTGCGGCTGACGGTGGAGAGCGGCATCCCTAAATGCCTGGAAGCGGCGGAAAAGCTGCCCGATTGGGCCACTTGAGCAAATACGGCCATGGCGTTCAGATCGCGCATGATATTTCCATCAATGGGATAGTGCTTTCGATAATAGCAGACTATTCCAATTATTGGAACTTTGCTAGCGTCTGTTGGCGCGAGATAATGCCCCTTTCCAAGCGCAGGAGGGTCCGGTGAGTCACGCCAATAACAGCATCAATTACATAGAATTTCCGATGGTCAAAACTTCAGAAACAAAGGCTTTCTATGGCCGTGTGTTCGGATGGGAGTTCACTGACTGGGGACCCGACTATGTGAGTTTCTCCGGTGCCGGGATTGATGGCGGCTTCAACGGTCTCGACGGCGCGGAAATATCGACGCCAGGCATTCTCGTGGTCCTATATGCCAATGATCTAGAGCGAAAACTGGAGGAGGTTAATAATGCCGGCGGCGTTATCAAAAAACCGATCTACGACTTCCCAGGCGGGAAGAGGTTCCACTTCACGGACCCCAATGGAAATGAACTTGCGGTCTGGTCAGAGTAAGGATGCCAAACATGAGTAGCGCCAAGAACGTGCTGGTGACCGGATCGACCGGGAATATCGGCAGTCTGCTGGTCAAACAACTGGCGGAAAATTCAACCCTTAACGTGCGGGCGTTGGTCAGGAGCGACGAAAAAGCGGCGCAGGTTAAAGCGGCGGGCGCTGAAGCGGTGTTCGGCACATTCGAAGACCCGGCTTCGATCGATGCGGCGATCGCGGATGTCGATACCATCGTCCTGATCACACCGCCCAATCCTATCGCGACCGATCAGGCCAGTACCGTCATAAAAGCGGCCAAGGCAGCCGGGGTTCGAAAGATCGTGCGGCTTTCCGCGCTCAAGGCAACCGCAGATGGCCCGACCGACAATACGCGCCAACACGCCCATACCGATAGCGAACTGATGAAGTCCGGCCTGGACTATGTCATCCTGCGGCCACACCTGTTTATGCCCCTTATGTTCATGGCGGCGGAAAGCATCGCCACGAGCGATAATTTCTATTTCGGGATGGGCGATGGCAAGATGGGTCTTATCGACATCCGGGATGTTGCCGACTGTATCGCCGCTTGCGTTATTTCGGATGACCATAACGGGCAGGCCATCGAACTGACCGGGCCGAATAGCATTACTTTTCACGATGCGGCAGCCAACTTGTCGTCGGTGTTGGGCCGGACCATTACCTACATACCGGTGCCGCCGGCGGCGGTCTTTACGTCAGTGCAAGAACTGGGCTGGGGCGATTGGATGGCGGGGATCCTGCGAGATTATTCGCAGGCCTATAGCGATGGCTGGGGCGATTACACGACCGATTCCGTCGAGCGGCTGACCGGCCATTCGGCGCGATCCTTCGATGCCTTCGTGCGCGAAGTGTTCGCGCCAGCGCTGGCAGCATAGCAGCACTAAGCCGGCACCCTCACCACCAGGCCGTGAAGCCGACGGTTTACGTCGCGCAGGGTGCCGGCCAGGTCTTTGTAAACCCGATCATAGAGCTCGGCGTAGTGGTCGGTCCAAGCGGAATCGGGTTCGACAATGTTGAGGGGCCGGCTGGTGTGCTCGAGCGCATGGTCGACGTCCCGATAGACGCCGGCCGCGAGGCCGCCATAAATGGCGGCGCCGAGGCTGGTGCTTTCGCGGACTTGCGAAACATAAAGAGGCTGGCCGAATGTGGCGGCCTTGATGGCCAGCAGCAGCGCGTTCCGGGTGTTGCCGCCGGTGACTCTGATCTCCTGCAACGGCGGCAAGCCTGGCAGTGCGGCCATGGCCTCGACGACCAGGCGGGCTTCCAGCGCCAGGCCCTCCAGCAAGGCGCGGAATAAATGGCCGCGGTCGGTGTCGGCGCGGAGGCCGAGAAAGGCGCCGCGGGCCGGATTTTCCGAGGCCGCCGACGCAGCAAATCGAAGATGGGGAAGAAACAGGCTGCCGTGGGCACCCGGCGGCACCCGGCCGGCCTCGGCGATCAAGGCCGCGTGGGGGGTATCGCCGGCCATGGTCCGGCGGAACCATTCGACAGCGCCGCCCGAGCTGTAGACGCCACCGCCCAAGTAGCCGGTGTCGGCGGTGATGGCGCCCTGAAGGTAACCCAGTTCCTCAGTCGCCGGGTCGAAGCGTGGTTGATTCGTTGGCCGGAGCAGAGCCTCGGCAGTGCCCATGGAATCGAGCAACATACCGGGACGGATGACGCCCTCGGCGAGGGCGCCGCAGATGTGGTCGTGGCCGCCAACGCCGACAATGACGCCTTTGGGCAAACCGACGAGATCGGCAATTTCGTCGCGTACCGGGCCGAGGGCGGTGCCGCTGACCCGTAGCGGTGGGAAGATGGCAGGGTCGATATGCGCCAGCGCCAGCAAGTCCTCGGACCATTGGCGCCGCGCCAGGTCGAGGGCCAAGGTGCGTGACGCCAAGCTGAAATCGGTCGCTGGCACACCGCATAACCGGAAAGCGATCCAGTCGGCAATGTTGAGCCATGTCGCGGTCCGCGCGAAAGCCTCGGGCGCGTTGTCCTTGAGCCATAAGAGTTTGAACAATCCGCAGGTTGGGTCGATGGCAAGACCGGTGGTGGCGAAGATGCGCCGGCGGCCGGCGGTGCGCGCAAACCAGGCCGCTTGGGGTTCGCTGCGGCGGTCGTACCAGGCGATGACGCGATGGACCGGTTCGCCGCGGTCATCCAAGGGCACACCGGACTCGCCGACACTGGCGACCGCGATGCCGGCGATGGGGGCGCCGGCGGGGAGGTCCGCCAAGGCCTCGGCCAAGGTGCGGGTGACCGCTTGCCATAATGCCTCGGGGTCATGCTCGGACCCGCCCTGGTCGAGGGCGGTGACGGGTGTCGGGGTGGCGGCCTGGGCAAGGACCGCGCCGGCAATGTCGAAGATCAGGGAGCGGATGCGGCTGGTGCCGACATCGATGCCAACCAACAGCGGAGCATCGGCGGGCATGGCACGTCAGCCAGAGCGGCCAATGGTCATGGCGTCGGCTACCGAGGCGCCGTCATGAATGATGGCACGCATGGCGCGGACGACGGCGGCGGGGTCGTCGTCCTGCCAGATGTTGCGGCCAAATACGACGCCCTTGCCACCGCCGGCGATGGCACCATGCACGACCTCGAGAGCAGCCTGCGTGGTATCCATGCGCACGCCGCCGGCAATCAATACGGGCAAGGGGCATGTTTCCGTTACATGGCGAAAGGTCTCGGGGTCGCCGGTGTAGTAGGTCTTGACGATGTCGGCGCCAAGTTCAAAGGCGATGCGCGATGCCGCCGCAATGGCCTTGGGATCGGACGGGTCGGGTATGCGGTCGGTGGGACAGGGCAGTGCCTCGACCATCACCGGCAAACCGTCGCTGGCGCAGTCGCCGACGACGCGGGCGACGATTTCGTAGGTCCGCATTTCGATCTCGCCGCCGAGAAAACCCATGAGGCAGACGCCATCGACGCCTAAGCGCCGGGCGTCCTCGACCGTGTGCAGGAGGCTCCATTCGGTGTATTGCAACCAATCCTCGCGGTAGATGGACGGTCCGCCGTCGAGGCGAAGGAATGTCGGTACACGGCCGATCAAGCGGCCATGGAAATGCTTGATGACGCCATAACTGGTCATGATGCCGTCGGCGCCGGCGGCAAGGACACGATCCAGGGTCGCGCCGACATCCTCAAGCCCCGGAACAACCCCGAGGGTGCGGGCATGATCCATTGCGACGACAAGGGCACTATCACCGATCGCGATCCTGGACACAGTCTGGCTCCTAACAAAAGCCTAGTTAGGCACCTATTCGCGGGTGCCGTCAAATGTGCCTACCCTCGTGCCGTGTGAGAGAATTTCGATGTTGTCCGTGGCGGGCTGGCTTGGCTGGGCGCAAAATTTGTACCGCCTAACACTATTGATGGCATAGTGCGCCCCCCAGAATATCGTGATTCTATCTTCTTTACTGAGCCGCATGTCGCCTCGGCGTGATAGCACTTGAGGTGGGCGAGGCGTTTCCGGTCCCGCGCATTCGGTGTGACGATGCAACTTCAGAATATCTTGGAATGTAGCCGTGACGACGTTCCCGATATTGTCGATTTGATGCTCGCACGGGCGGTGCGTACCGCGCCAACACCGCGGAATCGCATTATCGACTATTTCAACAAAATGTATTTCGACAACCCACTGTATGATGCGGCCCATCCGTCGCTGATCTGCCGGGATCCGAAAGGCCGTGCGATCGGCTTTCTGGGTGTCTGCACAAGAAAAATGCAGATGGGACAGAAGCCGGTGACCTTGGCGGTATCAAGCAATTACTGCGTGCATCCGGGATACGACCAACCGACCTCACCGTTGATTCCATTGATGTTGCTGCGGCGCTTCATGAAAGGACCGCAAGATATCTCCGTTGCCGATACGGCGACGGATTCCTCCAAGAAGATTTGGGAGGGTGCCGGGGGACGCGTGCTGCCACTTTACAGTTTGGAGTGGATGCGGCCCCTAAAGCCCTTCGAGGCGCTGTTGCGCATCGTTGAAACCCTGGGCAATCGCGAGATTCGGGCGGCCGGTATGCTGCGCCGTCTGTGCCAGGCGGGCGATATCCTGGGGCGCCCGATACTTAAACGGTGGGCGAACAAAAGTGCGGGCGACTTCAGTCTCACCGAACTGGACCCGGAATTCGTGCTCGCCACGCTGGCGCGTCAGAGTGTTGCCATCCGCCCATCCTATGATGCCGAATCGTTTGCATGGTTAATGGAGATGGCCGAGATCAAGACGGGGCCGAACGCCTTGCGTGCGCGACAGGTTGCCGACAGCGACGGAAGACCGATCGGCTGGTTCATGTATAACAAGAGGCCGAACGGCTTCTGCGACATGATACAATTGTGCGGGATCAAGGGGTGTTATGGCGAGGTTCTGAGCGCGGCAATTGCCGACGCACAAAAACAAGGTGGTGTTCTTGTGCGCGGCACCATCCGGCCGGATGAGTTAACTATGTACAAGAGTAATAAGTGCTTTCTGTATTCCGGGCCATGGATGTTGTTCCACTCGGAAGACGCAGATATTACCGACGCATTTTTGTCCGGCCGCGCGATGTTTACCGGTCTGGATGGAGAGCGCCTCATGGCGTTCGAGAATTTCTACAGTTTCTCTTAAGCGCAATGCTCAACTGCGTCATCATCGGCAATGGCCCGATGGCTCTGTCCGCAATTAGGACGATTTTGAAAGCGGCAGACATTTTCTTGGCGTTGGTCTTGCACGATGTCGCCGAAGAAGCCGGCGCCGATAGCCTGCGTGCGGTTTGTGCGCAGAGCGACATTCCGGTGCTCGGCTTCACGAAAGTGAACGATCCGACCTGCCTTGAGGCCATTGCCGCGGCGGAACCGGATTATGTGTTCAATATCAACAGCTTCAAGATTCTTGGTGCTGCGTTACTGAGCATTCCAAGGCGGGGTGCGATCAATTTTCATAACGGGCCGTTGCCGCGATATGGCGGCCTGAATGTCTGTTCCTGGGCAATCCTCAATGGCGAGAGTGAGTACGGCGTCACTTGGCACCTCATGGAAGGGCGCATCGATCGCGGCGATATTTTGCTACAGCAAGGCTTTGAGATTGGGCCTGGTGCTACGACCGCGTCGCTCATCCTCAAATGCCTGATGGTCGGGGTTCAATCTTTTCCCGCGCTCCTACAAGGTCTAATAGACAAAAACCTGGTTCAGGCAGCACAGGATCAATCTGTTGCTTCGTATTTCTCAAAAGGCGATGTTCCCTTCGGCGGCCGCTTCCCGATTGAAGCGGAGGCTGATGAGATCGACCGGCTGATCCGTGCGCTGACATTTCAGCCGATGAAAAACACATTCTGGGCGCCAAGAATGGTGTTTGGATCGGCGACGTTTTTTGTGCCCGAACCTGTGCGCAGCGCCGGCAATGGGCGGCCCGGCGAAATCCTCGATGTTGGTCGCGATGGGATCGTCTTTTCGTGCGCCGGCGGCGCGGTGCGTGCACCGACGATCCGCGACGATAACGGAATGCTGCACCCCGCCAAGCAATATGCGAGAGATATTGGCCTAAATATAGGGGCAGTCTTAACGTGAGATAACATCTTAAAGGCAATGGCGTTCCATATTATCGTGGGCGTTTTTCGTTCAAACAACCCGTTATAATTCCGCGCTAGTCGAAAGAGCGTTACGCGCCCCGATGGCTATGACTTAAAGTGGTACTGGCGCTGTCTGTGCCGGTCGATAACGATTGCAAAATACGGGGTATGCCGTGCGGGGATTTGATGTGTTTGCGACGACACCGCAGTCGAAAGACGTGGACCGTTCGCACTACGAAAAACGTGTCGCGAATGTTTCACGCTGGAGCGAAGCCGCGGGATGTGCCGGGATACTCGTTTACTCCGACAATGGACTGACCGATCCCTGGCTGACGGCGGGCGCCGTGCTTCGTGCCACCGACCGGCTGTGCCCGCTGATCGCCGTGCAGCCGGTTTACATGCACCCCTACACGGCCGCAAAAATGGTCGCGACCTACGGGTATCTGTATGGGCGGCGGATTTGTTTGAACATGATCGCGGGTGGATTCCTGGGCGATCTGGAGGCGCTGGACGATGTTACGCCCCATGACGACCGCTATGTTCGCCTGGGTGAATATACGGAGATCATCAAGGAATTGCTGCGGCGCTCCTCAACCGGGGAAGAATTGACCTTTGAGGGCAAATATTACACCGTCAAGAAACTGAAACTCACGCCGGCGCTCGATCCCGATCTGATGCCGCGTATCCTGCTGTCGGGATCGTCGGAAGCGGGGCTGGCGACCGCCAAGCGGCTGGGCGCGGTAGCCGTGCAGTATCCCAAGCCGGCGGGCGCGTATTCCGCCGAAATGTTGGGCGAAGGCGATTTCGGCATTCGGGTTGGCATTATCGTTCGCGCCACCGCACAGGAAGCGTGGAAGGTTGCCCATGAACGCTTCCCGCCGGACCGCAAGGGCGAGATCGCCCATATGCTGGCGATGAAGAAGAGCGATTCCGTGTGGCACAAATCGCTATCCGAACAGGCCGAGCGGGACGCGACGCCCGATCACCCGTACTGGCTGGAGCCTTTCAAGAACTACAAAACATTCTGTCCGTATCTGGTGGGCGACTATGAAACAGTTTCGGCGGAGCTTACTCGTTATGTCGAGGTCGGCTATGGGACATTCATCTTGGATATCCCGGCTAATGAGCTGGAACTCGGCCATATCGGAACCGTGTTTCAAGGGGCAAGGAAGCTCGTCGCGTGACCCGGGTGCCGGTTCTGCAAGCCCTGGTCGCAAAACAGGCGGAGCGGCGCCCCGAGCGCCCGGCGGTCGGGCTGGGCGGGGATGTGCTGACCTATGGTTCGTTGGAGGCGCGGTCGAACCAGCTTGCGCGCGTGCTGCTGGACGGCGGCTGCCAACCGGGCGACCGGGTTGGCGTGTTGGTGCCCAAATCTCCGATGGCGGTCGTGGGCATTGTTGGCGTATTGAAGGCCAGTTGCGTCTATGTACCCATCGACCCGGACAGCCCTGCCTCGCGGGTCAAACGCATCCTCGATTCCGCCGAATGCCGCTATGTGCTGGCGGCCGGCGGGGCGCGCGCGCTGTTGAGTGAGCCTGGCGGCGATTGCGGGCTGATCTGGCTGGACAAGGATGGGGCGCCGGACGGCGCACTGACGCCGCGTTACCGATTGTGCGATGTGCAGGCGCAAAGCACCGCCGCAGTGGATTGGGTGACGCGCGGTGACGACCCGGCGCATATCCTGTTTACTTCCGGATCCACCGGTATGCCCAAGGGCGTGGTTGTGGGCCACGCCAACGTGATCAATTTCGTCGAGTGGGCCTGCGGGTATTTCGGCCTGAACGAGACGGATCGCACGTCGGGCCATTCGCCGCTGCATTTCGACCTGTCGACATTCGACCTATTCGGCACATTTGCCGCCGGCGCGTATCTCAGCCTCACCCCGAGACAGGTGAATATATTTCCGCAGAAGCTGCCCGCGTTCATCGTTGAGCAAAGGCTGACGCAGTGGTTCTCCGTGCCGTCGGCGCTTGCCTATGTGGCGAAATTCGATGCCCTGAGCGGCCAAATCCTGCATGACCTTAAGCGGCTGATCTGGTGTGGCGAAGTATTCCCAATCAATGCATTGCAGTATTGGATGAAGCGCTTGCCAGATGCGGCATTCACAAATCTCTACGGGCCAACCGAAGCGACAATTGCCAGTAGTTATTTTACCGTGCCGCGCATACCCGAAACCGGCGATGAAGTGCCGATCGGCGCGCCTTGCGCGGGCGAAAAGCTATTGGTGATGGATGAGCAGATGAAACCCACTAGCGTGGGCGAGACGGGGGAGTTGTATATCGGTGGTATCGGCGTCACCCATGGTTACTGGCGCGACGAAGAGAACACTGCCGCGGTCTTCCTGGAGCATGGCGGAGAGCGCCTCTACAAGACCGGCGATCTGGGGATAATGGGCGAAGACGGCCTTGTGCGGTTCGTTGGCCGGGCGGACTCACAGATTAAGAGCCGCGGCCACCGCATAGAACTCGGCGAGATAGAAGTCGCGCTGGATCAAGTCGATGAAGTTGGCGAAGGCGTCATCGCCGCGGTCGCCGGAACCGACTTTGAAGGAGCGCGGATCTGTTGTGCCTTTGTATCAAAGCCCGGTGTCGAGGCGACGCCAATAGTCGTCAAGCAGAGATTGGGGACGCTGCTGCCCAGATATATGGTGCCAACACGGCTCACAGCCTTTGAGCAACTACCGCGCAATGCCAATGGCAAGATCGATAGAGTCGCGATACGCGAGCATTTCGAGCGTGAAGAGGCAAACCGCGGTCGTCTTACCACACCCAGGAGGTCGGCCGCCGTGTCGTAGCGGCCGGCGGTGGCTAGAGGTCTAAGATATATGAGAGGCCACAAGTTGTACGATGAGTTGCGCGCCATGTTCAAAAGCGATCTGGCGGTTGAAGTCTCATCTTGCGACACAAATTTGATCGACAGCGGGACGCTCGATTCAGCGATGTTCATTGACCTGCTGTTTTGTCTGGAGGACCGGTTCGGCGTGTCGCCGGCGTTGGATGACCTTGAGGTCGAGAATTTCAGCTCAATCAAGCGGATCGCCGAATACATCGAAAAAAGCCGGGCGGCAAAGGTTGCCGTGGCCAGGCCTGGCCGGCTATCGGTGGTGAAAATGTAGGCGCGCCGACCGGCCACACACAGATTTTCCGACTTTCCAATCTACTAATTCGGCAGTTGTTCGCGGGTGTCGTCGAGGGCGCCGACCATGTATTGGACGACTTCCTGGGTGTCGGTGTCGGCGGTCTTCTTCTCCGTCACCTTGCGGCCCCGGTGCATGACAATGAGGCGGTCGGAGACGGCAAACACATCGGGCAAAGTGTGGCTGATGAGGATGACGGGCACGCCCTCTTGACGCAGCTTGCCTATAAGTTCGAGCACTTTGCGTTGCTCGGGCACACCGAGATTGTTTGTCGGCTCGTCCATGATCATCAGCTTGGCGTCCCAATAGACCGCCCGGGCGATGGCGACGGCTTGGCGCTGACCGCCGGAGAGGCTTTCTATGGGCTGGGTCAAATCGGGAAAATGGATTTCCAGGGCGTCGAGGGCGGCCTTGGCCTGATCGAGCATATATTGCTCGTTGAGGGGCTTGAACAGGCCGCCGAGTACGCGCTTCTGAACTTCACGCCCAAGGAAGATGTTGGCGCCGACGTCGAGATTGTTGGCGAGGGACAAATCCTGGTAGATGGTTTCGATGCCCTGTCGCCTGGCGTCGATGGGGCGGGAGAAATTAACCCGCTGGCCCTGAAATTCGATGGTGCCCGCGTCGGCATGATAGACGCCGGACACGCACTTGATGAGGGTGGATTTGCCGGCCCCATTGTCGCCGAGCAAGGCCACAACCTCGCCCGGATAGATGTCCAGGTCGACGGAACTGACGGCGGTGAGGCCGCCAAACCGCTTGACCATGCCCCTGATGGATAGGATCGGGTCCATGCCTACCCCCTCATTCCGATTGCGCGCGGCCGACGATGAGGTCGCGCGACTGGTCGATGATGACGGCGAGGATGACAACGGTGCCGACGACAATGAATTGCCAAAAAGGCTGCACATTCAACATCACCAGCCCGGTCGTCAGCACGGCCACGATGAGGGCGCCGATCACCGTGCCGACCACGGTTCCGGCGCCGCCAAACAAGCTGACGCCACCGATGATAACAGCGGCAATGGACGACAATAACAACGGGTCACCGATAACCGCCGATCCCGCAGAAAAACGCAATGTCGACAAGAACCCGGCAATGCCCGCCGTCGATCCCGACATCACGTATAACATGATGATATGGCGGTCGACGGGAATGCCGGTGCGCAGCGCGGCTTCGACGTTGCCGCCAATGGCATAGGTGTGGCGGCCGAATTTCGTCCGCCGCAAGACGTAGATGGCGATGGCAACGACAAATGCCGTGAGCAGGACCGGGTAGGGCAAAATGCGGTCGAGATTACGCAACATGGCGCCGGTAACCTCCGGGCGCTCGAGGAAGAAGAGCCCGCCGCCCTCGCCGCGGATGAGATAGAACAGCGCGTTGTTACCATAGTCGCGTATCCCGCGAGGCAAACCGCTGACAGTGGTGTTCTCCGCCATCAAGAGGGCCACGCCACGGACGATGAAAGAACTGCCCAAGGTCGCGATGAAGGCTGGCACCTTCAGCTTGGCGACCAGCGTGCCGTTAAAAAAACCGACCAGAGCGCCGCCGGCGACGGCAGCTAGTAATCCGAGGACGATCGAGGGAAACAGCGGCACGCCGGCGTTGAAGGCGCCACGAATGGCGAGGGCGGCAAGCACCGAGGTAAGGCTCATCACCCAACCAACCGAAAGGTCGATGCCCTTGCCGATAATGACAAAGGTCTGACCCAAGCCCAGCAGCAGTACCGGCGTGATGGCAACCAGAATGTTTTGAGAGTTGCGGACGGTGAGAAAATTGACGGCGCCGTCGCTGGTGATTTTTACCGAAACTATGAAAAAGAGAATCATCGAACCGAGGAAAGCCCAAGCCCACAACCGACTCAGCAACAGAACGGACTTTTTCAGCGGCGAAATGTCCGCTAGCCGGTCGGCGCCCATCTCGATGACGGCGTTCGATCCTCGATCCGGCATATTACCCCCTCCCGGACAAGAAACGGGGGTGTTGCGAACAACACCCCCGGCTTAGCTATACCGTCGGCCTATCAGGGAACCTGATAGACGAAACGCGATACTTCCGGGTCATCGACGTTATCGATGTCGATAATAGCAAACCCAGTTTCGACGCGGCGCGGCAGGCTGGTCACACCAGCAGCGTCGGCAACGGCGAACTGGATGGCCATATAACCCATGTCGAACGGCTTCTGAGCCAATACAAGGCTAACCACGCCTTCGCGTAACTGTTCGATCGCAAATTTTGTCGCGTCATACGCAACAACCTGAACTTCACCACCGAGACCGGCGTTGACGACGGCGGTGCCAGCACCGTTGGCGCTAAACACGTTGGTCCCAAATATGCCGGCCAGGTCCGGCACGCGGGCCAGGGTCGCGGCGGTCTGTTGGACGGCGGTGTTTTGGTCGTCGAGGTTGAAGTCCATGCCAATGACTTCGATGTCAGGGAATTCATTATCCATGACCTCGTTGAAGCCAATGGCGCGGCCCTCGACCGAGCTCACATTCGGGTTGGTCGTGTTGATGTAGACCTTGCCCATACCACCGATGGCCTTGGCCAGACCGCGGCCAGATATCCGACCGCCCTCGATATTGTCAGAACCGATATAGCTGATGGGGAAAGTGACCGGGCCGTTGATGTAGTCGCCATCGCCGAGGAACGTATCGACGGTGATGACCTTGATGCCGGCGTCAATCGCCGACTGCAACGGGCCGACCATCTGCTCCTTGTCGGTGGGTGCGGTGACAATGTAGTCGAGATCGCCACGGGCGATCATGGCGTCGAGCAGCGGTGTCTGGACCTCAACACCCCATGTCGCGGGAATCTGAGTAATAATCTTGACGCCGAGATCTTCGGCCGCGGCGTTCACGCCCACCTCCATGACCTGATAGAAGGGATCGACCACGCCGGGCAGAAAACCGACGGTAATCCCTTTTTCCTGGGCAATGGCCGCCAGCGGGGCGACGGATAGAGCGAGTGCTGCGAGCGGCACCCCGAATTTCTTGAACATATTTCACTCCCTTGGTTTGTTATTGGACAACCGCAACAGGGGTTGAAGTTGACCTTGCGGCCGTGGCGTATTCAGGCCAAACGACGCGAATTCGCTATTTGTCACACTATTATAGCAGCGCCCCAACCGTTCGTCATCCTTGCCGGACCGGTTCGGGTGCGGCTCGCCGGGACTTGTGGACCGCGGCGCTTGGCGGTCAGAATGCCCGGCGCCGCCGCGCGAGGCCATATTACCGAGGTATGAGTATGGATGACGCACCGCTATTCGAGCCCGCCGCTTTTGGGCTGACGGCCCGGCAAGCTGAACTGGCGGCCCTGGCGAGGGAACTGGGGCAAGAAAAATTCGCGCCCCGGGCGGCCGAATATGACCGGGAAGCGCAGTTTCCCACCGAGAATTATCGGGATATGCATGAAGCCGGCTTGCTGGCCTTGTGTGTGCCCGCGCAGCATGGCGGCGGCGGCGCCGACTATAAGACCTACGCCCTGACGGCGGCCGAGATCGGGCGCTATTGCGGGGCCACGGCGCTGACCTGGAATATGCATGTATGCTCCTGTTTGTGGAGCGGCTCGCTGAGCGACGATCTCGAAATGAGCGAAAAACAGCGGGCCAACCACGAAAGGCGGCGGGCCCTGCATTATGGCCGGATCGTCAACGAGGGCGCGGTTTATGCACAGCCTTTTTCGGAAGGCGGGGCTGCCGCGGCGGGTGCCGCACCCTTCAGTACACGGGCAGCCAAGGTAGACGGTGGCTGGGCCATCAACGGCAAGAAGATCTTCGCCTCGCTGGCCGGGAACGCGGACTATTACGGCATTCTGTGCACCCAGGACGGCGAGGCGCCGAGCGTGCGCGATACCATGTATATCGCGGTGCCGGCGAATGCGCCCGGCGTCAAGGTCGTTGGGGACTGGGACCCGCTGGGTATGCGGGCGACGGTTTCACGCACGTTGCTGCTGGAGGATGTGCGGGTCGACGAGGACGCACAGCTGATGCCGCGCGGGGTCTATTATCAGGCGGCGACACGCTGGCCGCATATGTTCATGACCCTGTCGCCGACCTATATGGGCCAGGCGCAGGCGGCCTATGATTTTACCATTCGCTATTTGCGCGGCGAGATGCCGGGGACGCCACCGATAAAACGGCGCATGTACGCGACCAAGCAGATCGCCGTGGCGCAGATGCGGATCATGCTGGAGCAGACCAAGACCCTGTGGTTCCAAGCCATCTCCGAGGCCCGGCCGGACCCGAGCAAGGATCAAATGCTGCGGGCCTATGCGGCCCAATATACGGTGATGGAGAATGCCAACGAGATCGCCCAGCTGGCCATCCGTACCTGCGGGGGACAGGCGATGCTGAAAACCCTGGCGCTGGAACGGATTTACCGGGACAGCCGCTGCGGCTCGTTGATGCTGCCCTGGACGGCTGAAATCTGCCTCGACCGCATTGGGCGCCAGGCGCTGTATGAGCGCGGCGAAACCGACGATTGATGGATCTTTCGCACTGGATCGCCCGGCACGCGGATTTCACACCAGACAAGGCGGCCTTGCATTTCGAAGGGGATGCCCTCAGTTACGGCGCGTTTTATCGGCGCATTCGCGGGGCCGCCTACTGTTTGCAAGCAAAGCATGGTGTGGGTGCCGGTGACCGGGTGGCGTTCCTGGGCGCCAATTGTCCCGACCTGTTGGTCTTGCTGTTCGCCGCGGCGCGGATCGGTGCCATGGTGTTGCCCCTGAACTGGCGGCTGGCGGCGGCGGAGCATCGCTATATTCTCGGCGATGCGGCGCCACGGCTGTTGCTCTGCACGGCGGAGTTCCGGGCCGGGGCCGAGGCGGGGATCGCGGCGATGGCAGAAGCGGGCCGGCCGGTACTGGTGGAACTGGAACCGGGTTGGGAGGGTGGCCCGGAAGGTGACGTACCCGGCCGCGGGGAGCCGGCATCGCCGCTGTTGATGGTCTATACGTCAGGGACAACCGGGCATCCAAAGGGCGCGGTGCTGACGCAAGACGCGCTGCTGTGGAATGCCATCAACGCCAGCCATATGCACGATCTCACCAGTGCCGACCATGTGCTGACGGTGCTGCCGATGTTTCATGTGGGCGGGCTGAATATACTGACCCTCCCGGCCCTGCATGCCGGGGCGAGCGTGACCCTGCACCGCCGGTTCGAGCCGGGGTTGTGCCTCGACGCGCTAGCCGCCGCGCGGCCGACGCTGACGGTGCTGGTGCCGGCCACTATTCAGGCGCTTATCGATCACCCACGCTGGGCGGAGACGGATATCTCGAGCCTGCGCATGGTCACGACGGGCTCGTCGGTAGTGCCGCTGCATCTCATGGAAACCTTGCACGAGCGCGGGGTGCCGACCATTCAAGTCTATGGCTCGACGGAGACCGCCCCGATCGCGGCTTATCTGCGCCGGGAAGATGCGGTGCGCAAGATCGGCACGATGGGCAAGGCCGCCCTGCATTGTGAATTGCGGGTGGTGGACGAGGCCGGGGCCGATGTCAGCGCCGGCACGCCCGGGGAAATCCTGGTGCGGGGACCCAGCGTGTTGCGGGAATATTGGCGCAACGAGGCGGCGACTTCGGCTGCCCTTCGCGGCGGCTGGTTTCATACCGGCGATGTGGGGCATTTCGACGAGGACGGCTATCTGGTATTCGACGAGCGCAAAACCGACGTGATCGTGTCGGGCGGTGAAAATATTTATCCCGCCGAGCTGGAGCTGGTGCTTGGGGAAGCCTCGTTCATCGCGGCTGCCGCTGTCGTCGGGCAACCCGATAACCGATGGGGCGAAGTGCCGGTCGCCTTCATACAGCCGTTGCCCGGCACCGTGCCCGATAAGGAGGCCGTGTTGCGGTTATTCGACGATCGCCTCGCCCGGTTCAAACATCCACGCGAGGTGTTTTTCGTCGACCAATTGCCGCGTAGTGCGCTGGGCAAAATTCTGAAATATCAACTGCGCGCGCGGCTGCAAGGCGGGGGCCGCTAGAGCGGTCAGGGTTGCTTCTTGTTGGCCGCGACCCATGCGGCGTAACCGCCGGCGAGGGAGGCGACTTCAGGATATCCCATATCGAGCAATGTTTTGGCCCCGAGTACAGACCGTCCGCCGGTGCCGCAATAGAGCAAAAGCCGCCTGTCAAGAGTGAATGCGGGGTTGTATGCGGGGCATTCCGGGTCGGCGGCGAACTCCAGCATGCCGCGGGGGGCGTGAATAGAGCCGGGAATACAACCATCGGTTTCACGCTCGACCGTCTCCCGCACATCGACGAAGAGAACATCGGGGTCGTCCAACAAATAGGCGGCATCCTGCACCGATACGCTTTCGATGACAGCATTGGCCTCGGCCATCATTACTTTGAAGCCGCGCTTCAGCATTTGCCCCTCCCCTTGGTGCCGCAGCGGGTCACCACCGACAGTTCCCAACGAAATTCAACACTGTGTTCATAGACCCATAGAATGATGCCGCCACTGATCTGCGTCAAACATCCTGGCAGAAGAGAGAGGGTCAAGCACTCAGTGCCTCCTCGGCGCCATCGCCCTGAACGATGATGCGCAACACCTCGTCTTGGGAACTGTCCTTAACCAGGCGTTCACCAACAGCAGCGCCGCGCTTGAGAACCATGACCCGGTCGCCGACCTCGAAGATATCCTGCAGACGGTGACTGATAATGACTTGCGCGACGCCTTGGCTCTTGAGTTCCAACATTGTATCGAGAAGCTGCTGGGTCGCCATAACGGACAGGTTCGCGGTGGGTTCGTCGAGGATGATGACCTTGGGGTCGAAACTGATGGCGCGGGCGATGGCCACCGACTGCTGGCGGCCACCGGACAGGCTTTCAACACGCTGGCGGACGGAGTTCACCTTAACCTTCAGACGGTCAAGGACGGCCTCGGCATCCGCTTCCATGCGCCGGCGGTCAATGAAGATGCCCTTGCGCGGCCAGCGGCCGAGAAACATGTTGGCGGCGACATCGAGATTTCCGCACAGGGCGAAGTCCTGGTAGATCATCTCGATGCCCATATCGCGGGACTCCTGCGGGCTCTTGAAATGGACCTCCTTGCCGGCGACGAAAATTTGACCGGAATCACGCTGATAGGCGCCGGAAAGGATTTTCACCAATGTCGATTTGCCGGCCGAGTTGTCGCCTACCAGCCCGAGGATTTCGCCCGGCATAAGCCGGAAATTAACATTGTGCAGGGCCTGAATGGCGCCAAAGGACTTGTTGATCTCACGCATGTCAACCGCAGGCGTGGTGCCGGCCATATCGGTCATGTGTCGCCTCCCGTCGGGTGTTTGGCGCGCCGGCGAAATGGAAGCCGCCGATGGATTTTTTCCTGGCGGAACCAGATGTCCGCAAGCACGGCAAAGATGAGGACCAAGCCAATGGCGACATTGACCCAAGTCTGCGGCATCACGAATGAGCCGGTCTTGGTGATTACCTGCAAGGATAACAAGGCGCGCAGCAAGGTTATCACCGCGGCGCCAGCCAAAGCACCGAACACCGAGCCAAAGCCGCCAAATATACTGCCGCCGCCAATGATCACCGAGGCAATGACGTCGAGTTCACGGAACGCGCCGGCCTGGGGGCCAAAGGAGCGGAACCAGGCGATATTGATAAGACCCGCCAGCGAGGCACACATGGCAACGAAGACCAGGCTGAGAAAACGCACACGGTCGGTATTGATGCCAGCATATTCGGCGGCGCGCCGGTTGCCGCCCGTCGCCTTGACCATGTAGCCGATGGTGGTGCGCCATAGAACGACACCGGCGACGACCGCCAAGACAGCCAAGATCAGGGTCTGGGTACTGACGGCGCGAGAAAGTGCGTAGAAGGCGGAGTCAGGCGCGGGCGGTATGCCCCAATAATCCAAAACCTGGTAAAATTTTCGGCCGATGAGGTTGAACTGGGGCGGAAACTGGCTGAGCTGGCGGCCGCCAGACAACCAGGCGCCAAAACCGCGGGCCATGTAAAACATACCCAGAGTCGCCACAAAGGCGGGTAATTTCGCCTTGGTGGAGAGAAAGCCGTTTATGACGCCGGCCATGGTGCCCACCGAGAATGCCAGCAGAGCCGCTATCATGGGCGCCATGTCGGCTTTCTTCATAAGGAAAGCGGCCGTCGATCCGGTCAATGCCAGCACGGCACCAACAGAAAGGTCGATATCGCCGTTACCGAGGACATAGGCCATGCCGACAGCCATGATGCCGATCTCGGTAAAAGCAAGCAGCAGGTTAAAACTATTGTCGAGATTGCCCCAAAAATCGGGCCTGAGGAAAAAGCCGATCAGCCATAACACAATGACAAAAACCACCGCCGCGCTCTCGCGGTAGGTGAAAAGTTTCGTCATCCCACGGGCATGGAATTCGGTGGCCGTGAGAGACGTACCCGTGGTCTGCATCGACTCAATGGCCACCGACTCGATCTCGACCATGGGCATCGGCCGGCCGCGCAAGCGCGCGACGAAGCGCTGGATCAATTTGCGCCGCAATATCCAGGGCTCGATCAACACCGCGGCGACCAGAATCATGCCCAAGAATGCCGGCACGGCGCCCGGCGGCAGGCGGGCCATGGACAGGATCTCAATCTCCCGGTCGCCGATCTTGACGATCCGGGCGATGGGGAAACCCTCGCGAAGCACGCGGTCGATGAGCACCAGCAGGATGGCGCCAAGCACCGAGCCGATGACGCGGCCGCGGCCGCCGAGGATGCTGGCGCCGCCGACGATGACCGAGGCGATGACGATCAACTCAGCACCAACACCGGCCTGGCTGGTGGCGCCGGTGTCCTGGGAAGCGAGCATCAGGCCGGCAAGCGTGGCGGCCCAGGACGAGAACAGGAAAGCGCGGATACGCACCCAATGGGTGTTGATACCCGCATAGCCGGCGGCCTGGATATTGCCGCCCGTCGCATAAGTCTCATACCCCCAGCGGGTGCGCGCCAGGACAATGCCGCCGAGAGTCGCGACCAAAGCGAGAATAATGATCTGGTTGTTGAAACCCAAGGCGTTGGTTTGACCGATGAGGAAGAATAACGGGCCGTCTACCTTGTCGGCATCAAAAGCCACATTGCGGCCGCTGGTGAGACCGAGAATCAAACCCCGGCCGATGAACAGCATGGTCAGCGTGGCGATAAAGGCCGGTACGCGCAGAAAAGTGACGAGGACGCCGTTGACAAGGCCGATGCCGGTACCAAAGGCGACGGCGACCAGCACGGCCTGCCAAGCCTGGAGATCATAAAAACCACGGTCGAAAGCGAGGGCGAACATGGCGGCGGAGAGGCCCATGGTGGAGCCGACCGACAGGTCGAGGTCCTTGTTGACGATGACAAAAGTCATGCCAACGGCAATGACACCAAAACGCGCGGCATCGCGAAGAATGCTGAACAAAGCGGTGGCGTCACCGAAGAATTTCGGGTTGATCATGACACCGGCCAGATAGGTGGCCGCCATGAACACCAGGAGACCAAACTCCCACGTGCGCATAAATCCTGTGAGTGTGCCGCCGGGACCTCCGTGGGCTCCAGGCAACCGCGTTACTCCGGTATCGGCCATGTCTGAAAGTGTACCCTCGGGTCGAGAAGGATGGGAATCGCAAAGAGAGCGCCGTGCGATGTTCGTTCGCACGACGCTCCCAATGGGATCATCCTGTTATGGGTTCGCTTAGTTCTCGAAGCGGGTGCCGACAGCGCCCAAATTTTCCCTGGTGACAAGCTGGACCTTGGTATCCAAATCGGCTGCTTCGACACCGCGGTCGATTTGCAGGTAGAGCTGAGCCACCGGCCAGAATCCCTGCAAGAGCGGCTGCTGGCCAATGGCGCCGTCAAGGTTGCCGTCAATGATGTGTTGCTTCTGGGCCGGACCGAGGTCGAAACCATAGGAGCAGACATTGTCGCCAATACCGAGCTGGGCGACGGCGTCGCCGATAGCCGGGGTGACAAAACCGTTGAAACCCATGATGCCAACGACATCGCCGCGGGACTCAATCAAACTGACGATAGAGCCCGACGGGTTATTGGGATCGATATCGACACCGATATTCTCCGGGCCGGCATCGACAACAAAATCTCCGAGCCGACCGGCGGCCTCCAGCGACGTCACGGTGGCCTCAAATGCACCGAGAGCGCGGTTGTTGACCTCAACATTGCCCAGGGTGGTGGTGTTGGGCAGCAAAAACGTGCCGCCCGATGCGCCTGACTCAATGACACAGGCAACCATGGCCCGGGCACCGATGGCCGCCGCGGCTGGGCCGTTTTGACCGGTGTGACTGATTTTGTCGCGATTGAGAATGGTCGGATCGAAGCTGTTTGTGGTCGCGACCGGGATGCCGAGCTCAAATGCCTTGGCGATGATATCGTCATAGGCGCCGACTTGCGGGGTGGTCAGGATCAAGCCGTCCAGGGTCGGATCCTGGATGATCTGATTGAGGATCTCCAATTCACGCGCGACATCGTCGACGGGCGCTTCAGAGCCAAGTTTCAGCAGCTTGATACCAAATGCGTCGGCGGCGATCTGAGCGCCGACATATGTCGGGTCAAAAAAGCCGTTACCCGCCGTATGGGTGACAATGGCAAAGGTCAGGACGCCATCATCGGATCTAAAGTTCTTTGTGCCCTCGGCCTCCTTTGCCGCCTCACCGAAACTATAACCGCCAACCGCGGTCGAAATGGTGCCTTCTTGTGCCAATGCCGGACCGGCGAACAAAGCCAGCGACGCCGCACTCATGAGTAGTGTTCTTTTCATCTGATTTCCTCCCAGGAAGATTTGGCGCTGCTCTATCAGGCAGGCGCCAGGCAACTGAAATTACACATGAAACACGACCTTAGCAGCAGCCGGCTTCGTGTAATTGTACTACAAATGGTAACGGCAAGCTCAGCCCATTGCAACGGGCCCAGGTTGACCGCCATTCACGGATTCGTCGGGGCCCGAAACCGTTGCCAAGAACGCCACGGCCGGCCGTCAATGGCCGCCAAGCCGAGGCCAATGAGGGCCATGCCGAAGAAATGAACCGCCGCCAGTCGTTCGCCAAGGACCAAGGCGCCGAGCAAGATGGCGCTCACCGGCACCAAAAAGGTTACCAACAAAATATTGGTGGCGCCGGCACTGGAGAGCAGCCGAAAATAAACGATGTAGGCCATGGCCGTGGAAATGACGGCGAGGCCGGTTATGGCGGCCCAGACGTTGGGGCCGGGTGCCGGCAGCGACCATGGCTGGTCGAGCCACAATGCAATGGGCACTATCATCAGGGAGGACGCGGTCAGCATGCCGGTGGCGGTGACAATCGGCGCTATCCCCATGCTCTTGAAACGCCGCCCATAGACACCCGAGACCGCATATGCGACAGCCGCACCAATGACGGCGATCTGGGCGAGGACATTGGCGCTCAGGCCACCCAGGGCAGCGGGCCCGACCATCGCTACAACGCCGATAAATCCGATCAAGACGCCGGTCAGGCGGCCCGGAGACATCTTTTCGTCGGTGGTGAAATAGTGGGCGACGACGATGCCAAAAAGCGGTGTCGTGGCGTTGAGTATGGAGGCCAGGCCGCTGGCAATATGGGTCTGGCCCCAGGTTATGAGGATGAAGGGGATAAGGTTATTGAGGAATCCCATACTCAGGAAGGCCCGCCAGGCGGCGCGGTCGAGGGGCAAATGGCGGCCGGTAACGAGCAGTAGGGCATTCAGAGCCAAGGCCGCGATGCCGACCCTGAACATGACGATGGTGAATGGCGGCAGCGCGGATACCGCGACCCCGATGAAGAAAAAAGAACCGCCCCACATGAGGGCGAGAGCCATGAGAAACGCCCACTCGACGGGGGACATGGTCCTATTGATCTGCGGCTGCATCGGATGCTCCTGGCTGACCCGGCGCAGCCTAGGTCAATGCAGCCGGCACCACATTCCGTTTCTTGCGGGCGGTTAGGCGCCGCGCCGGTTCAGGTAGACCGAATAGAGGGATGTGGTGCCGCAGATAAAGAGGCGGTTCTTCTTGACGCCGCCGAAAGTGACATTGGCGACGACTTCGGGCACCAGGATCTTACCCACAAGGGTGCCGTCGGGCAGGTAGCAGTGGACGCCGTCGCCGGCACTGGACCAGATGTTGCCGTCGGTGTCGCAGCGGAAACCGTCGAACAGTCCAACATCGCAGGTGGCGAAAAGGCGGTTGTCGGAAAGATGCGCGCCATCGCCCGAAACAGCCAAGGCGCGGATGTGACGGGGGCCCGCCGGGTCGTGGGAGGCGCCGGTGTCGGCGATATAGAGGATGCTTTCGTCGGGGGAAAAAGCGAGGCCGTTGGGCTTGTCGAAATCGTCGGCGACGATTGTCAACTCGCCATTGCCGCCGTCGATGCGAAAGACATAACTGGCGCCGATTTCGCTCTCGGCCTGGTCGCCCTCATATTCGGACATGATGCCGTAAGGCGGGTCGGTGAACCAGACGCTGCCATCGGATTTCACAACCACGTCGTTGGGGGAATTCAGGCGTTTGCCCTGGTAGTTGTCGGCGAGCACGGTAATGGTGCCGTCATGCTCGGTGCGGGTGACGCGGCGGCCACTATGTTCGCAACTGACCAGGCGGCCCTGACGGTCGCGGGTGTGGCCGTTGCTGTTCATGGACGGCTGACGAAAGACACTTACCGAGCCGTCGGTCTCGTCCCAGCGCATGATGCGGTTGTTGGGAATGTCGCTCCACAGCAGGAAACGGCCATCGCCGAAATAGACCGGCCCCTCGGACCAGCGGCAGCCGGTGTAGAGTTTTTCGACATGGACATTGCCCATGACATATTCAGTGAATTTGGGGTCGATAACCTTGAATGACTCAGACAGCATGGGAATTCTCCAGAGTGAGGCTTGAATCTCTCCGATGTGCCGGAGATCGTCAACGCCTTGCTAAGCAGAAGATTCCAGGAGCGGCAGCGAGACGGATACTCTGGTGCCGGTAGCGCCCTTGCCCGGTGCGATTTTAAGCTGGCCACCAAAGCGCTCAGCAATCTCGGTGGCGATGGCGATACCGAGGCCCGGACCCGATTTCTCCGCCGTTCGACCCGCCGTATCGGCGCCCGGCAAACCCATGCCAATGACCGGCTCCGATATGCCGGGCCCATCGTCCTCGACTTCGATGACCGCCATGCCGGCGCGGCGGCGAACGCGCACAATGGCGGCGCAAGGGGCGGCGTGAAATATCGCGTTGTTGAGGATATTGAGCAGCATTTCGCGGATGAGGATCGGGTTGGCGCGCACGGGGGCGGGCTGGGGGCAGGCCTCGAACGCCAGATCCAGCCCGGCCCTCACCGCCGCGGGCGCGCGGTCCCGGGTGGTTTCCTCGGCCAGGGCGTTGAGGTCGATGCGTTGCAGCGGTTCGTCATGAGCGCGCGACGCCTCGACGCGGGCGAGGAGCAGGAACTGCTCGACCAAACGCTCGGCATCGCGGGCGGCGCGGTCGGCGGCGGCCAGCATCTGCGCGGATTCCTGGGGATCGGCGGAGCGGCGGGCGAGTTCGATGTTGGCGCGGATAATGGACAGCGGCGTGCGCAGTTGATGCCCGGCGTTGCCGGTGAACCGCTTGAGCGTGGCCAGCGCTTCGCTGAGCCGCGCGATCAGGCCGTTGATGGACCGCACGAGGCTGACGACCTCTACGGGGGTTTCGTGCTCGATGGGGCGAAGGTCGTCCTGGCTGCGGCGTCCGACGGCTTCGACCAGGCGCTCCAAAGGCCTAAGCCCGCGGCGGACACCGAACCAAACAACAAGGGCGGCGACGAAGATCAGGGCCAGAATGCGTAAGGCGGAACGGGTAAGCGCCTCGCGCGCCAATGCCGCGCGCGCCTGGGTGGTTTCGGCAACGACGACGGTAAAGGCGATGGACCGGCGGGCATCGGAGGCGGCGCCGATGACGGCGGCGGCGCGGATGGAGACGCCGCGGAATGTGGCGTCGAAAAATACCGGATTCTCGCCCATGGACAATTGGCGCTTGGGTAAGGGCAGGTCCTGATAGCCGGTGACGGTATCGCCGGCCGAGGCGACCTTGTAAAATACACGGTCCTCACCCAACGACGTCAGCATGTCGAGGGCGACATAGGGCACGTCGACCTCGATGGCGCCACTCTCGCCAACAACGACGCGATCGGCAATGGCCAGCGCCGATCCGGCCAGGGTGCGGTCGAAAATGACGTTGGCGCGGCGCAGGGTCTCGAAGTAATTCTCGGCCAGCAAGAGAATGCTGAGCCCGAACAGGGGGGCCAATAGCCAGATAAGCAGGCCGCGGCGGATCGAGTGGGGGACGGTGGTCATGCCGCCTCAAGCATATAACCCAAACCGCGAAGCGTGCGGATGCGCAAGCCAGCCGGCTCGACCTTCTTGCGCAGCCGGCTGATATACAGCTCCAAGGCGCCCTCGCTGATGGCGTCGTCGATGGAGGATATGGCCTCCGACAATTCGGTCTTGGGCGCCACCCGGCCGGTACGCAGAAGCAGCGCTTCGAGCAAATCCAGCTCACGCTTTGGCAGTTCCACCTGCTGATCGCCGATTTGGACCTTGCGGGCGGCGACGTCGAAGACGAGGCTGCCAAGACGGACCGCCGAGCCCCTGGCACCGGCACGGCGGCGCAGCAGGGCCCTGATGCGGGCTTCCAACTCCTCTACCTCGAAAGGTTTGGCGATGTAGTCGTCGGCGCCGAGGTCGAGCCCTTTGACCCGGTCAGCGAGGTCCGCCCGCGCGGTCAGCACGAGGACAATGGTGTCGGAAGAACGGGCGCGCAGGCGGCGCAGGACATCGAGCCCATCCATAAGGGGCAAACCGAGATCGAGGACCACAAGGTCAAAGAATTCGGTGGCCAGAGCTGCGTCGGCGTCGCTGCCGTCGGTGGCGATGTCCACAACATGACCGTCGGCACGCAAGATCCGCGAAAGCGCGGTCGCAAGCTCGTCATTGTCCTCGACAATCAAGAGACGCATGGGACCAGCATAAGCCAATCGGGCGGTCCTGTGGAGGCCGGCAAGCCCAGGCGTGAGGCGGTGTTGTGCCAGGCGCCGGGGTTGGTCTAGCCTGGAGCCGACAAACCGAGACCACAATAATGGTGGCCATGCTCATAGATCTGGTGAAAAGCCTTGCCCTGAGCGCGATGGCGACATTCGCGCTCGTCACGCCAGCGTTGGCGCAATCCTATGAGTTTCCGGCGCCGGGAGGTGCTGTGGCGGCGGAGACCGGGCGGGTGGTGGTCTATAGCACAACCGATATCGACGCGGCGCGGCCCATCGTCGAGGGCTTTCAGGCGCAATATCCGGGCATCGCGGTGGAATATCACGACCTGCAGTCCATCGCGCTGTTCGAGCGGGTGATCGAGGAGACCGACGAGCAGGGGGAAACGGCGGACCTGGTCCTGAGTTCAGCGCTCGATCTGCAGATCAAGCTGGTCAATGACGGTTATGCCTCGCAGTGGAAGTCCGCCGAGGCGCGGCAGCTGCCGGGCTGGGCGGTCTGGCGCAGTGCTGCTTTCGGCATCACCTACGAACCTGCGGTGATCATCTATTATAAGCCGTTTTTCGAGCACCGGCCGGCGCCGGCGACCCGGGCGGCCTTGGCGCAATATCTGGAGGAGGACGGCAGCACCTTTTTCGGCAAGATCGCCACCTACGACGTGGAGCGCAGCGGCCTGGGTTTTCTGTTCCTGGCGCGCGATCAGGAACATTCGGCCGATATCTGGCGGCTGGTGTCGCTGATGGGGGAACAGGGGGTCAAGCTATATACCAGCTCGGCGGCGATTATTGACCGCGTGGCCTCGGGGCGGTTCCTGCTGGGCTATAACATTCTGGGATCCTACGCGGAACGGATGGCGCGGACGCGGCCCGATCTGGGGGTCATCGAGCCGGAGGATTACACCATCGTGATGAGCCGGGTGGCCCTGATACCCCGCGCCGCCAAGACGCCAGGGCTGGGGGGGTTGTTCCTCGATTTCCTGCTTTCCCGGGACGGGCAGAGCATCCTGGCCAACGATGCCGGGCTGAACGCGATCCGCCTGGATATCGAAGGGGCTAATACGTCCAGCTCGTTGAGCGCGCGGCTGGGCGCACGGGCGCGGCCGATCCGGGTCGGACCGGGGCTGCTGGTCTATCTGGATCAAACCAAACGACGGCGGCTGATCGAGCGCTGGAACGCGGCGCTAGTGGGCCGATGAGATAGTTCCATGGATGACAGGTCGGTGACAGCTTAGGCGTTTAGTGTTTTGGCTAGGCTGCTAATATCTCCCGGCATGGGACTAAAACCTTATATCTGGGCGGCGTGGCGGTATGATGATCGCCATGTTCGTCCGCAAAACAAAAACAGCCGTCGATTTCACTCAAGGAGGATCTATCGTGACTCACTTATATTCCCTGACGCGCCGCGGCGCGTTAGTCGGTGCCGCGGCGCTGGCCTTTTCCGCATTCGGTCTGGGCGTACCCACCAGTAGCGCCCAGACCGCCGAGTGCATCGCGCCGGCAAACCCGGGCGGCGGCTGGGACTTTACCTGCCGGACGATCGGTAAAATCATGTTCGATATCGGCGTCGTCAGCAAGCCGATCCAGGTTACCAATATGGCCGGCGGCGGCGGCGGCGTGGCCTATGCCAATGTGGTCAATGAACGCAATACGGACGAAAATTTGATCGTGGCCGCCTCTTCGGCGACAGCGACACGCCTGGCCCAGAATGCCTATGGCGGGGCGACCTACGATCAGGTTCGTTTCCTTGGCGCCATCGGCGCCGACCCGGGGGTCATTGTCGTGGGCAAGGATTCGCCCTTTCAGACGCTGACCGATCTGCTCGACGCGGTGAAGGCCGATCCTACTTCAGTGACCTTCGCCGGTGGCTCGGCGGTGGGTGGGTTCGACCATCTCAAAGTCCTGATGGCCTTACGCCGCGTCGGTTTCGACGATATCCGGTCGGTCAAATATATCGGCCTGGACGGCGGCGCGGACGCGATCACGCAGACCATCGGCGGCTTTACGCAAGCCATGACCGGCGATATCTCCGAAGTCATCGGGTTCCTCAAATCCGGGGACATTCGGGTGCTGGCATCCTTCACCGATGAGCGGATTCCCGGTTTCGAGGATATCCCGACAGCAAAAGAACAGGGCGTCGACGTCGTCGCGGTGAACTGGCGCGGCCTCTATGTCCCCAAGGGTATCTCCGAAGAGGCCTATCGCCGCTGGTCCGATGCGCTGGCGAAAGTCGGGGCGTCCGATGAGTGGGCAGAGGCGATGGTGGCCAACGGCCTGGCGCCGTTCAACCGGGTTGGCGACGACTTCCAGAGCTATGTCTCCGACGTCATCCTGGAGGTTGAGGCATTGTCGCGCGAGATCGGCGTTATTCAGTGAAATCCGACCGATATTTCGGACTCTTTATTGTTGTTGTGGCGCTCGCGTTTATCGCGAGCGCCACACAGATTCAAACCAGTTTTCTGGCCGACCCCGTTGGCCCGAAGACATTCCCCTTCATTTTAGGGATGGTACTGGCCGTGTGCGGCCTGTATGTGGCGCTGCGCCCGGATGAGGAGCAGATGCGCGTACAGTCCATCGGTAAGGTGGCGTTCGCCGCGGCCGTGCTCGTGGGTTACGCCTATTCACTGCGGCCAGGCGGGTTTCTCATTCCCACGGCCATCGCATCCGGGCTCATCAGCTACCAGATCAGCCCGCGTGTCGTTCCAGCCTTGATTACGGGTCTAGCCCTGTCGGTGGGGTTGTTCCTGCTGTTCAAATTCGCGCTTGGCCTTGGGCTGTTCGCCTGGCCCCGGGCCTGGTTCGGCTAGGCGTCGGGATCATGGAGACCCTCGCATTTCTGGCCCAGGGTTTTGCCGTCGCGCTGACGCCGAAGATCCTTATGCTGGCCGTCGCGGGCTGCATCATCGGCACCGTCGTGGGCGCCCTGCCGGGGCTTGGCCCGACCAACGGCGTGGCCATCCTCATTCCGCTGTCCTTCTCCTTCGGCCTCAATGCGACGGAGGCGCTGGTGCTGATGACCAGTGTCTATTACGGCGCCATGTATGGCGGCCGGATCTCGTCGATATTACTCAATATTCCCGGCGACGAACCGGCCTTGATGACGACGCTGGACGGCTATCCCATGGCGAAAGCCGGCCGGGCCGGCGATGCGCTGGTGCTCTCGGGCGTGGCCTCGTTCGTGGGCGCCATGCTGGCCACAATCGGGCTGATCATACTGGCACCGGTGCTGGCGCGGATCGCCTTCCTGTTCGGCCCGGCGGAGTATTTTGCGCTTTACCTGCTGGCCTTTGCGACGTTAGGCGGCATGTCGTCGAAAAACCAGGCGAAGGCCGCGATCGCCGCCTGCCTCGGTCTCGGGATTTCGATGATCGGCCTGGATAACTCGACAGGTCTGCCGCGGTTTACCTTCGGCAATTTGCATCTGATGGACGGTATCGACTTTCTCGTCGCCATTGTCGGACTGTTCGCGGTGACGGAGGTGTTCGTTTTCATCGAAAGCCACGGCCGGGAATCGGCGATCGGCATTAAGATCGCAAAATTGAGGATTCCGGTGCGCGATATTATGCGCAGTGGCGTCACCATGCTGCGCGCCTCGCTGATCGGATTTGTCGCCGGGGTGCTACCCGGGGCGGGCGCCTCCCTGGGCAGCTTCCTGGCGTATATGGGCGAAAAAGCGATGGTTCGCGACAATTCCAAGTTCGGCCATGGCGACCCACGCGGCGTGGCCGCGCCCGAGGCGGGCAACAACGCGGCGGCCGGCGGGGCGCTGGTGCCAATGCTGACCCTGGGTGTGCCGGGGTCGGGCACGACCGCGGTGCTGCTGGCGCTGCTGGTGACGCTCAACATCACGCCGGGGCCGCTGCTGTTCCAGGAACGGCCGGAGGTCGTCTGGGGCCTTATCGCGGCACTGCTCATCGCCAATGTGGTGCTGCTGATTCTCAATGTGCCCATGGTGCGGATATTCGTGCTGCTGTTGAGCGTGCCGCCGTGGGTGCTGTTGCCGGGTGTCACCATGATCGCCTTCGTGGGCATTTTTTCACTCTCGGGCAGTTCATTCGATCTGTTGCTGATGATTGCCTTCGGCGTCATGGGCTTCTTCCTGCGCAAACTGGACGTGCCCGCGGTGCCGATCATTCTCGGCATCCTGCTGGGTAACGAGATGGAGGATAGCCTGCGCCGGGCGATGGTGATCTCAAGCGGCGACTGGCGGTTCCTGTTTTCGTCGGGTATCGCGATCGGCCTGTGGAGCGCGGCGGTGATCGGTTTCTGCGCACCGATGTTCCTGCGGCGATTATTGAAGAGACCTCAAGCCCTTACGGACTAAGACCAAATCTCGATGATAATGACCCATAGAGATCGCTGGCGACCGGAACGGCGGCTTACCAAGGCTTTCGGACAGCGTTGCGCGGGCTTCGCGATGTACCGCATCGCCACAGCCCACGCGCCTCGCCGAAAACCTTGGTAAGCCGTCTCTATGGGTCATTATCATCGAGATTTGGTCTGAAATGAAGAGCCATCGCGTCGCGGTTTACCGCGAGAAAGACAGGCTTCGACGCTCCGATCAGCTGGCTTGGAAGATCGCGGTCACAGCGGCGGACCCGGTACCGGTCGAGCCGGCGGCCGGCGAGATGATTATCAATCGGCTGATCGATAATGCCGCCGTCGCCGTGGCGGCGGTGAACCGGAAGCCTGTCGCAACAGCCCGCGCCCAGGCCCTGGCCCACCCTGCCACGGGTGGGGCGACCGTGTTCGGCGTGCCGAGCGAGCAGCGTTGCCATGCGGAATGGGCGGCATGGGCGAATGGCACGGCGGTGCGCGAGCTTGATTTCCACGATACATTCCTGGCGGCGGATTATTCCCATCCCGGCGACAATATCCCGCCATTGCTGGCCGTGGCCCAGCAATGCAACCGCGACGGCCATGACCTGCTGCGCGCCATCGCGACGGCCTATGAAATTCATGTGAGCCTGGTGCGGGCGATCTGCCTGCACAAACACAAGATCGACCATATCGCCCATCTGGGCCCGGCGGTCGCGGCGGGGTTGGGGACCCTGCTGGGGCTACCTGTCGAGGTTATCTATCAAGCCGTTAACCAGGCGGTTCACACGACGATTTCAACGCGGCAGTCGCGCAAAGGCGAAATTTCGTCCTGGAAAGCCTTCGCGCCGGCCCATACCGGTAAACTCGCCATCGAAGCGGTGGACCGTGCGATGCGTGGCGAAGGGGCGCCGGCGCCGATTTACGAAGGCGAGGATTCGGTTATCGCCTGGCTGCTGGATGGGCCGGAGGCTCAGTATGATGTGTTGCTGCCGGAAGCCGGAGAGGCCAAGCGTGGGATCCTCGAGACCTATACTAAGGAGCATTCCGCCGAGTATCAAAGCCAGGCCTTGATCGATCTGGCGTTT
>QIGO01000003.1 GCA_003230015.1 Alphaproteobacteria bacterium | reverse complement strand
ATGAAGACCAGTCAGTTCCGCCAGTTACGCTGGATAGTCTCGATCTATGTGGAGGTCATTCGCAACACACCGTTGCTGGTGCAGCTGTTCATTGTGTTTTTCGGGCTGCCGAGCCTGGGGATAAAGCTGGGCTCGATGCAGACGGCGCTGATCACACTGTCCATCAACCTGGGTGCCTATACCACCGAGATAATTCGCGCCGGGGTCGAGGCGATCCCGAAGAGCCAAACAGAAGCCGGTTTGTCGCTTGGTATGTCGCGGATAGATGTGTTTCGTTATGTGGTTCTATTTCCGGCTTTGAAGGTCATCTATCCGGCACTTGCCAGCCAGTTCGTGCTGCTGCTGATCGCGACCAGTATTGTTTCGCAGATCGCCGTCAGCGAGCTGTTTCATGTGGGGGCGTTTATTGAATCGAGGATATTCAGAAGTCTCGAAGTCTATCTGGTTATTACCGCTATCTACCTGGTTATGGCACTGTCCTTACGTGGCCTATTCGCGGCTTTCTATTACCTTGTCTTTGTGCGGCGGTAGGGGGATAGGGTGCGAGATTTTGCGACCAGCGATTTCTTCTATCTGATGTTCGCGGCGCGTTGGACCGTGGCGCTGACGATCGTGTCGATCCTGGGCGGCGGTTTAATCGGCGGCGTCATTATGTTGCTGCGGGTCTTACCGGTGGCGCCGGCGAGGATCGTGGCAATCATCTACATCAACGTTATCCAGGGCACGCCCCTGCTGGGGCAGTTGTTCATCGTGTTCTTCGGGCTGGCCGTGTTCGGCTATGAAGTTTCGCCGTGGAGTGCCGCGGTGGTGGCCTTCTCGCTCTATGCCGGCGCCTTCCTTGGGGAAATATGGCGGGGCAGTGTGCATGCGGTGCCAAAAACCCAATGGGAGGCCTCGGCATCGATTGGTCTGAGCACGTTGGAGCAGTTGCGCTACGTCATCATTCCGCAGGCGGTAAGGATCAGTGTGCCGCCGACCATCGGCTTCTGGGTGCATCTGGTCAAGAATACCTCGCTGGCCTCGATCATCGGTTTCATCGAACTGACCCGCGCGGGCCAGATCATCAACGCCGCGACGTTTCGACCGATGACGGTGTATCTGGTCGTCGCCGCCGCCTATTTCGTCATTTGTTTTGTGTTGACGCGGTTGAGTGCGCAATTGGAGGGCAATCTTCGTGTCGCTCGTTGAAATCGAAAAGGTTCACAAATCCTACGATAAGCTGGAGGTGCTGCGTGGGGTGTCGCTGAACGTCGATCGGGGGGAGATCATTGCCGTTATCGGCCGCAGTGGTTCGGGCAAAAGCACGCTGCTGCGCTGTATAACCGGGTTGGAACCGGTTCAGTCGGGGACCATCCGGTTCGACGATGTGCAGGTGAACGCGCCGGAAACAGACCTGCGTAAACTGCGGCAGAAGGTTGGTATCGTCTTTCAAAGCTTCAACTTGTTTCCTCACCTGACGGCTGAACGCAACATCACGTTGGGGTTGACCGTGGTGAAGAAGATGGCGCTTGCCGAGGCAAAAGAAATCGCCCGCAAGGTGATGGTTCAGGTCGGGCTTGAAGAGAAACTTGGCGCTTATCCCGACATGTTGTCCGGCGGCCAACAACAGCGCGTCGCCATAGCGCGATCGCTGGCAATGTCGCCGAAGCTGATGCTTTTCGACGAAATTACTTCGGCTCTTGATCCCGAGCTGATCGGCGAGGTTCTACGGGTTTTGGCCAAACTGGCCGAGGACGGCATGACCATGATTTTGGTGACGCATGAAATGGGTTTTGCGCGCAATGTCGCCAACCGGTTGGTGTTCATGCATGAGGGGGAGATTTGGGAGCAAGGGCCGGCGCGCGCTGTTCTTGACGAGCCAAAGACACCGGAGCTGAAAAGCTTCTTGGGGTCTGTACTGGTGTGAGGTTTAACAAAAAAAGTGAGGTGTGAAATGTCTACTCTGGGAAAATTCGTTACTTTCTTGACACTTACCTTCGGCCTGATGATGGGTGCGGCACAAGCGGACCTGCAAGATATTCTGGACAGGGGGGTGGTGCGTATCGGCGTGCCGCTCGACGTTCCCGTCTTTGGCTTTGTCGATGAGAACCAAGAGCCGGCCGGATTGGATATCGATCTTGCGCGTATGATTGCCGAACAACTCGGCGTGGAGCTGGAACTACAGCAGATTACCGGGATTAACCGGATTCCGTTCCTGATAACTGACAAGGTCGATATCGTTATCGCGGTGATGGGTGCGACGCCGGAGCGAGCCAAGTCAATCATGTTCAGTTCGCCCTATGCAGGGCTGTTCATCGGCCTATTCGGGCCCGCGGAGCTTGCCGTATCCGATGTGAAGGACCTTGGCGATCTGAAAATCGGGGTGCCGCGCGGGACCACGCAAGACATCTCGATTACCGATCTTTATCCCGAGGGTAACATCGTGCGCTTCGAGGACGATGCGACGACAGCGGCGGCCTATATATCCGGCCAAGTCGACGTGATGGGTACCGCCAATATCGTGGCCATAAGTTTGGGTGAGAGAAATCCGGACAAAGACTTCTCGACTGTCTATAAATTCCGCACGAGCCCAGCCCACATGGGCGTGCGGCAGGGTGAATTCGACCTGTTGCGGTGGCTCGATACGTTCATATTCTTCAGCAAAATGAACGGTTCTCTCGACGCTCTGAATGAGAAGTGGCTGGGCGAACCGCTTGCCGATTTGCCGACCTTCTAACCCAAAGACGGGGCCCGTCATGTGGCGTGATCTTGGCGGGCCCCTCTTTCGCCGTTTTGCCGCTAAATACGGATACTATGACTAGAACATCCATAATCAACACCGACATCGATTTTGACCGCAATGGCAAGCAGGTTAGCAAACTGAATTTGCCCCATTCACCCCATAACGATGCCTGGGGCGTGATGCCGATTCCGATCGCGGTCATCAAGAATGGAGCTGGGCCGACGGTGTTGCTGGAAGGCGGCAACCATGGCGATGAATATGAGGGCCCGATTATTCTGGGGCGGATGATCCGCGACTTGGACCCGGCCGAAATTCAAGGCCGGCTAATAATTATCCCGGCTATCAACACGCCAGCGGTGATCGCCGGGCGACGGACCTCACCGGTGGACGGGCTCAATTTTAACCGTTGTTTTCCCGGTGACCCGTTGGGGACGATGACGCAGCAGATCGTGCATTATGTGCATGATGTGCTGTTTGGCATGGCCGATGCGTTCCTGGATCTGCATTCGGGAGGGTCATCGCTGGATATTCTGCCGAGCGCAATCGTCGAGCCCTCGGTGGAGGATGCCGAGCTGACGGAAAAGAACATGGGCGCGGTGTCGGCGTTCGGTGCCCCCCTTACGGTAGTGTTGAACAATCTTGGCGATCCCCGCACGTCGACCTCGGCGGCGGTGCGCGCCGGTTTGATCACCGTTGGGACCGAACTTGGCCGGGGGGGGCGGGTGTCTCTCGATGCGCTCGAGATCGGGTCGCGCGGTGTTCGCAATGTACTGGCTCATCTGGGTGTGATGGATGGCGGGGCGGCAGCCGCGCCGCCGGCGGGACAGGTCTCGCGTGCGGTGCGGGTGCCCGGTTCGGCGGGTTATGTCTATGCGCCGGCGGCAGGTGTCTTCGAGCCATTTCATGAAAAAGGCGCCGTCGTCGAAGAGGGGGAGGCGGCGGGGCTGGTCCATTTCCTCGATGACCCGGGACGGGCGCCGGTGGCGGCCCATTTCAAATGCTCCGGCCGGGTCTATGCGCGGCGGCAGCCGGGCCGGGTGGAACCGGGTAACTGCGTCGCGGTGGTGGTGGTCGATCTCGAGGGCGGCTAGCCGTAGACCATGCGAGGCAGCCACAGGATGATCTGCGGGAAAATGACGCAGATGGCGAGACCCAACGCCTGAAGCAGCCGGAAGGGTATTGATGAAAAGAATAAGCAGAAATAGGGGAATATAGATCAAGCCTATTGGGCTTTTTAAATACGAGCGGTGCAGACCGACGAAGCCTCCAGTTACCAGCAACATTATGGCGACCGGCAGAGAGGTGCCGGTGTGCGGAGTCCGTCCGCGCTGGCGGCGAACCAAAGTCATGGCAGCCAGGGGGAACTCCAGTGTTACAGTGAAGCTCGGCGTCACCGAATCACCGCGCGGCGCAGCCGGTGGCGGCGGGCATGTGGAGCGCCGACGGCCGGTTCCCGGACCTTTGATATGAACAAGAAGTGCCGTCCGCCGACGGGCAACGACTGGCGGAAGGTTTTGGCGGAGATGGGGTTCGATTTCGGTTAGGTTATGGTTCTAGACGGATGTTCTTGTTGCGGACAATAACCAACCGGAGGAGGAGTTGATGGGCATAATATCGTGGATCATATTGGGCTTGGTGGCCGGGGCGTTGGGGAAGTTCATTATGCCGGGGAAGGATCCGGGCGGCCTCTTCGTGACGATGGGTATTGGTATTGCCGGGGCGATTATCGGCGGATTTATCGGCACGCTTATCGGCTTTGGCGGCGTCGACGGCTTCAATATCGGCAGCCTGATCTTGGCGGTTGTGGGCACGCTGGTGCTGTTGTTTGCCTATCGCAAGATCAAGGGGCGGTCGGTTTAGACCGCGCAAGGCTCGGGGCTCAGGCGGGCAGGGCGTCGACGGCCGCTTTGGCCCTGGCGAAGGCGTCGTGGAACATGGCCTGCGTTAGCCGGCCAGTATTGGTGTTATAGCGGGAGCAGTGATAACTATCGATGAGGGTCTGGCCGCCGGGCAAGTGATGGACGGCGGCGTGGCCGAATCGATAGGCGGCCCGCCGCAAGTCCAGTGCCGAGAGGATGTTCACATGGGCGACCTGGCCGAGGGCGAAAATCACGCGTGGGGCCGGGGCGGCGGTTAGCTCCTCGACGAGAAACGGGCGGCAGGTCCTGGCCTCGGGACCGGTGGGCTTGTTTTGCGGCGGCACGCAGCGGACCGCGTTGGCGATGCGGCAGCCGACCAGGGTTAGCCCGTCATCGGGGCGAGAGCGATAGGTGCCGTTGGCAAAACCGAATTTCCGCAGGGTTGCGTAAAGCAGATCGCCGGCATAATCGCCGGTGAAGGGACGCCCTGTCTTGTTGGCGCCGTTGAGGCCGGGCGCGAGGCCGACGACGATGAAGGGTGCGTCCGGGTCGCCAAAACTGGGGACCGGGGCGTTGAAGTGGGCCGGCAGGCGGGCCCGATTCTCGTCGCGGAAGGCGGCAAGGCGCGGGCAGAGGGGGCAGTTGGCCGCCGGTGGCGAAAACTTAGCCGGCGGCGTCAATGTCCTGAGTGCTGGGGGCGTCGAAAGGCTCAACTGCCGGCCTCGGCCTCGGCCTCTTCCTGCTCTGCTTCTCGCTCTTCTTGCTCTTCGGGCTCCTCGCCGTCTTCGAATTCATCATATTCATCGTCGTCGTAATCGTCGTCGTCATATTCTTCGACCGGGACGGGTATAGAATCGGGGGCCGGCCGGGCGGCCGAGCGGGCGCGCTTGATGTCATCGGCCAAGTCCCGCAGTTCGATAAAATCATCAGCCTGGCGGCGGAGTTCGTCGGCGGCCATTGGCGGATTGGAGCGTGTGGTGCTGACCAGGGTAACCCGAACGCCCAGGCGCTGGACCGCCTCGACGGCCCGGCGGAAGCCGCCGTCGCCGGAGAATAGCAGGATATGATCGAGATGAGGGGCCAACTCCAGCATGTCGATCGCCAGTTCGACGTCGGTGCTGTTGCGGATACGACGGCGGCCGGTTTGGTCGCTAGATTCCTTTGCCGGCTTGGTAATCAAGGTATAACCATTGTAATCCAGCCAATCGACGAGGGGGCGAATCGGCGAATAGTCCTGATCCTCGATAAGAACGGTGTAATAATAGGCGCGAATTAACTTGCCGCGCTCGCCAAACAGGTCCAAGAGGCGCTTATAGTCGATGTCAAAGCCCAGGGATCTGGCAGCGGCGTAAAGATTGGCGCCATCTATGAATAAGGCTATACGTTCCGTGGAATTGGGCATTACGAGTCGTCCTTATATTACCGGCGCGAAAATTAGCTCTGTACGCGATGCCGTGGCGCCGTTCTGGCAGTTGCGTGAGCGATAACGGTGTCCTAATTAACGGCGCGGCGGGTCGTTGTCCATCGCTGCCTAGTGATGATTGGTTGAAGCTCGAAAGGGGAAACTCCGGGTGATTCTACTTGGGATTGGGGCCAATATACCAAGTACTCGATTTGGTAGTCCACGGCAGACCTGCGAAGGGGCACTTGAAGCGATATCGGCGGCCGGGATAAGGGTCGTTGACCGCTCGAGCTGGTACCGTAGTGCGCCGGTGCCGGAATCCGATCAGCCTTGGTTTATCAATGGCGTGGCCGAACTGGAGACCAGTTTGGGGCCGGAAGCCCTGCTGGCCGTGCTGCAGGGTATCGAGGCGCGGTTTGGGCGGGTGCGGGGACTGGTTAACGGGCCGAGAATAATCGACCTGGACCTGCTGGCCTATGGGTCGGTGCTGCGGGTGTCGGGGGCGGCACCGTTACTGCCGCATCCGAGAATGCATGAACGGGCCTTCGTGCTGCGGCCGCTGGCGGCGCTGGCGCCAAAATGGCTGCACCCGATTTATCGCTGTACGGCCAGGGATTTGGCCAATGACCTGTCTGCCGACCAGGTGGTAGAGGCATTGAGTGAGATTGCCGGCGAGGCGGCGGTTGGGGTGCAACCCTCTTGAACCTTGGCAGCGGCTGGGTTCCACCATATATAAGGGCTTATTATTGCTTGGAGTTGGGCTGAATGGCGCGCGTAACAGTCGAAGATTGTATCGATAAGGTTCCGAATAGGTTTGATCTGGTGATGCTGGCAGCGCATCGGGCGCGGGAAATTGCCTCCGGCGCGCCGCTGACGGTAGAGCGGGATAACGACAAGGATCCCGTGGTCGCCCTGCGAGAGATCGCGGAGGAGACCGTTGCCGCCGATGCTTTGCAACATTCGCTGGTTCAGAGCATGCAGAAGCATGTGGACTTCGATCATCCCGAGGATGATGATGACGTGCTTGAATTGTTGCAATCAGAGCAAGATGTGCCCGGCGTCGTGAATGACGAAGCGCCGGCCGTGAGTGAAGTGGATGCGCCTGAAGCGGAAGCGCCACAGGGGCCGGAACAAGGCTGATCGGTGGCCGGCGCCGGCCACCGGGCAGAAAAATACAACCCTGGGTTGTGGCCAGCGTGCTTTGGGACGGCGGCGGGTGACCGCGGGTGCTGACAATAGGCTGGCATGATCCGCCAGTTTGAGCTGGTCGAGCGGGTCAAGAATTACGATCCAAGCGTGGATGAAGACGCGCTGAACCGTGCCTATGTTTTCTCCATGCAGGCCCATGGGTCACAGACGAGAGCCTCGGGCGATCCCTATTTTTCCCATCCCTTGGAAGTTGCCGGCATCCTGACGCGTTATCGGCTGGACGGCGCGTCCATCGTGACAGCCTTGCTGCATGATACGCTGGAAGACACAAAGGTTACCTTCGACGAGCTAAGCCATTCGTTTGGCGAGGAAGTGGCCCAGCTGGTCGATGGGGTGACCAAGCTGTCGCAGCTGGAGCTGCAATCGGATCAGGCCAAGCAGGCGGAGAATTTCCGCAAGCTGGTGCTGGCGATGAGCCGGGATATCCGTGTCTTGCTGGTCAAATTGGCGGACCGGCTGCACAATATGCGGACGTTGTCGTTTATCGGCTCGGTCGACAAAAGGCGCCGGATCGCCCGGGAAACCATGGACATCTATGCGCCCCTTGCCGAGCGTATCGGCATGAACGACATCAAGGATGAATTGCAGGATCTGTCGTTCCAGGAGCTTAATCCGGAAGCGCGGGATTCGGTAATCAAGCGGTTGGGATTCCTGCGGGAAAAGGGCGGCGAAAGCCTGATCGGGCGGATTCTGGATGAATTGAAGGCGACGCTGGCCGAAGGCGGTGTCAAGGCGGATCTGTCAGGGCGCGAGAAAACACCCTATTCGATCTGGCGCAAGATGCAGCATCGGCAGGTGGGGTTCGAGGCGCTGTCCGATATCATGGCGTTCCGGGCGGTGGTCGGTACGGTCGCCGACAGCTATCAGGCGTTAGGGGTCGTTCACAGCCGCTATCCGCTGGTTCCCGGGCGTTTCAAGGATTATATCTCGACGCCAAAGCCAAATGGCTACCGGTCCTTGCATACCGGGGTCGTCGGCCCCGAGGGCCAGCGCATCGAGATACAGATTCTCACCCGCGAGATGCACGACGTGGCCGAACGCGGGGTGGCGGCGCATTGGCAATATAAGGACGGGTCCCCACATCCGACCGACGGCCGGCAGTACCGGTGGCTGCAAGAATTGCTGGATATCCTGGAGAGCGCGGCGGGACCGGAGGAATTTCTCGAACATACCAAGCTCGAGATGTTCCACGATCAGGTGTTTTGCTTTTCGCCGAAGGGCGATGTCTATGCGTTGCCGCAGGGGGCGACGCCGATCGATTTTGCCTATGCGGTCCATTCGGAGATCGGAGATCATTGCGTCGGCGCCAAGGTCAATGGACGCATGGTGCCGCTGCGCGTGGCGCTGCAGAATGGCGACCAGGTCGAGATCCTGACATCGTCGAAACAGACGCCATCGCCCGAATGGGAACAGATGGTTGTCACCGGCAAGGCACGATCGCGTATCCGGCGCTTCGTTCACCGCGAACAGCAGGAGCAATATGTCAGTCTGGGCCGGGATATCGTGGCCAAGGCCGCGCAGAAGGAAAAGCGCGAGCTGACCGAGGCGGGCCTGCAAAAAGTGCTGAAAGCCTTACATTGCGATCGGGTTGAAGATCTCTATGCGCATGTGGGCGAGGGCTTGATTACGGCGCGGGAGGTCATCGAACAGGTCTATCCGGAAACCAAACGGCGGCTACCCAGTCTCGGTCTCGGCCGGCGGCGGCCCCGGGGCAAGGCAGGCGAACATGCGGTGCCAATTCGCGGGCTGATACCAGGGATGGCGCTGCATTTGGCAAAATGCTGCTATCCGCTGCCCGGGGATCGAATCGTGGGCATCGTATCGACCGGCAAAGGGGTTACAATTCACACCATCGATTGCGATACGCTGGCGAATTTCTCCGACAGCCCGGAACGTTGGCTCGACGTGGCCTGGGATGTCGTTGACGGCCAGGACAGCAAGCTGGTGAGCCGGCTGCTGGCGGTGCTGATCAACGAGCCGGGAAGCCTGGGAGATCTCGCTTCGGTGATCGCCAAGCATGACGGCAATATCTCTAATCTGAAATTTACCAATCGGACCGTGGACTTTTTCGACATGATGGTGGATGTGGAGGTCCGGGACGCCAAACATTTGAGCACCATCGTCGCCGCGCTACGGGCCGCACCGGCGGTGGTTTCGGTCAGCCGTGTCCGCCAGTAGAAGGCAACCCCCTTGACCCTCGCTGTATGGTGGCCAATTCTGGCCTATGTCAGCGCTGGCGAGGAGCGGGAGACCCCATTTGCGTAATGAAGTAGATCTGTCTCGACGGTGGGATCCCGGTCACGGCCTGGCGCCGAAGAGCCCGGACAGCTGATGATTCTTGGGCTTGGCAGCGATATCGTCGATATTCGGCGGGTGGCGCGGACGCTTGAGCGGTTCGGCGAGCGTTTCACGCAGCGCTGCTTTACCGAAGAGGAGCGGCGCAAATCGGACCGGCGGCGCAACCGCGCGGAAAGCTATGCGCGGCGTTTTGCCGCCAAAGAGGCGTGCTCCAAGGCGTTGGGAACCGGTTTCCGCCGGGGGATCTACTGGCGTGACCTGGGGGTGGCAAATCTGCCCTCCGGCAAGCCGACAATGGTGCTTACGGGCAACGCGGCCAAGCATTTGGCCGCTATGGTGCCGGCGGGCATGGTGGTGCAGGTGGATGTCTCGCTAACCGATGATCCGCCCATGGCGCAGGCGATCGTGTTAATCTCCGCGGTCCCCGAAGATCGTTTAATTGAAAGGACCGTCTCTTGATGGGGAATTCGAAATCGTGACCAAGCCGGATACATTGATGAAAAAGAAGCAGCAAACCGGCGGATGGGCCGAGACTTTCAGGACATTGGTCTATGCCGTCCTGATCGCACTGGTGGTACGGACCGTGGCCTATGAGCCATTCAACATTCCATCAGGGTCCATGGTGCCGACGCTGCTGATCGGCGACTATTTGTTCGTATCGAAATTTTCCTACGGCTACAGCCGCTACTCGTTGCCCCTGCGGCCGCCCTTGTTCAAGGGCCGGATATTATCCAGGGCGCCGGAGCGCGGCGATGTCGCGGTGTTCCGCAAGCCACCGAGCAATGAGGAGACTTTTATCAAGCGGATCATCGGCTTGCCCGGCGACCGGATCCAAGTTGTGGGCGGTATCTTGCAGATCAATGGCGAGGCGGTGAAGCGGGAGCGGATCGACGACTTTCTCTACGAACCGCGGCCCGGGGTGAAGAATTTCGTGCCGCGATATCTGGAAACTTTGCCGAACGGTGCCGTTCATCCGATCATCGAGGTGGCCGGCGATACCGGATCGTCCGACAATACGCGGGTGTTCATCGTGCCGCCGGGGGAGTATTTCGCGATGGGCGATAACCGCGATAATTCAGCCGACAGCCGGACCGGCTGGACGGTGCCATTGGAGAATTTCGTTGGCCCGGCGGAATTTCTGTTCTTCTCGACCGACGGAACCGCGGGGCTGCTGGAGTTCTGGCGCTGGCCGACGGCGACCCGGTTCTCTCGCCTGTTCGATGCGGTTCGGTAGCCGGGGTGGAGACCGAAGCCTCGCTGAAAGCCCTGGCGGCGGATCTCCGACATGATTTCAGCTGCCCGGGCCTGTTGGTCGAGGCGCTGACCCATCCGAGCGCCGCCAATGCGCGGCACCGGCAGAGCTATGAGCGGCTGGAGTTCCTCGGCGACCGGGTCCTGGGCCTGGTTGTCGCCGAGATGCTGCTGCAAAATTTTCCAGAAGAAAACGAAGGCGATATAGCGCGCCGGCATACGGCTCTTGTGCGGCGTGAGACGGCGACGCTGGTGGCCGAACGTATTGGGCTTGGCCGCTATCTGCGGATGTCGAAAGGGGAGGCGGGGGCGGGCACGCGAGCCAGCGCGTCGATCCTCGCGGATGCCGTCGAAGCCGTCATCGCGGCGCTCTACATGGATGGCGGCCTGGAACCGGCGGCACAATTCGTGGTCGAGCATTGGACCGAGCTGATGAACGAGACGGCCGTCCCACCCCAGGACGCCAAGACCGCGCTGCAGGAATGGGTACAGGACCGCGGGCTCGGCTTGCCCCGATACGAGGTCGTGGCGCGCAAGGGCCCGTCCCATAAACCCGAGTTTACCGTGCGGGTCGAAGTAGAGGCGCGGCCAAGTGTGCAGGCCGAAGGCCGTTCGAAGCGGGTGGCAGAGCAAAGGGCGGCAGCCGCCATGTTGCGCCAAGTCGCCGGACAGGGCGATGGCGGGTAAAGACACACGGTGCGGCGTGGTGGCCTTGGCGGGCCCGCCAAATGCCGGCAAGTCGACATTGCTGAACCGGCTGGTGGGCAGCAAGGTCTCGATCGTGACCCACAAGGTGCAAACGACGCGGGCGCAGATCCGGGGCATCGGGCTCGACGGCGACTGTCAGATAGTTTTTGTCGATACGCCGGGGATCTTCGCGCCGCGCCGGCGGCTGGAGCGGGCGATGGTGGATGCCGCCTGGGCCGGCGTGGGGGACGCCGATGTGAGCGTCGTGCTGGTGGATGCGGCGCGAGGGGCCGATGGCGATGTGGACCGTATCGTCAAGGGGCAATCGGCGGCGGGCCGGCAGGCCGTGCTGGCTCTCAACAAGGTCGACCTGGTGCGTCGGGAGGTGTTGCTGGCTCAGGCGGACCGGCTTAACCAGACCGGCGTCTTTTCCGATATATTCATGATCTCGGCGCTCGATGGGGATGGGGTCAAGGATCTGCAGGCGCATCTGACCAGCCGCATGCCGAACGGGCCGTGGCTGTATCCGGAAGATCAGATAGCCGATCTGCCGCTGCGGATGCTGGCGGCCGAGGTCACCCGCGAAAAGGCGTTTCTCAATCTGCATGACGAGTTGCCCTACGCGCTGACGGTGGAAACCGAGGCGTGGCAGGATTTCAAGGATGGCAGCGTGCGGATCGATCAGACACTCACCGTCGCCCGGGACAGCCAAAAGGGCATTGTGCTGGGCAAGGGTGGGCAGACCATCAAGCGGATTCGCAGCCAAGCGCAGGTCGATCTGGAAGCGGATTTGCAGCGCAGCGTTCATTTGTTCATCCGGGTGAAGGTGCGCAGCAACTGGGCCGAAGACCCCGAGCAATACCGGCGATGGGGACTGCGGTTCGACGTTTGAGCCGGTTGGGGCCGGGAGGCATTCATGGATTGGAGCGACGACGGCTTCGTGCTGGGTCACCGGCCCCATGGCGAGGGGGCGGCGGTGGTGCAGCTTCTCACGGCCGCGCATGGCCGCCATGCCGGGCTGGTCCATGGGGCGACATCGCGCAGGAAACGCGGGTTGATCGAGCCGGGTACACGGGTGCGGGCGTCCTGGCGGGCGCGTCTTGCCGAGCATCTGGGGACTTATACCTTGGAGGCCGAACGCTCCTATGCGGCGGGCTTGATGGACGATCCGCTGCGGCTCAGCGGGTTGAGTGCGGTCTGCAGCATGGCTGAATTGGCGCTGCCGGAGCGAGAGGCGCATCCGGCGCTGTTCGTGGGTCTGGGCGCCTTATTCGACGCCATGGCCGCGGATGATGAAAACGCGGTGTGGCCAGGCATTTATGTGAGATGGGAGTTGGGGCTGCTGTCGGAATTGGGGTTCGGGCTCGACCTCAGCCGCTGCGCGGCGACCGGGCGTAACGACATGCTGGCCTATGTCTCACCGCGCAGCGGGCGGGCGGTCAGTCTGTCCGCCGGTGAAGATTACCGGGACAAGCTGCTGACATTGCCGGGATTTCTGATCGGGCGGGGCGATGTGGACGCGGCAGCCGTTGGCGACGGCCTGCGGCTGACAGGGTATTTTCTGCAACAGCATGTCTTCGGACCGATGAACCGGCCGCTGCCGGCGGCAAGGGAGCGGCTGGCGGCACAGTTTGGCGTGTAATACCAAGGAGCGCTGATAATGACCCATAGAGATCGCAGGCGACCGGAACGGCGGCCTACCAAGGCTTTCGGACGGCGTTGCGCGGGCTTTACGATGCACCGCATCGTCGCAGCCCACGCGCCTTGCCGAAAACCATGGTAGGCCGTCTCTATGGGTCATTATCAGCGCTCCTTGGTACAAGGCTAGAATCATAGCGGTCTCGGGCCGATGCGGTTGACCGCCTCGGATCATCGCTCGTATATGGGACGCAGCCAACTTGAGGAAAATTATGTCCGATTCCGCAGTCGCTCTCGAGATCAGGCCGACGCAATTCAAAGACGCGTTGAGCGAGCGCTATTTGAGCTATGCGTTGAGCACGATCATGTCGCGCTCCTTACCCGATGTGCGCGACGGCTTGAAGCCGGTGCATCGGCGGCTGCTGTTCGCGATGCAGCAATTGCGGCTGGATCCGGATCAGGGGTTCAAAAAATGCGCGCGGGTCGTGGGCGACGTCATGGGTAAATTCCATCCCCATGGGGATGTGGCGATCTATGACGCCATGGTGCGGCTGGCGCAGGATTTCGCGGTGCGTTATCCGCTGGTGGATGGCCAGGGTAATTTCGGCAGTATCGATGGCGATAACGCCGCGGCGATGCGCTATACCGAGGCGCGCCTGACACCGGTGGCGATGGCGCTGCTGGAGGGTATCCACGAGGACGCCGTCGACCTGCAGGATACCTATGACGGGGACAATGAAGAACCGGTGGTGCTGCCGGCGGCGTTTCCGAACCTGCTGGCCAATGGCTCGCAGGGTATCGCCGTGGGCATGGCGACCAATATTCCGCCCCATAATGTCGGCGAGATCTGCGACGCGCTGCAGTATTTGCTCAAACATCCCAACGCATCGATCGCCAAGCTGTGCGAATTCATGCCGGGGCCCGATCTGCCCACCGGGGGCGTCCTGGTGGAGGATCGGGAGACCATCGTCGAGGCCTATACAACCGGGCGTGGCGGTTTGCGGGTGCGGGCGAAGTGGCAGGTGGAGTATCTCAACCGTGGCCAATATCAGGTGGTGGTGACGGAGATTCCCTATCAAGTGCAAAAGTCGCGTCTGGTGGAGCGCATAGCCGACCTTTTGAATGCGCGCAAGCTGACGATGCTGGCGGATGTGCGCGATGAGTCGGCCGAGGATCTGCGGATGGTGCTGGAGCCGAAGAGCCGCAATGTAGAGCCAGCCCTGCTGATGGAAAGCCTGTTTCGGCAGACCGATCTGGAAACGCGTATCAGCCTCAATATGAATGTGGTGAGCGCGGATCGGACGCCGCAGGTGATGACCTTGCGCGGTTTGTTGCAGGCATTTCTCGACCATCGCCTGGTGGTGCTGGTGCGGCGCAGCGAGCACCGGCTGGAAAAAATAGCCCGGCGCCTGGATGTGCTGGCGGGTTATATGGTGGTCTATCTCAATCTGGATGAGGTGATCCGTATCATCCGGGAGGAGGATCATCCACGCCAGGAATTGATGGCGCGGTTCGAATTGACCGAGGCGCAGGCCGAGGCGATTTTGAACATGCGTTTGCGTTCGTTGCGCAAACTCGAAGAGTTGGAAATCCGCAAAGAGATGACGGACCTGGAAGGGGAGCGGGACAAAATCACGGCGCTGTTGGCCGATGAGGGCCAAAAGTCAGCCCGGTTGGCCCAAGAAATCAAGGAAATGAAGGCGCGTTTCGGCGTCAATTATCCTGGCGGGGAAAGGCGGACCGAGATCGCCGACGCGCCGCATGCCGTCGTGGTGCCGCTGGAGGCGATGATCGAGCGTGAGCCGATTACGGTTATTTGCTCGGCCAAGGGCTGGGTACGCACGATCAGAGGGCATGGGATAGACGCCGGCGAGCTGAAATACAAAGAAGGCGATAGGGCCCGTCTGGCGGTGGCGGCGGAAACCACCGACAAATTGCTGGTATTCGCGACAAACGGGCGTTTCTACTGCCTTGGGGCCGACAAACTGCCTGGCGGCCGGGGCAATGGCGAGCCGCTGCGGCTGATGCTCGAGTTCGGCAACGACACCGATATCGTTGCCCTGTTCGTGCATGACCCGGAGCGGCAGCTGCTTGTCGCTTCGGCCGATGGGCGCGGCTTTCTGGTGTCGGAAAAAGACGTGATCGCGCAGACCCGTAGCGGCCGTCAGGTGCTTAATGTCGGCGGCGGCAGCGAGGCGGTGCTGTGCGTGCCGGCGGAGGGCGACCATGTGGCGGCCCTGGGCGAGAACCGTAAGCTGCTGATATTCCATAAAGACGACCTGCCTGAGATGGGACGCGGCAAAGGCGTGCGCCTGCAGCGTTTTGCCAAGGGCGGGCTGCGCGATGTGCGGATGTTCAAGCTGGAAGACGGTCTGAGCGTGCAGACGGGCGAGCGAAGGCGGACGTTCGGTGCCGATCAGCTGCAGGGGTGGCTGGGCAAACGCGCACAAAGCGGCCGGTTGCCGCCGGCCGGATTCCCAAGGACCAACGGGTTCGGACCTGCCCCTTTCGGATAGCCGCCCGGTGGACGTTGAGCTAGGCCCGACAAACTGATACACCCTGGTGGATAGAATCTAACAGATGGTACCCATACGATCCCGTATCCCGGTATCTGGGCAGGAGAAGGCGTGCGGGCGATGCCAAGGCATCGTCGAGGGTCTTGACGCCCCCAGATACCGGGATACGGGACCCGAAGGGCGGCTTTGCGAGCTCACCGGCCGCGTTGCGCGACACTTGTGATGCGAGGGCATCACGGCGTATCTCGCGCCTCGCCGGGTGAACTCGCAAAGCCGTCGTATGGGTACCCTCTGTTAGATTTTATCCACTAGGTTGATCGGGAACCGAGAGGCTCGCCTTGATAGACTCATGGGGACGGTATGTGACGTTCGTTGAGGGTATCAACGAATGGGTCGGGCGCGGCACCGCTTGGATGATGCTTGGCGCCGTCGTGGCGGCTTTTACCGTTGTCGTGATGCGGAAATTCTTCAATACCGGCTTTATTTGGATGCAGGACGTCTATGTGTGGCAGCATGGCGTGGCGTTCATGCTGGGTGCCGGCTACACATTTCTCCATGGCGGTCATGTGCGCGTGGATATCTTTTATATCCGCGGTAACGTGCGCCACCGGGCCTGGGTTAACCTATTTGGAACATTGGTGTTTCTGGCGCCGTGGCTGATCGTGCTGGCGTGGACGACGTTGCCGTTCGTCCAGTTGTCCTGGCGCCTGCTGGAACCGTCGACGCAACCTGGGGGATTGCCGGGGGTGTTCCTGGTAAAAACCGCCATTCTCGTGTTTGCCGGCCTGATGGCGCTGCAAGGCTCGGCGATGCTCGTGCGCAGTGTGCTGGTCTTAACAGGACACGAAGAGTTTTCTCTGGCGTCGGACGAATAGGCGGGTAAGCCGAATGGACCCTGCGGTTGTTGGCGAGTTTGTCGCCGTCGGCATGTTCGGCGCGACGATCTTCATGGTGCTCATCGGTTTTCCGGTTGCCTTCACACTCGCCGGCACGGCGCTGATGTTCGCATGGCTGGGCCATGCCCTGGGGGTTTTTGACTTTGCCTTGTTTTGGAGCCTGTCGTCTCGCTATTTCGGGATAATGACGAACGAGGTGCTGGTCGCGGTGCCGCTGTTCGTGTTCATGGGCGTGATGCTGGAACGCTCGCGCCTGGCGGAAGCGCTGCTCGAGACCATGGGCGAGCTTTTCGGCTCGATGCGCGGCGGTCTGGGTATCTCGGTGGTGCTGGTGGGGACACTGCTGGCGGCCTCGACAGGGATTATCGGGGCGACGGTTGTTACCATGGGTATCCTCAGCCTGCCGACGATGTTGCGCGCCGGCTACGATCCAAAACTGGCGACCGGCATCATCTGCGCCTCGGGCACCTTGGGGCAGATCATTCCGCCGTCCATCGTGCTGGTGTTCATGGGCGAGATTCTGCAAGGCGCGAACCAGGCAGCGCAGCTGGCGAAGGGTAATTTCGCGCCGGATCCGGTCTCGGTCGGCGATTTGTTCGCCGGCGCCTTCCTGCCGGGGATGATGCTGGTGGGGATCTATATCGGCTGGATCCTGTTCAAATCGGTGGTGGACCCAAGCTCCTGCCCGCCATTGAAGCGTGACCCCAGCGAGACCCGGGCGATGTGGCGGCGGGTTCTGGTGGCTCTGGTGCCGCCGTTGTCGCTGATCGTCGCGGTGCTGGGGTCGATCCTGCTGGGCATCGCGACGCCGACGGAATCGGCCTCGGTGGGAGCGGTGGGGTCGATGGTGCTGGCGGCGGGAAACCGGCGGCTGAACCTGGGTATCCTACAGGAAGTGATGCGAGGGACGCTGAAGATCACCTCGATGGTGTTCATCATCCTGATCGGGGCGTCGGTGTTTTCCTTGGTATTCAGGGGATTGGGCGGCGAAAAGCTGGTCGAGGACGCGCTGGCGGCGCTGCCGGGGGGGACATTCTCGGCGGTGCTGGCGGTGATGCTGCTGATGTTCCTGCTGGGCTTTTTCCTGGATGCCTTCGAGATCATTTTTATCATTGTGCCGATCACGGCGCCGATCTTGTTGGGGATGGACCTGGATCCGGTTTGGCTTGGGGTGATGATCGGGGTCAATCTGCAGACCAGCTTTTTGACGCCGCCATTTGGTTTTGCGCTGTTCTATCTGCGTGGCGTGGCGCCGAAAGAAGTCACGACCGGGCATATCTATCGCGGGATCGTGCCGTTTGTGGCGTTGCAGGTGGTGGCAATGGGGTTGTTGTGGGGGTTCCCGCAGATTGCGACCTGGCTGCCCGGTGTGATCTATGGGGCACCAGCGTCGGCTATCGAGCGTGTCAATGACGGTTCGCTTGATCCGGGTGCTGCGGACGACGATTTGTTCCTGCCGTCGGGCGAGGATTCGTTGATCCCGGGATATGACGATGATCCGCTGGCGCCGTCAGGTACATTGGACCTGTTCTCCAATTGATGCCTATTTAGCTTGGTGGGCTCGCCAAAAAAAAAGCCCACGCCATTGTCATGGCGCGGGCCTTGGCATTTGAACGTTCCGACGCGTTAACCGCTGGGATATGGAAAGTTCAGCAACCGGGCGTTGGCGTAACCCTGGTCGGAAAGGCGGGTCCAGGCCAGTGCCTCGCGACGGGCCTTGAAGAAGGAGGATGCGATCTTTTTGGTGATGGCATCGCCGTCATCCATGGTCTCCTGCATCAATTTGCCGGATTCCGTGCCGAGGGCGTTGAGCACATCCCGCGGCATCTGGACTAACTGGACGCCGTGCTCGCGAATAAGAGTCTGCAGGGCCGGTGCGGAACGGCTGTTGAACTCAGCCAACATGATGTCATTCTCGGCACTGGCCGCAGCGCTTATGATCTCTTGCAGATCCTTCGGCAGAGCTTCGTATTTACTGCGGTTTACAGTCAATTGCAGGCCCGAACCTGGCTCGTGGAAACCGGGCCAGTGGTAGAATTTCGCGACCTTGTAGAAGCCGAGGGACAGGTCGTTATAAGGGCCGACCCATTCGGTGCCGTCGAGGGCGCCGGACTGCAGGGCGGGGAAAATTTCGCCGCCCGGGAGCAACACGACAGTGGCGCCGAGACGTTCGAGAACTTTACCGCCGAGGCCCGGCATGCGGAATTTCAGGCCCTTGAGGTCGTCGAGGGACTTGATTTCCTTGCGGAACCAACCGGCCATTTGGACACCGGTGTTGCCGGCAAGGAAACCCTTGAGGCCGAATGGCTCGTAAAGCTCGTCCCAGAGTTCCTGGCCGCCGCCCCACCGTACCCAGGCGTTGAGTTCGTTGGCGGTCATACCGAAAGGCACGGCCGTATAGAATGCGGTGGCCGGGGATTTGCCAAGGTGATAGTAGGCCGCATCGTGGCCCATATCCGCCGCACCGCCGGCGACGCCGTCGAAAACTTGAAGCGCCGGGACCAGTTCGCCGGCGGCGAAGACCTTGACGGTCAAACGACCATCACTCATGATGCCGATACGCTCAGCCACCCGCTCAGCACCGGTGCCCAAGCCGGGCAACCCCTTTGGCCAGGACGTGGCCATGCGCCACTCTATCTTGCCCTGCGCGATTGCCGGTTTGGGCAACGACGATGCAGCTGCGGAGGCGACCCCGGCTGCGACTGCGCCCTTTACAAATGAACGACGTTTCATAGAACCTCCGGATTATGTTGTTGCGGCGCCGCGTTTTGCCCGGCGCATGTTGTTGTTACCATAACGGACTTTGCCCGCCACAGGGTGGCAGGATCAATGTTTTGCTACTTCCGGGACGTTATCCGGCTTGCGATATCGACGCAATGCAAAACCTAAGCGGGTATCGGAGGTTGCCGATCAGGACTGGCCGTAGCGGAAGGGCAGCAGCCGGGCCTGGGTGAAGCTCTGATCGGTCAATTTCGACAGCGACATGGCGCGGCGCCGGAAGTTTATGAAACTGCGGTAGATCGCTCTGATGGCCGGATCGTTGGTACTCGTTTGAGAGACGATTTCGCCGGCAGCGGTGCCGATGGCGGTCAAGACGCTGGTGGGGAATTGGTGCACGCGCACGTCGAAGTCGCGGCGCAGGGAGCGCAATGCTTCGCCGTTTCTGGCTGTAAATAGCGCGTGGGTCCAAGCATTCTCCATACCGCAGGCGTGTTCGATGAGAATTTTCTGGGTGCCCGTTAGCCGCGACCAGGTGTCGAGGTTGAAGACGCAACTCAGGGCGGTACCAGGCTGGTGGAAGCCCGGATAGTAGTAACTCTCGGCGACCTCGTGGAGAGCGAGGGTCTGATCGGTCCAAGGCCCGAGGCCGACGGCGGCGTCGAGGAAGCCGGAGCCGAGGGCATCATTAAGGGTCTCCGGGGGGGTCGAGACGGCCTCGGCACCAAGGTTGCGCAAAGCCGCTCCGGCAAGGCCCGGGATGCTGATACGCAGTCCCCTGAGGTCTTCGGGGCTGGCGATCTTCTGGTTGAACCAGCCCCCCATCTGGCCGCCAAGATTGCCGGCCAGGAAGGGTTTTAGATTGAAGGACGCGGACAGCTTGTCCCAATGGGCTTGACCGCCGCCATGGTGGATCCAGGCGTTGAACTCGTTGGTGGTGAGGCCATAGGGGACGCCGGAAAGCAGGCTGTATGCAGGTGATTTGAAGTGCCAGAGATACTCGGCGCCGTAGTAGATATCGGCCTCGCCGCCGGCGACCGCGTCGAAGGTCGCAAATGGCGGCACACGTTCGCCGGGCTGCAAGACGGTGATGGATATCTCTTGGTCCGAAGCATCGCCAATACGTTTGGCAAGCCGTGCCGCGCTGTCGGCGAGACCGGGAAGCTGGCGCGGCCACAAAGATATCATGGTCAAATCAAGCCGGCGGGCGGCTACAGCGGGGGCGGGCCGGGCCGCGAGCGCGGCGCCGGTGACGCCGGCGGCGGTGAGAAAGGCGCGCCGCTTCATGGCCGGGAGGCCCGTGCTTGGCTCAACCGGGACCGAGGCGCCGCCAACCTTCCGGACGGAGGGTTTCCAAAGGTTGAAAGCGCATCTTGTAGGCCATCTTGGCAGATTGCTCGATCCAGTAGCCGAGGTAGACGTGGGGCAAGTCCATGGTTCTTGCCTGGCCGATCAGCCATAAAATCATGAAGGTACCAAGGCTGCGGTCGATGGCATCGGGATCGAAGAAGCTGTAGACCGCCGACAGGCCATCGTCGAGGCGATCCATCAAAATGGCGGCGATGAGGTGGCGCCGGGGACAGTAGAATTCGACGAGATGGGTCTCGACCGCCGTGTCCTCGACCATGGCCCGGTAGTCGGCGAAAGTCATGGCCGCCATTTCGCCGCCACTGTGGCGAGAGCGTTGATAGTGGGCGAAGAGGGCGAACTGCTCCTGGCTGGCCAGGGGCCGGCGGATTTTCACGGTGAGGTCGGCGTTGCGGGCGGCCACCCGCCGCAAAGAGCGGGTGGTGGCGAATTCGCGCGCAAGGACGCGGACAGGCTGGCAGGCGCTGCATTGGGGGCAGGCCGGCCGGTAGACAATATGGTGACTGCGGCGAAATCCGGCCAATGTGAGCTGATTGTGCAGTTGGTGTGCGCCGGGACCCCGCAACTCGGTGAAGAGGTTGCGCTCGACCAGGCCAGGAACATAAGGGCAAGGCATGGGGCCTGTCCGATAGAACACGCGGGGCTGTTTTGGCGCTTGGTTGGTCATTGAGACGCGTCTGCCTGTTCGTCCAGGCACGGGATACCGCACAATGGGGCTGTGGTAGGTCGTGCGGTGACCGATGCCAGTTGGCATATATTAAAGCTTGCGCGTCGCCGAGGGACAACAGCTTGAATGGTTTTTGGTGGGGCATGAAGGGCAAGGACCGGCTCTATTCGCCGTAACTCGGTGGTAGCGGCCCCACTTCCGGCTCTGTGAAGTGCTTGCTTTCGCGTAACAAAACGATGCTCACCCGACGGTTTCGCGGGGATGTCGGGTCATCGGGGAGCAGAGGGTCGGTGGCGGCGAGACCTTGAACCCCGGCGATCCGGTCGGTGTCGAGACCAGATTCCAGCAGCAGACGACGGGCGGCGTTGGCCCGGTCGGCGCTTAGTTCCCAATTGCTATACCCGCTCGCACTGCGGAAGGGAACGGAATCGGTGTGGCCGCTAACGGAGATTTTGTTTGGCAATTGGGTGACCACCTTGGCGATCATGGCGATTAAACGGCGCGTATGCTCGTTCGGTTTGGCGCTGCCGCTGGCGAACATGGAGACGCCTTCCTGGTCGACAAGCTGAATACGCAGACCTTCGGGTGTTTGGTCGATCACCAAACTCTCTTGCAGATCCACCAGCTCAGGCAGTTCGAGTATGGCCTGGCGCAGGGCTGACTCGGCGGCCTCGAATTGTTCCTGCTCGCGCTCGGCGAGTTGTTCTTCCAGGGCTTCCCTGCTGGCGTCCTCGATACCGCCGTCGCCGTCCTCGCCGTCTTCGCCGTCATCCTCGGCGGTCTGTGGTTCGCTGGGCGGCAAAGGAATGCTGACCGCACCGACGCTGGCGCCGCCGGCGGAGGTGAGGGCGCCCTCGACGGCCAAGGACGTGCCACCGAAGAGACCACCGGCGCCGCTTTGTCCGATGGAAACGGCTTCTGGGCTGAAATAATCGGAAATGCCGAGTTTCTGTTCGTCGGTGGTGGAGCCGAGCAGCCAAAGCAGCAGGAAAAAGGCCATCATGGCGGTGACGAAGTCGGCGTAGGCGACCTTCCAGGCGCCACCATGATGGCCGTGGCCACCCTTTTTGACCTTTTTGATGACTATTATGGGTGGTTGGTTTGTATCCGCCATGGTGTGGGGGCGTCCGGTGACGGTTTAAGTTGCGGATGGGACCGATTCGATTGCTTCCTCGACTTCGGCGAAGGTGGGTCTGACCTCGGAAAGCAGCGCCTTGCGCGCGAACTCGATGGAGATTTGGGGGGCATAACCCTGCACGTGGGCGAGGATGCCTGCCTTAATGCATTGCAGATATTTGCCGTTGGCCTGCAGCGTGGCGCCGACGGTGGCCGCGAGGGGGCTGACAAAACCATAGGCCAAAAGGATGCCGAGAAAGGTGCCGACGAGGGCAGCGGCGATGAGTTTGCCGAGAACTTCCGGCGGTTCGGCAATGGAGCCCATGGTTTTGATGATGCCGAGCACCGCGGCGACAATGCCAAGGGCCGGAAAACTGTCCCCCAAGGTCTGAACCGCGCCTGCGACCTGTTCGTCCTCATGATGGTGGGTGTCGAGTTCGGCGTCCATGAGAGACTCGATCTCCATGGCGTTCTCGGTGCCAAGGGTCAGCAAGCGCAAATAGTCGCACATGAACTCAACGGCGTGGTGGTTGGCCGCGAATCTTGGAAATTGAGCGAATAGTTCGCTCTCATGGGGGTTTTCAACATGCTGCTCGAGGGCCAAATTGCCCTTGGACTTGGCAAGCTTGAACAAGACATATTGCAACGACAGGAGCTCGACGAAATCGGCTTTCTTGTTCTTCGGCCCTTTCATGGCCGCGCCGACACCCTTGCCGATCTTCTTGAGCAGAGATGGGGGATTGGCGACGATGAACGCACCGATACCGGAGCCGCAAATCATCAACACTTCCAACGGCTGCCATAGGACTAAGAGTTTGCCGCCCGCCAGAACGTATCCGCTGAGGATGGAGGCGCTAACTATGACCCAGCCGATGATAATGAACATGCGTGAATGACCCGGTAATCGCCGGTTAGTATGGGGCGATCATGGTCGTCGAGAGGGGTTAATAACTGGTTTATATCAGTAGGTTGCGCGCGCTAGGGTCGTGCGATTTTGAGAGACTCAAAACCAGATCCTAGAGTCTTGTTTGGCGTGTTTCCAGGAAAAGCGGTCCCCGCTTTTCCTGGAAACACGCTAGCGCGAAGCATTGTCAGCGGCGCGGAAACTGAGCCGGGTGGCTTGGAAGCCGGCTTTCACAAGGCGGGCGATAATTTCATCGGCATGGCTGCCGCCCCGGGTTTCAATGACGATATCCAAATCGGCCTGTTTGGCCGAGAGGTCGAAGAACAGGCGCTGGTGGATAATCTCGACAATATCGCCGCCGGCATCGGCGATTTGGGCCGTAATCCGGGCCAGGGCGCCCGGGCGGTCATCGATCAAGACACGGACACGGATCATGCGGCCCTCACGGGCCAGTCCGCGCAGCAGGACCGAGGCAAGCAGGCGGCGGTCGATGTTGCCGCCGGAAACCAGAAGGCCGATATTGCGGCCCTTGAACCGTGTGGGGTCGGCCAGGACAGCGCCAAGACTGGCCGCACCGGCGCCTTCGGCGACAATGCGGGCGGTGTCGGCCATGGTCTGCACGGCCAATTCAAGGGTGGGCTCGTCGACCAGGACAATGTCGTCGACCAAGGCCTCGATGATGGGGCGGGTCAGCCGGCCCGGCACCTTGACGGCGATGCCGTCGGCCAGGGTGGCGCCATGGGCGGTCGGCGGGCGCTGGTCGATGGCCTCAGACATGGATGGATAAAGGGCGGCCTCGACGCCGATGATTTCGATACCCGGCTGCAAGGCTTTGACCGCCGTTGCGATGCCGGCGATCAGGCCGCCGCCGCCAATGGGCACGATGATGAGATCGAGATCGGGGACCGAGGCGATGAGTTCAAGACCGGCGGTACCCTGGCCAGCGACAATCAACGGGTCGTTATAGGGGTGGATAAAGATGAGGTTTTTTCTTTGCTCGAGCTTATGTGCGTAAACCTCTGAATCGCTTAGATTTTCTCCATGAAGTTCAACCTTTGCGCCAAGTGCCTGGGTGCGCTCGATTTTGGTGAAAGGCGTGGGTATGGGCATGACGATGGTGGCCGGTATGCCGAGACGCTGGGCGAAGTAGGCAACACCCTGTGCATGGTTGCCGGCAGAACAGGCAACGATGCCGCTGGCCCGGGCATCGGGAGATAGAGTGCGAAGCTTGTTGGCCGCACCACGGGCCTTGAACGACCCGGTGTGCTGGAAATTTTCAAGTTTGAGGTGGAGCCTCGCGCCGGCATGCTCGTTAAGCCTGGGGATCGTGAGGGTGGGGGTGGCGATGACCTGGCCATGGATTGCCGCCGCCGCATCGCGGATAGCCGCAAGATCGATGGTTTTCGATGTTTCCGTCACTGGCTGTCCTGGGGGCGCAGAGTCAGTGTGGCCGCCGGCTCCCGATCCCCGCCGATGGTGACATACTCGCCATCACGCCAGCGCTCGGTGAGGTTGCCATAGAAGGGCGAGAGAAAGTGGCCGGACTGACCGGTGGCGATGATGAAACGGGAGTTGGACAGATCGGACAGATCATAGACCGCCCGGTATCCGGCGCCGACGATGTGGCGGAAGGCATTATCGCCGTTGCCGGACATATAGACGCCCCGGTTGATGGTAAAGTTGCCGCCATCGCTGGCAATGGACGTGTCGCTCAGTCTGTTCAACAAGGGGATGCGACCGAAGATCTGATGGCTGAAGCGGGCCCGGTGCAGATCGCCCCAGCGCCAGTTTCGCCAGTCATCGCCAAGGCGATCGGTGAGGAAGGACATGGCGTCGGCGAAGGCAGCCTGGACTTGAACACTACAGGTCTCGGTGGCTCCAGTGGTAACATCATCGCACCATTGCGGGCGGCGGCTGAGGATAAACTCAAGGGTGCGCGGCCGCAATTGCGCAAAGTCCGCGGCCAAGTCGCCGAGTTCGTCGGCATAAAGGCGGCGGCCGAGAGCATCGAGCCAGGCCATGAAAATGAGCGGTTCGGGCCGGCGGCGGCCCATGTCGCCATCCCAGATGGAAAGCAGGCCGAGGATCTCGTGACTTCGCTCATCCTCAATGGTTGCGCCCAAATCCAGGAGCGGCGGCAGCAGGGTGCGGGCAAGCGGGGTTGTCACGTCGGTTTGTATGGCGGCGAAACTGTCGGCATCGTGTTTGGGCGTGGCGGCGAGACGTTCGGTTATGCGGTCGGCGCGGTAGCTTGACGGCCAGTCGTAGGCGATGAAAGGTTTGCCGCCGCTACTTTCCAGCCGGTTGTTGGCATTGACGATTTGGCCCGAAGGCGGGTTGAAGGCATTGGGGAGGTCTGCAAATGGCACCTCGCCATCCCAGCCATTCTCGCCGGTCCAGCCCGGCAATGGCAGCCGGCCGTCGCCGGCGCGGCGAACGGGCAGGCGGGCGGGGGCGTAAAAGCCGATGTTGCCGGCGGTGTCGGCATAAACGACATTCTGCATGGGGGAATCGAACAGCCGCATGGCATCGACAAAATCCGGCCAGTCCTGGGCCTGGTTGAGCCGGAACAGGGCTTCGGCCGAGCTGTCCTGGGGCGACAAGGCGGAAAAAGCGAGGCTGAGGACATGGCCTGGGGGTGCGGCTTGTGCCGCGCCGCGGTTGACATCGGAAATAACCGGGCCGTTGCGGGTGGCGCGGACGACGAGTTTTTCCGGGTCGTCGCGCCCCCTGACCTGAATGAACTCCTCGCGGACGACAAAAGGGACACTGCCGTTCTCGGTCAGGTAGTTGGCCGGGTTAGCGGGATCGATCCTCTCGATGAAAAGGTCCTGGGTATCGGCATGGGTGGTGGTGAAACCCCAGGCGATGCGGCTGTTGCGGCCAACCACGGTGAAAGGCACACCGGGGACGGTGGCGCCAACAATTTCGGCGTCGGGGGTGACGATCCTGGCGAGGTACCAGAGGCCGGGGGCGCTGAAACCCAGATGGGGATCGTTGGCCAGCAGGGGCATCCCGGTCTTGCTGCGCGCGCCGGCGACGACCCATTCGTTGGAGGCACTGGCCGGTGCCTGGACGGCGGCCAGCGTGGCGGCGATCTCGCGCAGGGGCAGGGTCCGCAGGACCGATGCAAGGTCGGTCAGGGTGGCGGCGGTTCCGGGGGGGTCCTGGGCCCAGAGATCGCCGATCTGTTGGGGTGTGAGAATGGCCGCCATGCGGGCGCGGAGAAGCTCGTCGCTCATATTGTTGGAGAGCTGGAATGCCATCAGGCGGCCCCAGACGACGCTGTCGGCGGCAACCCACGGTTCGGGAGTTGCCCGGAAAATAAGAAATTCGGGCGGCAGCGGGGAATCGCCGGTTAGCCAGGCGTTGACACCCTGGGCATAGGCGTCGAGGGCGGCGCGGGCGTCCGGTGCCATCTGCTCCACCGACTGCTCGGCAAGGCGATAGAAATCGAGGGTGCGCATGAGCCGGTCTATGGCCAAGGTGGATTCGCCCAGCGCCTCACTGAGGCGACCGGCGCCGACGCGGCGGGTCATCTCCATTTGGAAAAAACGGTCTTGGGCGTGAATGTAACCGAGGGCGCGATAGGCGTCCTCGGTGTTGGCGGCGAAGATGCTGGGTATACCGTCGGCGTCGCGGCCGACCGTGACCTGGGCCGTCAGGCCGGCGATGGAGGCGCTGCCGTTATAATCGGGCAAGGAGCCGCGGAGCCAGATATAGGCGCCGGTGACCCCGGTCAGCAGCAGGAGGAAGACAGCGATGCCAATGTAGCGCAACCAGCGTAACCAGCGGCGGTTCTTGGCTGTGCTCACGGCGGCTTCCCCATCATGGTGTCAGGGCGTCATAGCTGAGGCTTTGGCGAAGCGCAATGTGCCGGTTGGCATGGGGGCGGGGTGGGAGACGCACTATCAGTCGGTCGCGAGGATCGTTTGCAGGCGCGCCAGGCCGCCGCGAATCTCGTGTGGGGTGAAGCCGGCATATCCCAGCAGCAAGCCTTGGCGGTGCGGCTGGCCATGGTAGAAGCGCGATAGCGGGCCGAGGATAATACCGGCCTGCCGGGCCCGTTCGCAGATGGCCAAATCGTTGGCACCCGGCGGTAAGGCAGCGACCAAATGCATGCCGGCGGCGGCGGGTTCGAGGGTGAAGTGGGCGGCAAGAGACGGGGCGTGATCCAGCAGGATTTGCTGGCGCGCCTCATAAAGCGTGCGCATGCGGCGGATATGACCGGCGAAATGACCGTTGGCGATGAATTCGGTCAGCGCGGCTTGGGCGAGTGTGGAGGGGTGGCCGTCAATATGTGTGCGCAAGGCCCGGATCGGGTCGATCAGGTCCTCGGGCAGGACCAGGTAACCAAGACGCAAGCCGGGGAACATCACCTTGCTCATGGTGCCGACATAGATGACCCGGGCCTGGGTATCGAGGCCTTGCAGAGAGGTGAGGGGGCGGCCCGCATAGCGGTACTCGCTGTCATAGTCGTCCTCGAGGATAAAAGCCTGCGCCTGATGGGCCCACTCCAGCAAGGCCAGGCGGCGGCTCAAGGACATGGTGACGCCAAGGGGATATTGGTGGGAGGGACAAACGCAGGCGAGCCGGGCCCGCGGGGCGGCGCGCCGGCCGGCCGCTACATCCATGCCCTCGTCGTCGATGGGCACAGGGACCAAAGTGGCGCCGGCGCCAAGCAGGGCGCCACGGGTGCCAAGGTAACCGGGGTCTTCGAGCCATACCCGGTCGTCAGGGTCGATGAGCAGGCGGGCGATGAGGTCGATGGCCTGCTGGGATCCGGAAACGATGACGATTTGGTCGGCGTGGCAGCGCACGGCTCGGGCGGCACCGAGATAGGTGGCGATGGCTTGGCGCAGTGGCCGATAGCCGGCGGGGTCGGCGTTAAACAGCATATCGGTGGTTGGGCGGCGCCAGTGACGCGCCAGCAAGCGTGACCAGAGATCAAAAGGAAAGGCTGCCAGGTCGGGCAATCCGGGGGCGAAGGCGGTGCGGCCAGTGGGATAGGAGCGGCGCAGGGCGGCCATGGTGCCGCCGCGCCGGGAGAGGCGGGGAGGCCGGCGGCGCTGGGCCGCGACCGTCGTAGGGGTGGGTGCTTGCAGCAGATGTTCGGGCAATTGGGCCGAGACAAAACTGCCGGCGCCAACGCGGCCCTGGATATATCCTTCGGCCTGAAGTTGTTCATAGGCGGCGATGACCGGGTTGCGGGAAATGCCGATGTCGCGGGCCAAAGTGCGCGAGGCCGGCAGGCGTATGCCGGGCCGCAGAGTGCCCTGGAGAATGGCACCGCGAAGGGCGAAATAGAGCTGGGTACCAAGGGATTCGGGCGCGTTGCGGTCGAGTGCGAGGGTGCCAAGGGGAAAAGAGGCCGTGCCGGTCTTCATATTGGTTCTCTTGAATATCGAAGAATGGACCTTTTCGAGAGGCCAATTATGGGCCAAATTGGCCGCCTGGCAAGGGAGAGTGAGCGATGCAGCGGTCCTTGAAGACACCCCGCACGACCCTGAAACGCACCCATGAGCGGGGCGCGTATGAGCGTGAGGAGGTCTATGGGGTTTTGGATGCCGGGCTGTTCTGCCATGTGGGATATGTCGATGACGGACAGCCCTTGGTGACACCAACGGCCTATTGGCGGCTCGGCGACGAACTGGTCATTCATGGTTCGAGTGCCAGCCGCATGGTGCGGGTGCTCGCGGCCGGTGCGGCCGCGTGCGTGACCGTGACCCATGTGGACGGGCTGGTGATGGCCCGTAGCGCCTTCCATCACAGCGTCAATTTTCGCTCCGTCATGGTGCTGGGCAAAGCGCGGCCGGTTGAGAACCCGGATGAAAAAATTACCAAGTTGAAGGGCTTGATCGAGCGCATTACCCCCGGCCGCTGGGCGCTGCTGAGACCGCATACGGAACAGGAGATAAAAGCCACGGCAGTGCTGGTTTTCGCGATTGACGAGGCGTCGGCCAAAATCCGGACGGGCCCGCCCATCGACGACGAAGAAGATTACGGGTTGCCGATCTGGGCCGGCGTGGTGCCTTTGGCGCAGCGGCCGGGCACGCCGACCCCCTGTCCGCGGTTGGATCGGGATATGGCCGTTCCGGACCATATTGTGGCGCTCACAATTGACTAACTGGTAGCGTGGCCGCGCATGTAGTATGCGGTCCCTATGACTTGGACGGAAAATATAGCGACCTTTGAATCACGCTTGCCGTGGTGGGGTGGCGATCTGCAAACGATCCGCAATCAAGTGATGCGGCGGGGCGCGGATTTATCAGCATGGGTGTTGCAGCGGCTGGCCTTCGTCTTGCCCGATGGTAGCGGCGATCAAATGCTCGGCGTGTTGCAGGTGCCCGACGGATTGGCGCGGCGGCCTTTGGCGATGCTGCTGCATGGCCTGACGGGCTGTGAGGAAAGCTACTATGTGCGGGTGACGGCGCGGATGCTGCTGGATGCGGGATATCCGGTGTTGCGGCTCAATCAGCGGGGCGCCGGCCCGTCGCGCAAGACTTGCCAGGGCTCTACTCATGCCGGGCGCAGCGAGGATGTGGCCGCCGTGCTGGAGCAGTTGCCGGAGCAGCTGCCGAAGGATTTGCTGCGCAATGGCATGGTCGCCGTCGGTTTTTCTCTTGGTGGCAATATCCTGCTGAAGTATTTGGGTGAATCCGGTCTTGCCGCGGCGGTGCGGGGGGCTGTCTCGGTATCGGCACCGATCGATCTGGCGGCGGCGGCGCGGCGGTTTCATGCGCCACGGAACTGGCTCTACCACCGTTGGATCTTGGCGCGCATCAAAATCGAAGCGACGCGCCCGGCGGCGGCGCTGACGGCACAAGAGAGGGCGACAATCCGGGCGGCGCCAACGGTGCGGGCTTTCGACGATAATTTTCTCGGCCCGCGCCATGGCTTTGCCGGCGCCGATGAATATTACGCGCGGTGTTCGGCAGCGCCTGGGCTGGGCAATATCAGCGTGCCGACCTTGCTGATCCACGCGCGCAACGATCCATGGATCCCGGCGGATGCCTATGACCATACCGATGTGTCCGGGAATTCGATGCTGTCGCTGCAATTGCCCGATGGGGGCGGGCATTTGGGCTTTCACGACCGGTTTGGCAAGCCGACATGGCACGATAGATGCACGCTGTCATTTCTGGATTCATTGTCCGCTTGAGGGGGCGTGGGGCGTCAAGAGAATGAATGCATGAAGACCGGAGGACGCCATGCTCTATACGATGCTGATCTATGCCGCCGAAGAATCCATCGAGAATTATACGCCGGAACAACGGGAGCGGTGCCTGGTGGGACACAGGCATTTGCAGCAGCGGGCGAAGGCGAAAGACGCGTTCCTGGCGGCGGGTGAGTTGGTGTCGACAAGTTCGGCAACGACGGTAAGGCGGCGCGACGGCAAGCATCGTGTCGTCGATGGGCCGTTCGCCGAGACCAAGGAGCATCTGGTGGGCTTCTACATTTTCGATTGCGAGGATTTGGATCAGGCCCTGGCCTATGCCAAGGAAATCCCGCACGCCGGATCGGGGTCGGTGGAGGTGCGTCCGATGGCTCATTTGGAGTCGGTCGCGACGGTGTGAGGCAGGGTGGATCAGGTCGCGGTAGAGGTTAGAGCGTCCTACCCGAAAGCACTGGCGACACTGATACGCCTGCTGGGCGACTTTGGCGCGGCAGAAGACGCGTTGCAGGAAGCACTGGCGCGGGCGGTAGAGACCTGGCCGCGCGACGGGGTGCCGGATAACGCAGTCGCCTGGCTGGTGACGACCGGCCGCCGCTGGACCATCGACGGGTATCGGCGGCGGCGAGTCGAGGCGCGTTACATCCAAAGCGTGGTGGTGGCGGAGGCGGCCGAGCCGGCGGAAGATTCGGTGCTTGAGGAAGCACTGACCCTGCATGTGCGCGACGATCTGCTGGCCCTGCTATTCACCTGCTGTCATCCCGCTATCGCCGAAGAGGCGCAGATATCTTTGACCCTGAAAACGGTCGCGGGGCTTTCGGTGGAGGAGATCGCGCGGGCGTTTCTGGTCTCGCCAGCGGCGATGGAGCGGCGGTTGAGCCGGGTGAAACGCAAGATCAGCGAGGCGAAAATTCCCTATGAAGTGCCGAAAGCGGCGCTGCTGCCAGAGCGGCTGCGGGCGGTTCTGGCGGTGGTCTATCTGATATTCAACGAAGGCTATAGCGCCTCGGGTCACAAGCAGCTCATCCGGGTGGAGTTGTGCGACGAGGCGATCAGGCTGGGCCGGCTGTTGGTGCGGCTGTTCCGCGATGAGCCGGAGGTGGTGGGTTTGCTGGCGCTGTTGCTGCTGCAGCATTCGCGGCACCGGGCGCGGCTCGATCAAAATGGCGAGATCGTGCTGCTGGACGTGCAGGATCGGTCCTTGTGGGATATGCGCCTGACGGTGGAGGGGCGCTTTCTGGTGGAGAAGGCGCTGCGTATGAAACGGCCGGGGGGCTATCAGGTGCAAGCCGCTATCGCCGCGGTGCATAGCGAGGCGCTGGCGCCCGAGGATACCGACTGGGCGCAAATTGCCGAGCTTTACGGGGTGCTGGAACGCTATCAACCCTCGCCGGTGGTGACCCTGAACAGGGCGGTCGCGGTGGCCAAGGACCAGGGACCGGAGGCCGGACTGGCGTTACTGCAAGCCTTGGAAGGGTCGGCGGATATGCAGCGCTACCACCATTTCCATGCGGCCAAGGCGGCGTTGCTGGCCGAAGCGGGGCGGGCAGGGGAGGCCGCCGGTCATTTTGAAGCCGCGCTGGGCTTGACACAAAACCCGGCCGAGCGCCGTTTTATCGAACGGAAATTGGCGAGCTTAAGCTGATTTCTTTTCTATGGGATGGCTGTCCGGTGTTGACGGGCTCCCGCGTCTAGTTAGCATCTAGGCTTTCAATGGAGGAGACAGGGATGAGCGACCTTTTTGTTACTCACGGTGCGATCAGTTGGTTTGAATTGCGGACCAAGGACGTCGCCAAAGCCAAAGCGTTCTATACGGACGTCATAGGTTGGGAGATCGAAGAAATGCCGATGGCAGACGGGACCTATACGGTGCTGAAGGCCGGCGGCGAGCCGATCGGCGGCATCACCACACATGGTGCCGAGGGTGAGGCCGTTTGGGCCGGCTATATCACCGTGGACAATGTGGACGAGCGGGTGGCGAAGGCAAAAGCGGCCGGCGGCCATATCGCCATGGCGCCGATGGATATTCCCGGCGTCGGCCGTTGGGCAGTGGTGATCGACGCGGTCGGCGCGGCGATCAATTTTATTACGTATGAGAAAAAAGACTGAGTCGGCTATTCCCGCCTAAAGAACGAAAAATCAATGGGTTACAATCAAGCGCTCGCCGAGCGTATGCGGGCGGTATTTGCCGGCTATGAGGGCATTACCGAGAAGAAAATGTTTGGCGGGCTGTCCTTTCAGTGCAATGGAAAGATGTGCTGTGGGGTGAGTGGCAAGACCGAGGATATGGTGGTGCGGCTGTCGCCGGCGCAAGAGGCCGGCGCCTTGGCGCGGCCGCACACCAGGCCTTGCGACTTTACCGGCAGGCCGATGCGGGGGTGGATCTATGTGGCGCCCGAGGGTTTGGAGAGTGAGGCGGCGTTGCAAAGCTGGATCGCGCAAGCCTATGAGTTTGTCTCAAAGTTACCTGTGAAATAGGCAGCGGGCGGCTCCCTTGTTAGACTGGCGGTCTGGCAGCACGGGGGGCTTGCATGCGCGGGGATCGGATCGAGGATAAGTGGATCGGCTGTTTTGCCGAGACCCTGCGGCTGAGTGCGGTCGCCGAGGGTGAAGCGGTGGCGATTCTTTCCGAGACCCAGTCGCGGATGCTGAATGTGCAACTCACCGAGTTGGCTCTGGCGAGGCTTGGGGCGCGGTGGTTCCATGTGGTGGTACCGACACCGCCACAGGTCGCCCCGGTGCCCGTGCGCTCGACGGGGGCGTCAAACGCGCTGGCAGGCTTGGCCCCGGTGGTGAAGGCGCTCGCCGGTGCGGGGCTGGTGGTGGATTTGACCGTCGAAGGGCTGCTGCATGCCGCCGAACTGCCGGAGATCGTGGGGGACGGGGCGCGGGTGCTGATGATCAGCAACGAACATCCCGAAGCGCTGGAACGGCTGGTGCCGGACCCGGCACTGAAACCGAAAGTTCTGGCCGGCGCGAAGATGCTCAAAAAGGCGCGGCGGATGACAGTCGTATCGGCGGCGGGGACCGACCTTACCATCAATGTGAGCGACTGCCCGGCGGCCGGGGTGTTCGGTTTTGCCGACCGGCCGGGGCAAGTGGCCCATTGGCCGGGCGGGCTGTGTCTGTGTTTCCCGCGGGCGGGCAGCGTCAACGGGACTCTGGTACTGGCACCGGGAGACGCCAATCTTACATTTAAGCGCTATCTGGAGACTCCCGTCACCTTGCGGATCGAGGATGATTATGTGGTGTCGATCGAGGGTGAAGGGCTCGATGGGGATTTGATGCGGCAATATTTCGCCGCCTGGGGAGACCGCGAGGCCTATGGGGTCAGCCATGTGGGATGGGGCATGAACCCAGGGGCGCGCTGGGAGGCGATGGCGATGTATGACAAGGCGGATTGCAACGGTACGGAGTTGCGCGCGTTCGCGGGTAATTTTCTGTACTCGACCGGCGCCAACGAGACGGCCGGACGGCATACGCTGGGCCATTTCGATCTGCCCCTGCGCAATTGCACCGTGGCACTGGACGACCGGCCGGTGGTGGTCGAGGGTGTTCTGCAAGGCGAACTTGCATGAGCCAGGTAGCGAACTCGCTCAGTGCCGGCGAAGGCGAGCCGGCTATTGTCTTTCTCCATGGCATTGGCAGCGATGCCAGCATCTGGCAGCCGCAACTGGACTATTTCGGCCGAGCGCGGTTGGCCCTGGCCTGGACCATGCCCGGTCATGACGGCGGGGTGGCGCCGGATAGTTGGGATGGCCTGGCGGCGGCGCTAAAAACTTTGCTGGACGCGCACGGCCTTGAGCGGGTGCATCTGGTGGGGCACAGCATCGGCGGCATGATCGCGCAGGTCTTTTGCGTGCGTTACCCGGAACGGCTGGAGAGCCTGGTACTGTCGGCGACCAGCGCTTCCTTCGGCCGGCCCGATGGGGATTGGCAACAATCCTTCGTGCAGCAACGGTTGGCACCTATCGAGGCCGGGCGGACACTCGCCGATTTCGGGCCGGAGGTGGTGCGGGGTCTGGTGGGGCCGGATTGCGACCCGGCGGGACTGGCCACGGCCGTCGCGTCGATTAAACGCGTGCCGACAGAGGCGTTCGCCGATGCCATTCGTTTGATCGTGACATTCGATCAGCGGCACACATTGAGTGCCATCGCCGCGCCGACGCTGGTGTTGGCGGGCCAGCATGACCGCAATGCGCCCGCCGCGATGATGGCGCGCATGGCCGGCAAGATTGCCAACGCCCGGTATGTCTGCCTCGACGGGTGCGGGCATTTGGCGAATATCGAAAATCCGGCGGCGTTCAATGGCGTGATCGAGGCGTTCATTGGCCCGTAGCGCGGCGCTCTACACAGTCGCGCGATCACGGCTCTTGTCTGTTGTTGCAAAGAGGCAGGATGATACTATCCTGACGCGATAGGATCTTAGATAGGAGCGCGTCATGACTTTGCGTATAGGCGCGACAGCGCCGGATTTCACCGCACAGACGACCGACGGTGAGATCAGTTTTCACGAATGGATCGGCGACAGTTGGTGCGTGCTGTTTTCGCACCCGAAAGACTTTACGCCGGTATGTACGACAGAACTCGGTTACATGGCGAAGCTGAAGCCGGATTTCGAGAAGCGCAATTGCAAGATCATTGGCCTGAGTATCGACCCGGTGGACGATCATGTGCGTTGGGCGCATGATATCGAGGAGACGCAAGGTTACGGTGTCAACTATCCGATGATCGGCGATAGCGACCTTGCCGTCGCCAAGCTCTATGGCATGTTGCCGGAAGATACATCGGGTGGGTCGGAAGGCCGGACGGCGGCGACGAACGCCACCGTACGCAATGTCTTCGTTATCGGGCCGGATAAGACGATCAAACTCATCATCGCCTACCCGATGACCACGGGCCGTAACTTCGATGAAATCCTGCGGGTTATCGATTCCATGCAGCTGACGGCCAAACATCAGGTGGCAACGCCGGTAAATTGGCAGCGGGGCGAGGATGTCATCATCGTGCCATCGGTTTCCGACGAAGCGGCACGGGAGAAATATCCGGACGGGTGGAAGACGCTGAAGCCGTATTTGCGGCTCGTATCCGCGCCGGCGGACTAGTTTTGCAATAAACGCGCGGCGTCGAGGGCGAAGTAGGTGAGGATGCCGTCGGCGCCGGCGCGTTTGAAACCGGTGAGCATTTCAAGCATGGCCTGGTCGCGGTCGATGGCGTTGGCGCGGGCGGCGAATTCCAGCATGGCGTATTCGCCGCTGACGTTATAGGCATAGGTGGGCATGCCGAAACGGTCCTTAACGCGGCAGATGACGTCGAGGTAGGGCAAACCCGGCTTGACCATCACCATATCGGCGCCCTCGGCGATATCCAGGGCGACTTCGCGCAGGGCCTCGTCGCCGTTGGCGGGGTCCATCTGGTAGGTATTCTTGCTGGCGCCCTTGAGGGCGCCCGAGCTGTCCAAGGCATCGCGGAAGGGGCCGTAAAACGCCGAGGCGAATTTTGCCGCATAGGCCATGATGAGGGTGGCTTCCCGGCCGGCGTCATCGAGAGCCGTGCGGATGGCGCCGATACGGCCATCCATCATGTCGGAAGGGGCGATGACCTGGCAGCCGGCCTGGCTCTGCACGAGGGCCTGCCGGCAAAGAGCGGCAATTGTTTCGTCATTGGCGACGATGCCGTCGCGAAGGATACCGTCGTGGCCGTCACTGTTGAATGGATCGAGGGCGACATCGCAAATGACGCCGATCTGGGGATGGGCGTCACGCACCGCGCGGATGGCCTGGCAGATCAGGTTATCCGGATTGTGAGCCTCCTGCGCGTCAGCGGTTTTGCGGTGCGCTGGGACAACAGGGAAGAGGGCGACCGCCGGAATGCCGAGATCCCCGGCTTGGCCGACGGCGTCGGTCAACAGGTCTATGGTGTAGCGGTGTACACCCGGCATAGTGGGTATGGGTGACCTGGTATTGTCACCTTCCTGCACGAAAACCGGCCATATGAGGTCATCGACGCCGAGGCGGTGCTCGCGGATCAGGCGCCGTGACCAGTCATATTGGCGGTTCCGCCGCATGCGGGTGTGGGGAAAGGAAGGTGCCGGCGGCCCCGGGGCCATAGTTTTTTGCTCCTGCTAGAGCAAATTTCGTTCACTTGCGTTCACGACACGTGCTCTAGCTTCTTGTTTTGACGCATTTTCTAATCGTTCAAACGTATCCGTTTGAACGGAAAAAGCTCTAGACCTTCGACAGCGCCTGGTCGATGTCGGCGATGATGTCATCGATATGTTCGATACCCACCGACAGACGCACATATCCCGGCGTGACACCGGTGGCCAGTTGTTCCTCTTGGGAGAGCTGACTGTGGGTCGTGCTCGCCGGGTGGATCGCCAGGCTGCGGGCGTCGCCGATATTGGCGACATGGTATAGCAGCTCAAGGTTGTCGATAAATTTACGGCCGGCATCGACGCCGCCGGCCAGCTCCATACCGACCAGGCCGCCAAATCCGCCCTTGAGATAAGTGTCGGCGCGGCGTCGCATCTCGCCGGTCTGGAGACGGGGATGGATGACTTTTTCGACCTTTGGATGCTCGCTCAAGAAGGCGCAAACCCTGTTGGCATTGGTGCAGTGACGCTCAATACGCAGGGGCAGGGTCTCCAGCCCCTGAATGAACATGAAGGCGTTAAAGGGGCTCATGGCCGCGCCCATATCGCGCAATAGAGCGACGCGGATGCGGATGATGTAGGCGATGGGGCCAAGGGGCTTCACAGCCTCGGTCCAGACCGCCCCATGGTAGCTGGGATCGGGCTCGGTCAGGGTGGGGAAGCGTGCGGCGTTGCCCTCCCAATCGAAATTACCGCCGTCGATGATCAGCCCGCCGATGGAATTGCCGTGGCCACCGATATATTTGGTGCTGGAATAGACGATGACAGCCGCACCATGGTCGAAGGGCCGGCATATAAGAGGGGCGGCGGTGTTGTCGACGATCAAGGGCACACCTAGCTCGCGGCCGATCTCGGCGACCTCGCTGATGGGAAAGACATTGAGCTTAGGGTTGGGCAGGGTTTCGGCATAATAGGCGCGGGTGCGCTCATCGGTGGCGCGACGGAAAGCCTCGGGGTCGCCGGGATCGACAAAACGTACCTCGATACCGATATCGCGCATGGTGTTGTTGAAGAGGTTCCAGGTGCCGCCATAAAGGTCGGTGGAACTGACGAAATTGTCGCCGGCACGGGCAAGGTTCTGAATCGCCAGCAGGGAAGCGGCCTGACCGGAGGCCAGGGCCAGTCCGGCGACACCACCATCGAGGGCGGCCATGCGCTGCTCCAGCACGTCGGTGGTGGGGTTCATGATGCGGGTATAGATATTGCCCATTTCCTTAAGGGCGAAGAGGTTGGCGGCGTGCTCGGTATCGCGGAACTGGTAGCTGGTGGTCTGGTAAATGGGCACCGCCACCGCCCCGGTCGTGGGATCGGCACGATAGCCCGCATGAAGAGCCAATGTTTCCGGATTGCTGCTGGTCATCGTTCGCCTTCTCCGTCCTTTGATCTTGTTCCGGGCACGCTCACCCGCGTTCCGAGCCATATTTCGCCGTATGTCCAGATAAGGACAGGGGTCTAGAAAGGCCACGGCCAGCCCTAGTGTCAACGAAAATTCGAAACGCGGCGCGGTCTTCAGGCCCGAAAAGGCGCATTATGCCCATGGTCGCCGGGCCGTTATGATCCGGCAGTGCTCGGCCAAAAGGAGACACTTAGCGTGGATTTTGCACTCAATGAGGAGCAGCGGGCCTTTCAAGAGACCGTGCGGGCATTCGCCCAGGCCGAGATGGCGCCCCATGCGGCACGGTGGGATGCGGAGCAGATTTTTCCAATCGACACATTGCGGCAGGCGGCGGGGCTGGGCCTGGCCGGCATTTGCTGCGATCCCGACCATGGCGGGAGCGGTCTTTCGCGGCTGGATAGCGTGCTGATCTTCGAGGAGCTGGCGGCGGCCTGTCCTTCCACCGCCGCCTATCTATCGATTCACAATATGGTCGCTTGGATGGTCGATACCTTCGGCGATCAAGACCAGCGGGGGCGCTGGCTGCCGGCCCTGACCAGTATGAAGATCATGGCAAGCTATTGCCTGACCGAAGCCAACGCCGGTTCCGATGCGGCGGCCCTGAAGACCCGGGCGCAGGCGGATGGAGATCATTACAACATCAATGGCAGCAAGGCCTTTATTTCCGGCGGGCCGTCGTCGGATCTGTATGCTTGCATGGTGCGGACCGGCGGGCCGGGGGCGAAGGGTATCTCGTGCGTGCTGGTGGAGCGCGGCTGCGAGGGGCTGAGTTTCGGCAAACATGAAGAAAAGATGGGGTGGCGCAGCCAGCCGACCTCGGCGGTGATCTTCGAGAATTGCCGGGTTCCGACAGGCAATCGGTTGGGTGGCGAAGGGGAGGGTTTTGGCATCGCGCTCAAGGCTCTGGGCGGTGGACGGCTGAATATTGCCGCCTGTTCCCTGGGCGGGGCGCGGGCGTGCCTGGAGGCGACGCGGGCCTATATGATCGAGCGTAAGCAGTTCGGTCAGCCACTGGCGGCCTTTCAGGCGCTGCAATTCCGGCTGGCCGACATGGCGACGGAACTGGAGGCGGCGCGCCTGATGGTGTGGCGGGGGGCGTGGCTGCTGGACCAAAATGATCCTCAGGCGCCGATGGCTATCGCCATGGCCAAGCGCTACGCCACCGATGTGGGATTCCGGGTGGCGAACGACGCGTTGCAGTTGCATGGCGGCTACGGCTATCTGCGTGACTATCCCATCGAACGCTTTGTCAGGGACTTACGGGTGCATCAGATCCTAGAGGGTACGAATGAGATTATGCGCGTTATCATAGCGCGTGAACTGCTGGCAGAATAGGCCAAGAAATCAACGCTTTGCGCCGGGTATTTGCGAGATAACCCGGGCTGTGAGGTGGCTTTGGAGTCGGGTCTAAGTTACTGGATATAAATATTTTTTGAAAATGTGGAGGGCCGGATGAAATTGTGGACAGGGATGGTCTTGGGCGTGCTGGTATTGGGCATGAGCGGATCGGCGATCGGGGCGGAGCAGCCGCGCGAGCTGCCGCCCTTCGACAGAATGGTGGTTGATGGCGCCTTCGACATCGTGGTCAATGCGGGGCAGGCTCAGTCGGTGATTGTTGAAACCGAACAGTCTCGTCTAGAGCGGATCGAGACGCGGGTGGTGGATGGTGAGTTACGGGTTTCGACAATTGGACACGTATTCGACCGGCCCGCGGCGCTGTGGATAACCGTGCCCGTCTTGGAGCGGGTCGTGCTGCGGGGTGCTTCGAACATCTCCATGGATGGGATAAGCCGTGGAGACTTGGCGTTGGTCATCAGCGGCGCGGGGGATGCACGTCTTATCGGCGACTGCGGCGGCCTGTCGGTGGAGATCAAAGGTAGTGGCGATGTGGATGCGGAATATCTAGTGTGCGAGACCGTCGAGGTGAGCGTGGTGGGGGCCGGCGATGTCGTTGTATATGCAAGCGAGGCCGTGTCGGTTCAGGTAAGCGGCAGCGGCAATGTGGATGTTTATGGCAATCCGTCGCGAATTCAGCAGATGGCGCTTGGCGGCGCAGCGCGTATTCAAGTCAGGTAGGCAGAGGGGATGAGCGGCGAAATTCTGTTTGAGGCGCGCGACGGGCTGGGGCTTGTCAGGTTGAACCGGCCGCGGGCCTTGAATGCGCTCAATCTTGAGATGGCCTTGGCTTTCAAGGCGGTGCTGGACCGCTGGGCGCTTGACCGGGCGATCGAGGCCGTCGTTGTGTGCGGGGCCGGCGAGCGGGCGTTTTGCGCCGGCGGCGATGTCAGGTCGCTCTATCACGCGGGCAAAGGTGCGGCGGTGGGCCGCGACTTCTATTATGCCGAATACAGGCTGAATCAAACCATTTTTCGCTTGGGTAAACCCTATATCGCGCTGATGGATGGCGTGGTGATGGGCGGCGGTGCGGGTCTGAGCGTGCATGGCTCGCACCGGGTGGTCACAGAACGGACCCTGTTGGCCATGCCCGAGACCGCGCTGGGCCTGTTTCCCGATATTGGGGCGGGCTATTTCCTGCCCCGTTGTCCGGGGCGCGTGGGCCTCTATCTGGCCCTGACAGGGGGGCGAATTGGGGCGGCGGATTGTTTGTATGCCGGCTTGGCGACCCATTATATGAACAGCGGCGATTTGGCCGGGCTGGTGGACAGGCTGGCGGTGGCGGACAAGAGCGATGCCGGCATTGGCGGCGTGCTGGGCGAGGCCTTACCGGACACGCCGGGGCAACTGGAAGCGCTAAGACCGGAGATCGACCGCTGTTTCGGCGCCGGCAGCGTGGCTGAAATTGTGGCGGCGCTGGATGAAACGAACAGCGATTGGGCAAGGGAAACCGCCGCTTTGTTGCGGACACGCTCGCCCCTGAGCCTGGCACTGACATTTCGGCAAATGCATGAGGCGGCGGAGCTGGATTTTGAAGAGGTTATGCGGATGGATTTCAGGCTCTGTCAGCGTTGCATGGCGGCGCCGGATTTCTACGAGGGGGTGCGGGCCGTCCTGGTGGACAAAGATCACAAACCCCGGTGGCAGCCGCCAAGTCTCGATGCCGTGTCCGACGGCGCGCTGGACGCCTATTTCGCGCCGCTCGAAGAAGAGCTGCAATTCACGTGAGGTGATCGATGGCCAGGGTCGGGTTCTTGGGATTGGGCAATATGGGCGGGCCGATGGCGGCGAACCTGGTCAAGGCGGGGCATGAGGTGCGCGGTTTCGACTTGTCCGGCGCAGCGGTCCTGGCCGCGAGCGTGAATGGGGTTGTGGCGGCTGAAAATATGGCTGACGCCGTGGCCGGCTGTGACGTGGCGATCACCATGCTGCCGGCGGGAAGCCATGTGGAAAGCGTTTATCTGGGCAAGGACGGGCTGTTTGAGCAGAGCGCCAGGGACCGATTGTTCATCGATTGCTCGACCATCGATGTGGATACCGCGCGGACGGTGCACAAAGCCGCCGAGGCCAGTGGTCATGGGATGCTGGACGCGCCGGTTTCGGGGGGCGTGACGGGGGCCGGCGCGGGGACGCTGACTTTCATGGCGGGCGGGTCGGAGAAGGCCTATCAGCGCGGGCGGTCGCTGCTCTTTGGCATGGGTAAGACAGTGGTGCATGCCGGCGGGCCGGGCAGCGGACAGGCGGCGAAGCTGTGCAATAATCTGATGCTGGGCATTCAGATGATCTCGGTGGCGGAGGCGTTCTGCCTGGCCGAACGGTTGGGGTTGGACGGGGCGGTGTTGTTTGAAATCTCGAGCCGTTCCTCGGGCTCTTGCTGGGCGCTGACCAGCAATTGTCCGATACCGGGACCGGTGCCGGCTTCGCCCGCGAACAGGGAATACGAGGCGGGCTTTACCGCGGCGATGATGCTGAAAGATTTGCGGCTGGCGGGGCAGGCGGCGGCCAGTGCCGGGGCCGCGATACCTCTGGGGACGCAAGCGCGGGATCTCTACGAACGGTTTGTCGAGGAAGGTCACGCGGGGCTCGATTTTTCGGGCATTATCAAGATGGTGCGCGGGAATGCAGAATGGTGAACTTTACGACCCGCCCGGAACTGCGCGGCACCTTCGGGGCGGTGACCTCGACCCATTGGCTGGCCTCGGCGACCGGCATGTCGATGTTGGAGGCCGGCGGCAATGCCTTCGATGCCGCCGTCGCCACCGGGTTTGTGCTGCAGATCGTCGAGCCGCATTTGAACGGTCCGGCGGGCGATGTGCCGATCATCTTCCATAGTGCGCGCGAGGACGGGCCCAAGGTGCTATGCGGTCAGGGCGTGGCGCCGGAAGCGGCGACGATCGGCTATTTTCGCGGTCTTGGTTTGGAACATGTGCCGGGGACGGGTCTGTTGCCGGCCGTGGTTCCGGGGGCGTTCGATGCCTGGTGTGTGCTGTTGCGGGATTATGGCACCCTGACCCTCGGGCAGGTTTTAGCGCCGGCGATTTCCTACGCGGCACGGGGCTATCCGATGCTGCCGGCCGTGGCCAACGCGATCGAAGCGGTGATGCCGCTGTTCGAGGCCGCCTGGCCCAGTTCTCTGGCGATCTACCGGCCTGGCGGCGATTTGCCAAAAGCCAATGCGTTGTTTCGAAACCCGGTGCTGGCGGCGACATATGGCCGGGTCGTCGAGGCCGCGGAGGCGGCCGGCGGAGACAGAGTGGCGCAGATCGATGCGGCGCGGCGCTATTTCTATAAGGGGCCCATCGCCGAAATCATCGAGCGATTTTGCGCAGAGAACGTGTTTCTCGACAGTTCAGGCGCGGCCCATGGCGGTCTGCTGACACGCAAAGATCTGGAAAAATGGACGGCCGGCTATGAGGCGCCGGCGACATACGATTATGAGGGGTATCGGGTCTGCAAGACCGGGCCCTGGGGGCAGGGGCCGGTGATGTTGCAGCAGCTGGCGCTGCTGAAAGGGTTCGATCTGG
>QIGO01000189.1 GCA_003230015.1 Alphaproteobacteria bacterium | reverse complement strand
CATTGACGTTTCGCACGAATCGGTGCGGCGCTGGGCTCTGAAGTTTGGGCGGGCCTATGCTGCCAGGCTGCGGAAATCTTGCTCGCGATCAGATGCCCGATGGCACCTCGACGAGGTTTTCGTGACGATTAACGGCAAGCGCATGTATCTGTGGCGGGCGATGGATTGTGAAGGCGAAGTGCTGGATATCCCAGTTCAATCCCGGAGGAACAAGAAAGCCGCACTCAAATTGATACGCAATTGTTGAAGAAACAGGGTTTCGTCCCTGACGCCATCGTCACCGACCGGTTCGGCAGCGCGAACGACGAATGCAACGCTGCAAGTCGGCCGGATCAGCGCAACGATTTCTTTCCATACATGCCGCCGTCTACAACAACTTCAACGTCCGGCGTCATCTAATTTCCCGAAGAACATTACGACAGTTCCGCGCCGCTGCCATGACCAAATGGCACGACGCGACCCGTGCCGACTGAACAACCTGCACCCGATATTCATACGACTGCAGTTCCGCAACTTGACAGCGCCAAGCAATGGTCATGCATGTGCTGCTGACCCGGACACCGCTGGGCGTGCGCATCCGTATGACGGGATCCAACGCCGAAGCGACGCGGTTTTCAGGCGTCGACACTCGCCGCGTCATCTTCTCCGTCTACATACTCTCAAGCCTGCTGTGCTGGGTGGCGGCGATCGTGACTATGGGGCGATATCAATGGTCTTCCGGTGCCGACTTCGGTCAGTTAATCTTTTGACCACGATCCCGGCGGCGATTCTGGGCGGCGTCGATCCGTTTGGCGGTTTTGGCCGGATCTACGGGCTGCTCATTGCCCTGGCGATCCTGCAGACCATCTCAAGCGGCTTCAATCTGCTTGGTCTCAGCCAGCAACTGACGCTCGCCCTCTGGGGCCTCACGCTCGTCGCGGTGATGGCGGCCAAGCGTCTGGCGGTGGTTTGGAGCACTCGGCCTAGGTAGCAGCGTTCTTGGCCGAGGAAGTCCGCTTTGAATACCGGGTGCCCCTGGCTCCGGAGGCGCTTTGATCGGTCTCGGCCACGAGTGTGTGTTGCATGTCGCGACGCATCTCATCCATTGTCCGGAGTGTGCTCTTTTCGATGTGGTCGATATGCTTGACCATTGCGGCCTTGGCTTTGTCCGGGTCGCCGGACTTGATCGCACGGACGATGCGCGCGTGATCCTTCGTGCTTTGGGAGATGAGTGCGGCGTCCGTCGTGGCGCGGCGCCGGATGTTCTGCCCCATGCTGTAAAGGCCTGTCGCCATACGTTCGAGCACGACGTTGCCGGCTATCGCATATATCAGTTCATGCAGGCGGCTGTCGAGAATGCGGAAACGAACGGGGTCACTGCCGACATCGGCATGGGCGGCGATGAGAGCGTTCAGTTTGCCGATGTCCTCAGCGCTCGCCAACTTGGCCGCTTTGTGCGCCAGTTCGCCCTCGATCGCACGCCGGCTCTCGAAAACGTCGTGTAGGTTGGTCTCCGACAGGGAAAGGAAGAAGTCCAACGGCGCCAGCAAAGACTTGGCATTGAGGTCGGTGATGAACGCGCCGCCGCCGTGCCGGGTGCCGACCACGCCCAGGGTCGACAAAGCCCGCAGGGCCTCACGCAGAATCGGCCGGCTCACATCGAAGATCTCGACCAAGTTTCGTTCGGACGGCAGCCGATCGCCGGGCCGCAGTAGGCCGACCTGGACGGATTCCAGGATGTGGGTCACGACGAACTCGGCCAACCCCTGCCGCGAGACCGGAAGGCTCTTCGCCGGATCAAATGCCGGGAACGTCGCCGTGGCGCCCTTCGATTTTCTACCCATCTTCAACTCTCGTTACATCCTTGTGCCGGCATGGACCTAGAGCGGCCAATCCCCACATTACCCATGCAAAAGCCCCCGCGCACCCGACGTCGGCGCGAGGCCCGCTGCATTTTCTCATATTGACCAGCCATGAACTACACGTAGAATGGTCAGACCAATTTGACAAGTCTGGTATCCAGACCAAGGAGGAGGAGCAGCAAATGAGTGGATTCACTCCGCGTATAACCCGTCGCGCCTTCACGATCGGCAGTTTACTTGCGGCCGGCACGGCCGGTCTGCCGATAATGGTAAAGGCACAGGAAGGCAAGACCGTAGCCCTGTTATTCGACAGCCTCGTTTCGCCATTCTGGGTCACGGGCATCGAGATCATGCGCGAAGAAGCGGCAAAGCGGGGTTGGGAAACGCTGGAAGCAATCTCGAATTTCGACGACAACCGTCAATTCGAACAGGTGCGCGCGATGATCGAGCGCGAGGTCGATGGTATCCTCATCATTCAGACCGACGCCAACGCCGTCATCCCCGCTATTCGCGAGGCCAACGCCGCCGGTATCCCGATGGTGCACTTCAACCGCCCGCCGGCGGAAAGCGACGCCTATTCCGTCGCAATACAAGCCGACAATCGGGCGATCATGAGAGAGACCGTGCAGTTCTTGGTCGACGAAGCCAAGCGCATCGGCGGGACCTACAAGGCAGCGATCTTGATCGGCGACCTTGGTGACGTCAACGCGATCCAGCGCCGCGACGGATTTTTCGACATCGTCGACCAGAATAAAGACATCATCGAAGTGGTCTCCCGAATCTCGACAGAATGGAACGCCGACAAGGCCTTTGCCGGTCTGACCAACGCGTTGCAAGCCAATCCCGACATCAACTTCCTTGTCACCTCCTCCGACTTCCTGCACCCACAAATCGAGCAGGCGCTGAAGATCGCCGGCAAGTGGAACAAGCGGGGCGAGGAGGGGCACGTTCTGTTCGCTGGTTTTGACGGTGACGAAGGTGCTTATCAGCGACTGCTCGATGGCTTTCTCGACGCCTGCGGCGTGCAGAACCTGTTTCTCGAGGTCGACATGGCATTCGGCGCCTTCACCGATCTGTGGGCTGGCGAGAAGCCGGAGAAGCTGCTACTCGATCCGGGATTCGTCATAACCCAGGACAATCTGGAGGAGACACGTGACGCGATGTGGGGCTTCTCGGTTTGGAAAAATCAACAGGGCTAGGCGGTCGCTTCGGCCGCGGCTTTAGGCTGACCGATGCCTATTGATGCGGCTGAAACCCCTGTCGACACGAAGGTCGAAATCCCAAAGGTCCGGGCGTTCCGGCGGTTGCTGGAGCGCCTGATCCTTTCGGAATATCTCGTCTTTTACATCACCGGGGTCTACTTTCTTATCGTCTGGCCGATCGTGCCCGAGATCGCCAGTTTCAGTTCCCTGCGCAACATACTGACCGACATGCTGCCCCTGCTGGTCGTGGCAATTGGCCAAACATTCGTCTTGATTGTCGCCGGCATTGATCTTTCCGTGACCGGCGTCATCGCCATGGCCAGCGTCGTTGGTGCGTCGATCATGACCAGCGATGGTGGCTACCTCCAGGGGAGTGCTCTGGCTATTCCCGTGGGGATCATCGCGTTCCTGGTGGTTGGCGGTTTGATCGGCGGGTTTAACGGCTGGTGCGTCACCCGGCTTAACATGCCGCCTATTATCGTCACCCTGACCGGCATGATGTTTTTGGGCGGCGCGGCGATCTGGTTCACCAAGGCACACTCGCCAACCAGCAGCATCGCCGGCCTGCCGCGCGCCTTCGTTGCGATCGGCGGCGGGACGTTCGCCGGCGTACCTATTGCCTTGTTTGTGGCGATAGCCGTCGTCGTTGTTGCCCATTTCCTGTTGAGCCAGACCGTTTTTGGGCGCTGGCTGTACGCGATCGGTATCAACCCAAAGGCGGCCAAAGTTTCAGGCGTGCCGGTCGACAAAGCGATCCTTTGGGCGTTCGTCATTTCGGGCGTTTGTGCGGCGATCACCTCGATGCTGTTGACCGGGCGGCTGGAAACGGGAACGCCGGTTCTTGGTCAGCGCATTCTGCTCGACATCATCGCCGCAGTTGTGATCGGCGGTACAAGCCTGGCCGGCGGCAAAGGCAAGATCATCTGGACGGTCGGCGGCGTGCTCTTCTTGGTGACGATCGATGCCAGCCTGAAGTTGCTGGGCTCGTCGCTGTTCATCGTTTTCGCCGTCAAGGGCGGCGTGATACTGCTCGCCGTAGGGCTCGACGCCATGCGCCAGCGCATTCTCGCGCGGGGCTCGGGATGACGCCGCCCCATGCCGGCGGCGAGGCTTTCCTGCAAGCCCGGGAGCTGAGCAAGAGCTTCTTTGGCGTCAAGGTACTGAAGGAAGTAGGGTTCACCCTGGACAAGGGTGAAGTCCTTGGCCTGGTCGGTGAAAACGGGTCCGGCAAATCGACGGCCATGAATATTCTCGGCGGCATACACCAGCCGGACTCCGGGCAGATGACCCTGGCGGGAAAACCCTACCGGCCGACGGGACCGAAGGACGCGCAGCGCGCCGGGCTGGCGTTCATCCATCAAGAACTCAATCTCTTCGAAAACCTCAGTATCGAAGAAAACGTCTTCATTAGCGGGTTTCCGAAACGGCGCGGGTTGCCGCTTATCAATCGGCGGAAAATCGGTAAGGAAACGAAGCGGCTGCTCGATTTGGTCGACCTCGGCCATCCACCGGGCACGCGGGTCGGCAAACTGAGCCAGGGTGAGCGCCAACTCGTCGAAATAGCCAAGGCGCTTGGCTTCGACGCGAAAGTGATCATCTTCGACGAACCGACGACTTCTCTATCGCGTCGCGAGAGCGAAAAACTGTTCACGATTGTTGGCCGCCTCAAGGCCCAGGGCATCGGCGTCATTTACATCAGCCACATTCTGGGCGATGTGCTGCGTGTCTGCGACTCCGTGCAAGTGCTGCGCGACGGCGCCGTTGCCGGCGGCGGCCCACGCGCGAGTATGAGCATCGACAAGATCATTTCGATGATGGTCGGCCGCAAGATCGGCAACCTGTTTCCGCCGCGTGAGTCGCATCCGGGCGAGGTGGTCCTGGACGTCGCGGGCCTGACCCAACCCGGAGTCGTCAAAGATGTGAGTCTCAGTCTCCGCAGCGGTGAGGTCCTGGGAGTCTCGGGGTTGATGGGAGCCGGCCGGTCCGAACTCGCGCGCATTCTGTTCGGCCTGGATCCCTTTAAGAGCGGCACGATCACAGTTGAAAGAGAACCACTCGAAAACCCGTCGCCGGAGATATGCATGGCACGCGGGTTGGCGTTCTTGACCGAGGACCGGCGCGCCGAGGGTTTGCTGATGGAGGCGTCGATCCGCGACAACGTCGCGTTGTCCTCACTAAATTCCTATGCCCGCGGGCTTAGCCACCGGCTGAGCTGGCCCAAGCTCGACCGCGACGTCGCCGAGGTAAGCGACAAGGTCAAGGTCAACACATCCGACTACATCAGGATGTTGGTCAAGCACTTGTCCGGCGGTAATCAACAGAAGGTAGTTTTCGCCAAGTGGCTGCTGCGCCAACCAAGCATCTTCATTCTCGACGAACCGACGCGTGGCATCGACGTCGGCGCCAAACTGGAAGTCTACAAAATCATCAATCAACTCGTGCTCGACGGCGCCGCGATACTTTTCATCTCATCGGAAATGGAAGAACTGATCGGTATGTGCGATCGAATCATGGTCATGAACCGAGGCGAAGTCACGGGATTCCATGAGCGTGGCGACTTTGATGGCGAACGCATTCTAGAAACGGCGATGTCGGTGGGTCTCAGGGAACCGGAACAGGCGGACCGTAAAGAAAGGTGATCTGATGCAGGTGGGCGAAAATAGGACCACATTGCTGTTGTTGAACGCCGCACCGTGGGTGGCTTTTCTAGCTGTGGTCGTCGTCTTTGGCGTTTTGTCCGACCGCTTTTTGACGATCCAGAATTTCATGAACATCCTAACCCAGTCCTCCCACATCGCCATCATGGCGATTGGCATCACTTTCGTCCTGCTGACAGCCGGAATCGATCTGTCGGTCGGCGCGATCATGTATGTTGCGGTCGCCGTACTAGCGCTATTCCTGGGTGGCATTCCCGTCGTCATCGCATTCCCGCTGGTCGGGTTGATCGGCGTCGCGCTTGGCGCGATGAACGGCTATTTCGTGATAAAGTTGCGCGGCCAGCATCCCTTTATCGTGACGCTCGCAACTCTGTTTATCCTGCGCGGAGCCGCTATTTTCCTGACCGATACACGCATGGTCTTCGTCGAAGAGAGCGTGATGTCACTGGGCCGAACCAGCTACTTCGGTGTTCCCTGGGCGATCTGGGTTTTTGCGGTCGTGTTCGTCATCGCGTGGATAGTGCTACGCGAAACGCCGTTTGGGCGACAAATCTACGCGGTCGGCCAGGACCCGACAGCAGCGGCCAAAGCCGGTATCAATGTGCCGCGTATCCTATTTTCCGTCTATTGCATTTGCGGTTTCCTCGCCGCCGTCGGCGGACTCGTTTCCATCGCCCAGGTTGCCGCCGCGTCATCAACGTTCGGCTTTCAAATCGAGTTTCCCGTCATTGCCGCGGCGGTGCTTGGCGGCACCAGCCTTTTCGGTGGACGTGGCGGCGTTGTCGGCACGGTTTTCGGCGCGGTCCTCATACAAACCGTCCAGAGCGGCCTGGTCATGACCAACGCCACGCCCTACATCTACCCGCTCGTGACGGCAGTGATCATTTTCCTCGCTGTGCTGATCGACGGCCTTCGCACCTCTATCCTTGATACGTTGGGGCGGCGCAAAATCCGTGTCGAAGAAATTGCATAAAGATTGGGTGCAGGGGCCTTGTCATCTTTGGATATGAGGTCCTCGCGGGGGCAGTGTCAGTCTAATTCGAATCGGCCTCGAATGAGTCAGTCAATGGGGTTTTCAGGCCGCCAGCCGACGCCATTCGGCCAGGGCAGCGGAGCGGTTTCGTTTGAAAACGTCGCGGCGGTTGAGGTGGCGTTCCCGCTTGAAATGGTTACAGATCGAGGCGTGAACAGTGGCGAATTTCTGGAGGGTCTTGATCTGCCGGAATTTCGCCATCGCTCCCTCTCGTCGTCAGAACGGCTGGTGTGAGTTTTCCACCCGGTTGTTGAGCCAACGACCGCAAATCTGACTCGTAGCATTGCCGAGCACCTTCATCGCCGCTCGATACGACCGAAGTCGGTCCGTCACGACCAAACACGGTCGCCCGTATCTCTTCATCGTGCGCTTCAGGAACTTGAGCGCAGCCTTACGATCCCGCCGTTTCGTGGCCATTACCTCAAGGACCTCGCCTTCGTGATCAACTGCACGCCAGAGGTAGTGGGTCTCACCGTTGATCCACACGATTACCTCGTCCAGGTGCCAGCGCCAGTTCGAATACGATTGATGATGAACCCGCCGTTTCCGTATCTCGGCGGAAAACATCGGACCGAACCGGTTCCACCAGAAACGCACCGTCTCATGGCAGATATCGATGCCACGCTCATGCAGCAGATCCTCGACCTGGCGCAGCGACAGCGGATAGCGGATGTACATCAGCACCGTGAGGCGGATCACCTCGGGTGAACTGTTGAAATACCGGAACGGTTTCTTCATTCGCCGACGCTAGGCGAGAGCCACGCCAGCTTCAAGCCGATTTGGTCTGACACAGCCCCAGACAGAGATCCACAGCACCCCGTTTGGGCACCACCGAAATCGCCGTAAGAGACTTTGCCCCTATCGGCAACGGGTTTGCGGCACCACACGGGTCTCAGCAAGCCGCAGCCGAGATCCACTGACGTCCTAACCTGGGGAAACTACGTGAACAGTCCCCATGTACCACAAAGTCAAATAAGCACAGCAATATCAAATAGGTGACGCTTTGTACCGGACACATGGGTAACACTTTTCGCCATTTGGCGGGAGGTGTTGATGCCGTGGAAGGAGAGTTCGGTGATGGAAGAGCGTCTTCGGTTTGTCGCCCGCCTTTTCGATGGCGAGGGCATGAGCGAGGTGTGCCGGTGTTTCGGCATATCGCGCAAGACCGGCTATAAGATCTACGATCGTTACAAGGAACAGGGTCTGGAGGCCCTGTGCGACCGCTCCCGGCGCCCGGTGCGTTATGCCAATCAGCTGCCTGAGCAGCTTGAGCACATGATCGTGCGCCTCAAGCGGGAGAAGCCCCATTGGGGCGCCAGGAAGATCCGCGAGCTGCTGGTACGCCGCCTTGCCGGCGATCTACGTATTCCCGCCAAGAGCACGGTTCATGCGGTCCTCGACCGCCATGGCCTGGTCAAGCGGAAACGTGACAGCGCCCTTGGGTCTTTCTTGCCGTCCTTCCAAACAAGTTGCACATGCCGCTAATCGGCCAGGATGCATTACCGCGCCGTGAACCAAGTTAGGGCACGGACCTCACTCTGCTTGACGTGCCAGAGCGTAGCCTGAACTTGACGATCTGACAGCGTCCCATGGTAGGCGGGATCACCACGTTCGAGTTCAAAGATACGAGCCCAACTCGCTTCAACTCGACCCACGCTCAATGGCAAATGGTCCACCGCCTGATCCTCCGGTTCGTCGTCGGCCAAAAACTGGGCGGAAAGCACAAAATGCCAGCGTTCGAAGTCGGATAGGAGAACTCGCTGCTCGGACACTTCGAACTCAATCCGCGCTCCTCTGGTCCCAGCCGGCAGGTGAGCGCTGAAGCGCAAATCCGGCCTTGGGGCATGCGCGCTGAAAATCTTCCATGCCCATACTGGGTAATGGCTTCCGGTCAGAGGCGGCTTTAGCCGTTCTTTCATTTGTCCGATCATCCACTGGTAAGCGCGGCGATGTTCCCGCCATATACGCCGCCCGTCGCCGCGCAGAACACCCGTGCACTCCAAATGCATGACTGCCGCCTCTGTCTGAATTGTCCACAAGATCATTGATTTAGAGCCGAGGTAAATAACATCAGAAACTGGCCTCATTTCAGTTGCTGCACAATACCGCTCAGACCCACCATCAGCTCCGTGAAAGTGGGGCACCGTGTTGGCCAAGTCTAACGTGACCGTCAGAATTTTCGTCAAGGACGTCCGCCTAGCCTGGACGAGCAACATCTCATTTCTGGCGCACTCGACGCGCCACATAGGGACGTCCAAACCGTCCTGGCCGACGGATCACGGCAAAGCCGGAAAATCACCCCGTCGAAAACCGGCCACCATGTCAGCGAGAACCCTTGGACCAAGGATCTCAACTTGGTCACCCCAGGTGTAGAGATGCCAGCACATTTCGAGATGCCCGCAGGCCTTGAAACGCACCACGAGCGAACCATCCTTTAGCTCCTCGTTCTCTTGCCCCGGGTGAAATCGAAAGCGAGCGGCGTGGCTGGCGGCTTTGGGGCTGAATTTCCAGATCAACGCAAGGACCGTCCAAATGATGAAGCGAGGAGCAATCCTCATCAATACTGCCCGCGGCCTCCTCATCGATGAAAAAGCCCTCCATACAGCCCTCGAGAGTGGGCATTTGGGCGGTGCCGGTTTGGACGTATTCGAGGTTGAACCACCGCACGCGAACAATGCCATTCTTGACTTGCCCAACGTCGTCGTCACACCGCATTTTGCCGCCGGCGCTCGGGACGCGTTCCAACTGAAGATGCGAACGATCTTCCGCAACATTGATCGATTTTATCGACAGCAACCGATCGACAACCTAGTTGAACTGCCGCAGCCCGCGGCAGAGTTCGCTGGCTAGGCCTAGGAATGCGCGCCGCGGCAGAGGCCGAACGATGAACCAACTACGTGTGGGTCTAGCTGGTGCAGGGTTCGTCAGCGGGTTTCATCTCGCGGCGTGGCGCCGGGTCGCAAACGCATCAGTCGTCGCAATATGCGACCCGAACATCGAGCGGGCGTGGCAGCAGGCTGCGAAGTTCGATGTGCCCGCCGCCTACGCAACGATTGAAGAGATGTTGCTCCATGAGGCCCCTGACGCGCTCGACATAGCGACGCCACGGGAAACCCATACAGACCTCGTTAGAAAGGCGTACGCAGCGAGAACGCCGACACTCTGCCAAAAGCCGCTCGCCCCTAGTCTCGCCGAAGCACTCGCGCTCGCTGCCAATATCGGGCCTGGGTTCCGTCTGATGGTGCATGAGAATTGGCGGTTTCGGCCCCACTATCGAAGAATACAGGGTTGGCTTGCCAGGACACAGCCGGATCTTCCCGGCGAAACAGCCGCAACGCTAGTGTTTGAGGCAGCAGAGGGCGTTCCGGTCGTGCTTGAAATAAATATGGCAGTACAAGGTTTTCCACCCGTTGTGTCGGATCGTTTCGAGTTGCTTGGTGACCACGGCGCAATTATCTGCGATGGCGATACGGTGCAATTGTTGGGCGCTCTCCCCAAACAGCATCGGTATGATCCGGGTGCGGCCATTCAAGAGGGCTATTTCGGCGCGATCTCGCATTTCGTCAACTGCCTTAGGAGCGGACACGAATTCGAAACTTCTCTGCCTGACAACCTTGAAACGCTAAAGTTGGTTGAGTCTGCCTACCGGTTCGCTGAGTCCGATCAACTTGGCCGCGACTAGTCGTCAGCGATTTGGCGCCAACCGTCCCTAGTTACGTGATTCAATCAGCGCGGCTTCCATTGACGAGAAATCCGGCCCCTCGTCTGCTCCTCGCGAGACGATCGTCAACTCCCGTGTCGCCGGTGAAAGTTCAATATGGTCGCCTGAAGCGATGGCGGACGTGATGTCCACCGGAAAACCGCTCATGAACGAAACCTCGGCAAAAGCCGCGGCCTGGGCCATGATCGGATTGGCGAAGTTCAACAAGAGCGCCAGCGGCGCGCGCCCCCGCATCACCATGTCTCGGAGCATCCAAGACGTCGCGACGCCGCCTTTCGCGGCGTTCAGCACAAGGATGCGATCCACGTAACTCCGCCCAAAGAGCGAATGACCCGGACGTGAGAAGACGCCACGCGCGAGATCAAGATCGTAGCGGGCGCTGAAATCATCAGAGGCGACTAATGCCACGCCCGCAACGGTTGGCCCCATGGCCGCCATCGCCCGAAATTTGGATTCATTCATCGCAAAAACCGGCCGGCGAGGGCGGAGGCGACACATTGCCGCATCGATCCGAGAACAGGCTCATAGCCATACCCGGAAATGATGTTCACGAGTTTTGCGGAGTTGGTCATGAGTGTGCGCCAGCCGTTGGCGCGGGCGAGCTCGCGGGCATGCATCTGATAAAAGCAAACACCCTCCAGGACGATCCCGCCGGCCCCCTCGACGGCCTGGGTCAAGCCATTTTCGTCGGCGATCACTTTGACCGCTTTGGGTACCGCAACCAGCAGCGCCGTACCGTCATGCAACTGCCTGCCGTCCAGCATTGCTGCCAGTTCACCCAACTCGAACAGCGACAGCTGGGGGGCCGCGAAGACGACGACATCCAATTCTTGCTTCGACGTATGAAAGGCCTCGTAAAACGATCGAATGTCGGCCGATCCAATCGTGCGGCCGGCCGGTACCGGCAATCCGGCGAAGGCAGCCTCGATCGTCGGCGCTTCCGGGGTTACTCCGACAAAATGAAACATGCCCGTGGAGCCATAACTGGCAAGTGCCGCGCCGAGATGCTTCAACTCGTCGGATCGCGGCCGTCGTTTGGAGATGATAACGGGCACATCCCAGTAGGATTCCATATCCCTGCCAATTAACCCGCCAACCGCCCCCCAGTCACTATAGGTGCCGAGGTCCCCTGTCAGCCGGTATAGTTGGGTGCCCGTTCGCTTACTGGAAAGATGAAAACCGTAGCGCGGCACGCGGCCCGTCAGCGCCGCTGCCAATGCTGCCGGCCCGCCCTCATAGTTCGAATACGCCCCGGCGACACCGTTTGCATATATGACAGACCCGGTATCGCCAAATGCGAGATGCTCTCCGCGAGCCGGCGGCAGGACGTACTGGTAGTTAATGCAAGTGTTTGTCATAAGAAAGCCGATTGATGACAACGCTGCCGAGAGCCGCCGCTCCAAGGCAACTATATCCGGATCGTGGTTTATGGCATTTATTTGGGCAAAATCGGCGCCGCGAGGGTCGGTGATCGACGGCACACAAACGCGGCCCCCAATTTTGGTACCGGCAATATTCTCGACAAACTGAACGCCGCTGGCGCCAAGCGCCTCCGTATCAGCGCATAAGTGCACCTGCGTAACTTCGACGAAATCCTCAGCGTCAAAGAACTCGCCCACGGCAATTTGCTGCTCGAGCGCCCACCTCCTCGGCTCGCCGCCCTCACCCTGCAAGATTGCTTTCTCTTGGTCAGTATACTTCAAGCCCAAATATCCATCGAAGCCCTGGACGATTTTCCTGTTAAGCTATATAGTTATTATCAACCCTGCAAGAGCAACATTTGCGTGTCAAAGGGGCCGCCAGCCGATTAGGGATGATAAAGACCAGTGTTGAAAGAAAGCTTCCGCAGCCGCGTCACGAATAGATCCAAACCGCTGATAGGCACCTTGATTTTCGAGTTTTTTACGCCGGGGATCGGTCATATTCTTCGGCAGGCGGGTTGCGACTTCGCCATTGTCGACATGGAACATAGTGGGTTGGACTATGGTGAGCTGAAGCGTGTTGTGAGGTATTTCGAGGCCGCCGATCTGGCGTGCGTCGTTCGAATTCCAGCACCCGGCGAGCATATTGGCCGGGCGCTCGATGTCGGCGCGGACGCGATCATGGTTCCCATGGTCGGCTCCGAAGCGGCAGCAGCCGAAATTGTCCACTCCGCAAAGTACCACCCGGCAGGGGCAAGAGGAATTGCGCAACAGATCGGACACGATCGTTACCGTTCCATAGCAATGGTCGAGAACTTAAGTCGGGCGAACCTCGAAACCGCCGTGTTTGCTCAGATCGAGACGGTTGACGGCGTCAAGAACGCGAAGTCCATCGCGTCAGTCCAGGGCGTGGACTGTGTTTGGCTCGGCCACGCAGACCTTAGCGCGTCGCTTGGCCGGCCGGGGGAGTTTGATACTTCTACTTTTAAAACTGCCGTGGCGGACGTTGTGGAGGCCGCACGGTCTTCCGGCAAAGCCGCCGGCCGGCTGGTTGGTGACGCCGAGGCCGCGGCGGCAGCGGGCGAGGCTGGCTTTACCCTGTTATCCTACTCGGCAGATGTTAAGCTGCTCTTCAACGCGCTTCGCGACGGGCTTGTTCGGTCGCGTGCTGCTATGACGCCGCCAACCAGCGCTCGGAAGGTGGAATGAACGTGCGTTGGAAGTATAACGGCTTCCGCCTGTGCGTTTGGCCGTAAATCTCAAGAATCAAGCCTGTCGTACCGCGTGGGCAGTTGATGATTTCGCGTATTTTAGCATCGAAGCGACCGGCGCGAAGCCGGTGGGTGACGTGCCGTGTTTCGACCCCAAACTCATCCGCCAGAATGTGCTTGATGTTTCGGCCATGCAGCTTGGCGAGCGATTTCTTCGCCAGCGGGCCGAACAACCGCGCACCAAGATAAAAGAGGTTGTAACAACGGAACTCGCGATTAACGTCCAGCAAACGCGTTATCCGGACGAACTCGTCCTGGTCTTCGCCAAGAAAGCTGGACCACGGACCGGTATCGGCGGTGAGTTCGCACGACAAGGCCCGTGTGTAGACCGGCAACAGGGCGTCCCCTGCCTCGTTGAGAAAGCGAAAATGCCATGGGTCGCGCAGCTGCATCTCGGGCGATGCGACGAACGTGCCTCGACCCTGCTCGCGAAAAAGCAAACCGTCATCGGCCAGCGAACCAAGTGCCTTCTGAACGGTTCCCAGACTGATTCCGGTCAGCTTTGTCATGGCCTGCTCAGGCGGAAGCTTGTCGCCAACCTGCCAATGTTTCTGTTCGATCATCTTCAAGATCGCACCGCGAAGTGCGAAATATTTCGGCGCACCAGACGTTGTCTGCTGGTCGAACAATCGCGTAAACAACTCGCCCGTCGAACTCATGGGTTATCCCTTGCCACCACGAAGATTTCACCATCCATATCTAACACAAATCCATCCCCTTTAAGACATATATAGCTTCATATTAAGGGAGAGGGGTCGGTATTACATGCAAATATTGAAGCTCGGCGACACGGAGGTAGCCTACTCGCTACAGCCGGGCAAACCTCTAATGCTTCTGGTCCGGATGGCACAACCCGGCAGCCATGTCTGGGACAGAATCTGGCCTAGGCTGGCAGAGGCCTTCAGTCTGGCGGCCGTCGGCCTCCCTCTGCCCAAAGATAGCGTGCTGGACCGGCCAAAGGCCATGTTCGGTTCATTCGCCAAAGCCTGCGTCGAGGTGGCGGAGGCGCTGAATGCCAAGCAGTTTCATATTCTGGGGTGGGTCGGCGGATCCCACATTGCCTTACGGTGCGCCGTCGAATACCCGGAGCGTGTACTTTCTTGCACTGCGGTGGGACCTTTTCACTCAGGTCAGGACATGCGGGTTACCGAGAAATTCCTGGCGTTTCGCCGCGTGATGTTTGAGCAGCCGGACCGAGAGCTTTATGCGTTCTACTGGTTCATGTCCACGATGAGCGCAGAGTTTGTCGACGACCATTTCGAAGAGGTCGAGCGGCTGGCCATCGCGCGTGCGAGCCATGATCCGTTCCTAAAACTTGACGCTGAAACAATGATGAAATGGGATCGCGCAATCCAGCGGGAATGGCTAACGACGGCGGAATTCGGCCGGATCGAGGCGCCTACTCTCCTGGTGGCGTTTGGACGCAACCGCTGGAATGCCGGACCGACCGCAGAGATGGCCAAGGCGGTGGCGCGAAAAATCCCCAATGCCCGTCTGGTCACACTGTCGCGGCTCAACGCAATGGTCCTCTGGGAGGATCCGAACGCATTCCTAAAAGTAGCCGAGCCGTTTTTTCGTCAAGTCACGGGTCGCGTCGCATAACAAACAAACCGGCGCGCCAACGCGCAACCCGACGCGTCAAACATGGTGTGTCCGGATGCCGCCGCCGCATTGATGCGCTTGGCCCGGCCTTGTGCGTTCCGAGAGTATAATGCTATAAACCTATATATGAATCATGCAAGACCCCGGCAAAGAGGGTTGGCACGCTAGTTTACTGGGAGAACGCGCAAATGAAGTCTATTCCCATTCTGATCGTCGGCGGCCTGCTGGCAAGTGTCATGGCAAGTTTGCCGGCACTCGGCCAGCAGCCTGTCGAACTCACATTCGTAGTCACCGAAGGCGAATACTCGGCCCAGTTTCGGGGCATACTTGACCTCTATGAGGAAGAGAACCCGAACGTCACGATCAACCTATCGTCCGTGAATGAGGACACCGAAGCGGCATTCGAGGCCCGAATCGCCGCCGGCGGCGCGCCCTATATTCGCGACCTCGTTTATCCCGACGCCGACAACTACAAGACCTATGTGAACCTGCTTGAACGGGACGACATCGAGAATTTTGGCGCGCTGTCCTACGATGGCGCCGGGGCGTTCGAGGGGGTCACCGGTATCGACGGCGTTCAGCCAGCACTGAACGTTCGCACCAATCCGTTCCGTAGCTTCATCTACTACGCCGATGAAATGGAGAAAGCAGGGTTGGATCCAAAGAGCATCCAAAATCTGGATGACTTCATGCAGTTCCTGGCGGACTTGAAGGTCTATGTTGATGGCAACCCTGATATTGAATACGTCATCGACGCCGGCTGGCTTCCGGGAGCCTGGGGCCGTTTCAATCCAGAGGTGTGGTCGGTGGGCCTTGGCGCGACCAAGCAGGAAATCCGCGACCTTTACACGGGCAAGATTCGCTGGGATGACGTCGATAAGAACCCAATGACCAAGTATTTCCGCACACTGAAGGAGTTTTACGACAAAGGCTATATGCCGGAGCGCTGGTGGACCCGGAATTGGGAACAGGAGTTCGAAGCCAGCTTTATCTCCCGCCGGTCCATCTTGACTTTCCATGGCCCGTGGCTGTTCGACAAAGTACAGGCGGTCGACGCCGACGCCCAACTCGACGGTTTCTTCTGGCCACCGAACCGCGACGGTAAGATCTGGGGACCCGAGGTCACAAGCGACTATGGCTCGGTTCTCTATGCGCAGAGGCAAGATGATCCCGAATTCGCCGAGGCCGTCAAACTCTTCAATTGGTGGAACAGCCCGGCGACCGTTAAACTGCGGTCCGAGGCGATCGGATTTGTCCCGGCAATGGATCTGAGTTCAGTCGGTGGCGCCGACCTGACCAACGACCAGTATGTCAAGGTCATCAAGCCTGTCCTTGACGGCCAGGTCTATGGAGGTGCCAAATTCGACTACAGTCTGTGCGGGCGCTGCGCGGCGGAAAGGATGCGCATCAGCGGTACACCGCGGCCATTGCAGGACAATCAGATGGCCGAGATCTATGCCGACTATCTGGAAGGCCGGACGACGCTAGAAGATACGCTGGCCATTCTGCAGAAACGCTGGGAACGGGCATACCAAGCCGGATAATGCCAAGCTACTGCCGAGGTTGGACGTGTTGATACAAGTCGCATGCCTACACAGCAGGTAGTTCAAGACGTTGGGGAGGGGCGCCGGCTTCTCCCCAGCGCACGCACCAAGAAGCGAGCCAAGCGATCACGGCTTTTCCGCGAATTTCTCGTCGATCTGCTGTACGCGGGCCCACAATACGCGCTCTACATCGGCCTGCTGGTCGTGCCGTTCGTTGTGGCGTTGCCAATCGTGTTCACGGACCAAATCGATTTCCTGGATCGGGACATAGACGTTGTCGGCATGAGGAACATCGTTTCACTATTCCAGGAACCGATGCGCGATATCTTCTTTGCGACACTGCGTCGTACAGCGCTGTTTACCCTCGTCAACTATATTATGGTTTTTGCCTTCGGTTTTCTTCTGGCTCTCGCCATGTACGAGCTTTCGTCGAAATTCAAGGGAGCCTTCTTTACAATCATATACATGCCGTGGATGGTTTCGGGCGTCGGTATCGGCCTTCTCATGATCATGTTGTTCACCCGCGACACCGGCACGGCGAACCTGGCGATCCAGGCGTTAGGTCTCGGAAAAAACACTTTCGACGTTCGCGGCGAGGCCGCAAGCGTATTTGGCCTACCGGTCATTTACGGCTGGAAGACGGCCGGGTTTAACATGGCGCTGTTTCTCGGCGGCCTTCTATCCATTCCCCGGGAAACCATAGAATCTGCGAAGATGGACGGCGCCAACTATGTCAAGCGGGTCGCTTATGTCTATATCCCGCAAATGCGGCCAAGCATCATCATCGCGACGATCTTCGCGCTGATAGGCGGTTTTGGAATATTTGACGAACTTGTCGGTCTCGGTGGTCTGGCCGGCAACACCGATGCACGATTTCTTTCAATTCTCATATATGAGCTCGGTTTCGCCACGTCTCAAAATTTCGGTGCAAAGACCGGCACTTTGGCGCAAGGCATCGCGGTATCTCTCGTCGTGTTTTTGCCTCTCGTCTCCGTCGCCTTCTATTTGAACAAGCTGCAGAAAAAAATGCAGTATCATTGACATGGAACGCAAAAAACGCCTCAAAAACCTGTCGATCGCCGCTATTCTTGCCTTCTATTGCGCGATCAGCTTGGTGCCATTCTACTTCCTTGTCATTCGCTCATTCACGCCCACCTTGAAATCGGGAGAATTCTATTTCTGGATACCCGAACGCCCCGAAGTGCAAATGAATGCGCGGCTCGGCAACCTCGCCAGCGTAAACAACATCGACATTACCAAACTGAAAAAGGATTTTGGCCTCAAGGGCTACATCGACCCTCGGTTGACATTGCAACAGTTGGCCGAGCGCCAAGGCATAGATGCGGGAGAACTTGAGGAATATTTGCGGCCGTTCATCCAGTATAACGGAATCTTCGTCGTTCTTAGCAACGGGTTTCTGAAATCACTCTGGGGCACAATCGTCGTCGCCGGTTCGTCCGTCGCCATAGGTGGATTTCTCGGGATCATGACTGGGACGGCGTTGGCCGGCTTTCGCCGTCCATGGCATTTGTTTGTCTATAACTCGTATTTACTGAACATGATTGTTCCGCCAATGATGGTGATACTGCCGCAGTATTTTATCGTTACGCAATTCCTAGGATTACAAGACAGCTATTTTGCAATTGTACTTCTCCATATAAAGGGCGGCGCCCTCTCGACCATGGTGTTTACGACGTACATCGCGGCAATCCCCAAGTCTCTGCGGGAGTCCGTGGCGATGGACGGCGGTAAGCACTACCACTATTTTTGGTACATTTTGCTGCCCTTGATGGGGACACCTTTTGCCATATTCGCTTCGATCATGATGCCCTTGTTCTGGAATGACCTCCTTTTAGGGCTTCTGTTCTTGTCACCTGAAAAATACACGCTACCCGCCTTTGTCGCCACCCTCGGCGGCGCCTATGGGCGAAATTTTGAAGCGGTGTTTTCAGGCGTACTCATGTCACTTATTCCGATACTTGTGGTGTATTTCATTTTTCAGAAACTCTTTATCCGTTCCGCCATGGCCGGTGCAGTCAAAGGGTAATTGTTATGGCACAGGTCTCATTCAATAAAGTGCGGAAGTCGTTTGGGCGGACGGAGGTCGTCCATGGGATTGATCTTGAAATCAATTCCGGAGAACTAACGGTTCTTCTTGGGCCATCTGGCTGCGGTAAGTCCACACTGCTGCGGATGATTGCCGGCCTGGAGGATGTGACGGACGGCGATATCTACATCGACGGAGAATATATCAACGATACAGACGCCTCGCAAAGAGGGTGCGCAATGGTGTTTCAAAACTACGCCCTGTACCCCCATCAAACAGTCTATAAGAATATCGCATTCCCTCTAAAAATGGCAGGCAAGGACAAAGCCACCATCGATAGGAAGGTGCGTGAGGCGGCAAGAATCTTGCAGTTGGACGAGTTGCTGGATCGGTTGCCGCGCGACCTATCTGGCGGGCAGCGCCAGCGAGTCGCCATGGGGCGTGCCATGATACGCCAGCCTAAAGTGTATCTATTCGACGAACCGCTCAGCAACCTCGATGCCGAGCTCCGCGGTAAGATGCGTCTGGAGATCGCGCGCCTGCAGCGGAAACTCAACGCAACAATGGTATTCGTCACCCACGATCAAGTCGAGGCAATGACGCTGGCTGACCGGGTCGTGGTCATGCACGATGGCATCATCGAACAAGTGGGCGCGCCCTTAGCGGTCTATCAGCGCCCGACCAACAGGTTCGTCGCGGGCTTCGTCGGGACGCCGGCGATGAACTTTCTTGCAGTGGAGCGGGCGGAGTTGGGGAACGAATCAACGAAGATTATATTGACCGGCGGAGAGCTTCTTACGCTCCCTTATAAGGTTGTTGGGGAGCCGAAAGTCCTGGGGGTTCGGCCCGAACATGTCAGAATCGGAGCACATGCGGGTGCCGTCGCAGTGCGCATCGATCCGTTTGAGCTGCTCGGCACAGAACATCTTGGCGACCGCAGTTACCGTTATTTCACCGTGCCTTTTGGGGAGCTCACGGTACTCGGTGCCGACAACGACGCCGCTTTGCCACGCGGCACGCCGGCCTTCGCGGATTTTGACGCCGACAATGTTCACTTTTTCGATCACGCGGGCAAGGTCATCCAGCGTGGACAGGGGCAAAGCGCAATTGCAGGTGAACGGACGTGATCGGCATTGTTCTAAAACGATCGGCATTGAGCCTATGGGAAAACATCTTCGTGGTTTTCTTAGGCAATATTCTCTTCTCGATCGCCTCCATTCTTGCCGTTTTTGGCGCAATTTGGATAGGGGTTCAAAACGTCATCCTCGGCGTGGCAAGCCTTGGCGTGGTTGCTGCCATTCTTGCTGTAATCTTTGCTATCTACGCCGGTCTTCTCCGGGACATCGTTCGCCGCGAGGAAATCGGACTGGGTCGGTTCCTAACCTTGCTGGCACAAGTTTGGCTTCCAGCAACGCTTTGGGCCTTCTCAAGCGTGGGCTTGGTTTCATTTCTGGTGCTGGGGGCCACGGCGGCTCGCTCGAGTGGCGATGCCTTGGGAGGCGCCGCCTTGCTCGTTGCCATTTGGGTCTTGGCGGTGTGGGTTCAAGTGTCGTTATTTTTCTTTGCGCTGATCTCGCGCAACCGAGGTGATATTTCCGCGACCCTGAAGTCTTGCCTGCTCCTGGCACTACACAATCCGGGCTTCAGTTTGGTATTGCTCATTGTCGTGCTCCTACTCGTTCCCCTGTCGATTACGGGACTACCCGGGCCCGGCGGTATCATGATCCTTGTAGACCACGCCGCCGAATTGCGGTTGCGACGCTATATCGGTACCGGCGACGCACGGTCGCAGGACTGGGACGCGTTACTCGCGTCTGAACGTCACAGCCTCTCCAACGTTTCACTCCTAAATATCCTTCTTCCCTGGAGGCCTTAGCTATTTGGCGCTAGATATGCAGCCTGGGCCAACCCGGCCAAAAACGAACCATAACCAGAACAGAACTAACTTATGATCGAGGACGACTTGGGGAGCACGTCAGGCGTCAAAAATAGGCGAATGGCAGACTGCCCGATATTTATGCGACTGCTGTTTGGCGACTTGACAACACCGCGCGTTGCATTGCCTGAATGGGACGGACGAGTCCCCCTTAGAATTCGCCGATGTAGGACGTATGGGAGACCAGGCCGGTCCGTTCGCTCCACAAGTGGAGCTGAACGACTCGTGGTTCCATGACGACTGAGAGGTCGGCGCCGGCGCTTAGGTCGAAGCCATACTGATGTGCGGTGCCCGGCGCCACGCTAACCACGGTGCCCTGCCAGCGAACGGTTACCGGCCGGTGTAGGTGGCCGCAGGCGATGCGCTCGATGTTTGGGAACCGGGCAACAATGGCACCAAGTTTCTCCTTGTCCTCGATATACCCGTGTTCGTCGAAGACTTCGATTCCACTCACTAGTGGAGGATGGTGCATAAAGACGAGTGTTGGTCGGTCAGGTGCCTCCGCGAGGCGTGCCTCGAACCAATCCAGTCGCGAATCACAGAGCCCGCCGCCACTCCTGCCCGGAATGAGGGTGTCCAGTACAATAATGCGGAGGGGACCGTCCTCGAGAGCGTATTGGAGGAACGGACCGTCAGCCTGCAGATATGCATGGTCTGAGAATACCGCCCGCAGGGTCTGCCGATTGTCGTGGTTGCCGGCAAGTAGGTGCACCGGAATCGCCAGCGGAGCCAACAGGCTGCGAACCCGCTCGTATTCGGCGACCGTTCCGAGGTCCACGAGGTCGCCCGTAGCGAATACGAGGTCGGGTCGAGGGTCGAGCGCGTTGAGGTGTGCGACCGCCGCGACCAAGTGGTCGGCAGTCCTGTATAGCATCTCGGGCTTGCCGGCGGGTTCGGAGATGTGGAAGTCGGTGATCTGGGCGATGAGCATGAGCGACTTGCCTTTTCCGCTGCCTTACGAGCTTTGGCTCGCGCATAGATCAATTCTATTCTTTTACGTCATGGCGGTCAGTAGTGGATAGCGGGTAACATACGTCAATCTAATCTCATCATTGGAGCTTCGGTGCGACGTCTAACTGATGGTTTTGTTTGCGGGGCGAGGCGACGTGGCCGGTTACCCTGTCATTTCCCAAATAGAGCGCCGTATATATACTTGGTCATTAGTTAAATTGGTCTTGCTCAAGGACCGGCGAGTCCGGTCGGGAGTGCTCGATGCGACGAACCAGGGAAACGGACGATGCGTATATTGGTGACCGGCGCGAGCCGAGGCATTGGCCGCGCCATATGCCTGCGATTGGTACGTGATTTTGCGGCGCGGAGTGAGGGCGCGATACACATTGCGGCCTGCGCGTCGAGGAATGTGGCGGAGCTCGATGCGATCGTAGGCGAACTTCGAGAGATAGGCGCGGACGCCATACCACTTCTTGGCGATGTCGCGAATCCGGCGGTGCCCGCGCGGCTCGTGGACGAAGCCACCAACGCCTTTGGAGGTCTCGACGTGGTCGTCAGCAACGCTGGGATCGTCCATTCGAAAACTTTGTTGGAGCTAAAGGTTGACGAGTGGGACCATCTGTTCGCGGTTAACACACGGGCCTGCTGGCTGCTGGCAAAGGCCGCACATCCATGGTTGAAGGAGAGCCGAGGCAGTTTTGTCGCCATCTCATCGATATCCGGCGTTGTTCCGCATACTCGTCTCGGTGCGTACGGCCCGAGCAAAGCTACGTTAATCATGCTGGTCCGGTTGATGGCTCAGGAATGGGGGGGCGACGGTGTGCGGGTCAATTGCGTTTCGCCGGGTTTCGTAGTCACGCCAGCAACCGCCTCGATCTATCAGGACCCAGATATCAAGGCCAAGCGCGAGGCGATCATACCGCTACACCGCATTGGCGATCCCTATGAAGATGTCGCCAGCGTTGTCGCCTTCTTAGCCGGGCCTGATTCGGGGTATTGCACGGGACAAAACATCGTCGTGGACGGTGGTCTCGTTGATTCGATAACAAATCTCCTGCCTGGCCGTCCAAAATAGACCGCCCCGCCCCAGCCGGCCATAACCGCGGCCACCTTACGCCGCCACAACCAAGCTGGGTCAACCGGCCACGCTCCGCATCGGCCATGTTTGGGTAACGTCTATTTGATGCCGGCACGCATGAAGCTCTGCACGAATTGGCGCTGGAATATGAGAAAGGCGATCAACAGCGGCGCTGAGGTAATCAGAGACGCGGCAGTGGTCAGCGACCAGTCGGCGGGCGACTCGATTTGGAAAAAGATACTGAGGCCAACCGTGAGCGGCCGGGTTTCTACAGATTGGGTGACAATCAGGGGCCACAGGAAGTTGTTCCAGTGGAAACTGACCGATACCAGGCCAAATGCCACGTAGACCGGCTTGGTCAGCGGCACATAGACTTTCCATAGGATCTGCAAAATGTTGGCACCCTCTATACGGGCCGCCTCGTCTAACTCTTTGGGAATGGTTTTGAAGGACTGGCGCAACAGGAATATGGCGAAGCCCGAGGCCATATACGGCAGCCCAATCGCGGGAATGGTGTCGAGCAGGCCCAAAAACAAAATGGTCCTGTAGTTCTCGACGATTAGGATGTCGGGCATGACCAACATTTGCATGAGAACCAGCATGAACATGAGGTTCCGGCCACGGAACGCAAAACGCGCGAAGGAATAAGCCGCAAGAGTGCACAGCAGTAGCTGAACCGCCAGGATCAGTGTCACCAACAGGAATGTATTTAGGAAATAGCGGGCGAAGGGCGCTTGCGCCCAGGCCTCAGCAAAATTCTCCAACGTTAGCGGCGCCAACAGCACGAAGCGCGCGGAGTATTCCTGGGGATGAAATGCGGCCCAAACAGCGTAGATTAGCGGCAAGAACCAAAGCACCCCGAGCACCCAGGCGCCGATCGTGTTGAGCGCCCGGTCGAGGCGGCTGGTATGAAAAGGCTGGTTCACTGATAGTGAACCTTGCGGTCCAGAAGAAGGAACTGGCCGATCCCGAACAGGGCCATCAACAGCAACAGCACGACTGTTAACGTGGCGCCGTAGGCGGTATCCCAGAACCGGAATGCGTTCTCAAAGATATAGAACAATAGCAGCGCGCTGGCGTTGTTTGGCCCGCCTCCCGTCATGACAATGATATGATCCACCAGACGGAATGAGTTGATTACCGCATTGACCAGAACGAAGAGCGTGGTCGGCATCAACAGCGGAAACGTGATGCGCCGGAAGAAGTACCATCGGCTGGCACCCTCGAGCATCGCCGCCTCCTCCAGCTGCGGCGAAATCGCCTGTAAGGCTGCCAGGTAGAAGATCATGAAGAAACCGGCTTCCTTCCAAATGGCGACTATGATCACAGACAAGAGAGCCGTATCCGGGTCGCCGAGCCAGTTCGGGCCGCTGAGGCCAAAGATGCCAAGGAGCTGATCGAAAAAGCCGAAAGAAGGGGTGTAGAAGAACATCCAAATATTGGCCACGGCGACCAGCGGCAGCATGGTTGGCGCGAAATAAAAAAGCCGCAGGAATCCGCGCCCGGCCAGTTTGCGATTGACCCAAAGAGCCATGACGATTGCCAAGGCGATCGAAGTTGGGATCGTGCCTAACGCGTAAAAGAAGTTGTTCCACAACACCTGCCAGAAGATGTCATCCTCCAGCAGGGTGACATAGTTGTCGAGGCCGATGAATTTGGAGGGCCGAGCGCCGCGTGCGGTCGAGAAAAAACTGCGCCAGATGGTGATGAGGCCAGGGTAATGAGTAAACGCGAATAGCAATACCAAGGCCGGCAGTAGGAGCAACCAGCCGTATACGGCCTCCCGGCGCGGACGAAATCGCGACAGCCCCGGAAACCTAGCTTTGGAGCTGGCAAACGGATTACGGGGGGTATCCGTCAATTCACTTCTGCCAACGTCATCATAACCGCGGTTCGCGGGCATGTGCGATCCTTCCGGTTAAGATGGTCGCCCCTGTTTGGGGCGCACGTCTGCCGGGAGAGGGCGCAACGCGCCTCTCCCGGGGCGCCCGGCCTCAACGATATTTTTTCAGAAGGCGGTCCGCCTTGCGCTGCGCGTCCTGCATGGCTTCTTCCGGTGTCTTTTGCCCGGTAAGGGCGGCCTCTATGTTATCGTCTATGAACGATTGGACTGTGTATTGCTCGTATACCATGAACTCACCCACCGCAAATTCGAGTTGGTCTCGAGACACGCCGGCAGGTGGGAAATCCGCCGCGTACGCTTTCAAGGTCGGCGTCTCCCAGGCGTCCGGGCGTGGCGCCACGTAGCCTGTGGCAAGCGTCCATGTGGCGGCCTGTTCAGGCGCGCTAACCCATTTGACAAAGTCCAGCGCAGCGGCGTTCTGCTCGTCGGTGGAGCCCTTGAAGATGTAGAAGTTGGCACCGCCGGTCGAGACACCTAGGTCTTTTACGCCGGGCATGAAGCCAACGCCGAAGTCGAACGGCGCGTTGTCTCGCACATTGGTCAGGTTGCCGGTGGAGGTGAATATTATCGCCGATTCCCCTTCGAAGAACGCCTTTGGTGTAGCGCCCCAATCGAGGAGGCCTGACGCCATGACTTCATGCTTCTGGCTAAGGTCCAGCCAATACTGCAGTGCTTCAATGACCCGCGGATCGTCGAAGTTGGTCTTGTTGCCGTCCGCGTTGTTCAGCGGCAACTTACCTCCGATCAGCCATTGGAGTTCCCAATACTGATAGCCGGAGGAAGGAATTCTCATGCCCCACTGAGTCACCTTGCCGGCGGCGTCGCGCTTAGTGAGTTTCTTGCCGAACTCAACCAACTCGGCCAGAGTGGTCGGCGGCCTGTCCGGGTCCAGTCCGGCCTCTTTGAAGGCCTCCTTGTTCCAGAACATTACCAAAGTTGAGCGCTGGAACGGGATGCCATAGGTCTTGCCGCCCGCCTGGCTGTTTGCCATGAAAGCCGGGTAGAAGCCGTCAAGCCACTCGCGCTCCGCATCGGACGTGATCAAGTCGTCGATTGGCATGATTAAGTCTTCTTCCAACAGCATAAAGAGATTCACCGCACCAAGCACCGCGAGCTGCGGCGCGTTGCCGCCCCTCGACGCGGTGATCGCCTTGACCATCGCGTCGACATAGCTGCCGGCGTAGACCGCGTCGACCTTCACGCCCGGCCTTTGCGCCGCATACTCGGCAACCAGCCCGCCAAGACTCTCTGCCGCCTTACCACCGACGGCCACCGGGAAGTAAAATTGTATCTCAACTTCGGCCTGGGCCCATGCCCCTTTGGCGCCTCCCATGACAGCGAGCGCCGCAATGGCCGCAGCACCGAAAACCCTTTTGAATTCATTCATTTAGGTCTCTCCCCTAAGTTAGAGTTTCTCTTCCTTCTTGCCCTAACACTCGCAACTGTTAGCGACAATCCACGCAACGCTCGGATTTCGACATCGACAACCGGGCGATCAATCCAGACAGCGACGTCCAATGTCAGCCAAAACTAACGCGCACGACACCCCGGCCCTTCGTCGCCCAGGCGCAATCCGCTTGCTCTGCGCTGGTATACTAAGTACAGTGTGAAGCTAATGTACGAAAATTGCAAGATGATTCCTTGGCTTAGCGACCGATCCGGCCAAGCGTGCCAGGCGGGTACACGAGGCTAGCGGTTGGTCGGCCGTCTTCGGCTAAACACCGCAGGTTCTAGCACTGGCGTGACGACGATCGTGTGGTCACTCGTTAGCCTGTCGAGCGACGACGCCTAAGCTCCATGTTATGTTGATGTGTATTTGGGCAAATGAGGTAGTTGGCAGAATGATGTTCTCGCTGTGACGACGAAAACTGCCAAGGAATTGTTCTCGATCTCGGTGCGCGGCGTCGACAAATCGTGGGGCTCCGTCAAGGCGGTCGACAACGTAAGCTTCGAAGCCCCAACAGGCGGTTTCACTGTCCTGCTCGGCCCCTCCGGATGCGGCAAGTCGACGACCTTGCGATTGATAGCCGGCCTGGAAATGGTTTCGGCCGGGCGCATAGCCATCGGCGGCCGAGACGTTACAAATATGCCGCCGGCGCGGCGGCAGCTGTCGATGGTATTCCAATCCTATGCACTGTTTCCGCACCTGACCGTCGCAGAGAACATCCTCTTTGGCCTTAAGGTGCGCCGGGTGCCCAAGGCCGAACAGGGCGAGCGATTGAAGCGCTGCGCCGATCTTCTGGGCTTGTCCGAGCTTTTGGACCGCCGACCGAGTCAGCTTTCCGGTGGCCAACAGCAGCGAGTCGCCCTGGGTCGGGCGGTCATCGCCGAAAAGCCAGTCTGCCTGATGGACGAGCCACTATCGAACCTTGACGCCAAGCTGCGCCATGAAGTGCGGACGGAGATTCGCGACCTGCAACGCAAGCTGGGCATCACCATGGTCTACGTGACCCACGATCAAGTCGAGGCCATGAGCATGGCCGACAAGATCATCCTGCTGCGCGAAGGTCGTATCGAGCAGAGCGCTCCTCCCGATGAGATCTATCAACGTCCCGCCTCGGCCTTTGTTGGCCGCTTCATCGGTTCGCCACCAATGAACTTGATCCGGTTGATGAACCATCAGGGTGGCGCCGTCCTACGCGGCCTCGATGGCCCGCCTATCCTGGCGGTCCGCGGGCAGGACTTGAGCCTCGGGTTGCGGCCGGAGGACATTCGCTTCTGTGAGTCTGGGGGGCTACCGGCGATCGTGCGGGGCGCCGAATACTTGGGCGCCGATTCGATCGTCGATTGCAATGTCGGCGACGAGAAAATCGCCGTTCGAACCCATGGTCGCTTCTCAATCGAGCGCGGCAGCCAAGTCCGCCTTACCTGGTCTCCAGACGTTGTTCATCTTTTCGAGACCTCGAGCGGTAGACGCCGCGAAGATTTGCACGAGGTTCACCTCGCTGAGGCCGCCATAACTACTTCGTAGGAGGCAATCCGCAAACCAAATAGCATTGGATCTCAAGAACCCTGACGTCGCTCGAGGCAAGTTATGAGCCCGCCGACTCTAGCAAATCTGTCAAGCCCAATTGCTAGATTTTCGCCTAACCAAGGAGCCGAGAACAAATCGAATGGATATGTCTAACGACCAAATAGCCTGCCGCTATGAAGCAGCTCAGAAAATCGCGACAGAGGCTGGTGATCTTGCGCTCGAACTCTTTGGCAAGAGAGCCGACCTCACGACAACGGTTAAGGGAGTGCAGGATTTTGTGAGCGAGGCCGATGCACGTGTCGAGCAGCTCATACGCAACCGACTGGCTTCTCAATTTCCGGACGATGACTTCCTGGGCGAAGAAAGCGGTCTTACTGAGGGGAGCCAAGAATCTGTCTCGGGACTATGGGTCGTCGATCCAATTGACGGAACGGCAGCCTTTCTCTCCGGGATACCAACTTGGACTGTTTCCATTGCGTATGTCTTGCACGATGACGTCATCCTTGGCGTCGTCGTGCAGCCATGTACGGGTGATATTTATGCCGCAAGTCGCGGGGCCGGTTCTTGGCTGAATGGTACACGCCTCAGTGTGAGCCGGGCGACAACCGTCACTGAGGGTTCGGTAGGCATGCCTTTCGCGCACCGATGCAAACCGATCGACATCATCCCGTTCGCCTCAAACCTGCTCGAAGCAGGTGGTTTGTATTTCCAAAATGGATCCGCCGCCTTGATGCTGGCCTACGTGGCGGCAGACCGGCTTATTGGCGCCTTTATGCCTCACATCAATTCATGGGATTGCCTTGGCGGGATTGCATTGGTGCGTGAGGCCGGCGGATGGACGAGCGATTTTATGGCAAACAATGGTCTTTATAAGGGTAACCCGCTCGTAGCTGCCGGTCCCGGCGTCCGGCTGGACCTTTGTCGTTTTGCAGGCTTAGAGTCCTTGTTGAAATGAGCCGCACGATATCTGCGCCGTGCGAGGTGGCGTGTCATGAGTTAGATGATGGGGATAAGGATGTAGGCTGGTGCGGGGCCGATGAGGCGTTCGACATCCTTGGCCATTCTTCGATTACGCCCGATCCAGATGACGGTGCGTTCGATTACGCGCCTGCTGATGGAGCACTATTGGGAGACGCGCGTGCAGACACAGATCATTCGCCGTAAACGGTTGTCCGACGAGGTGTTGGCGCGCCTCGAAGAGATGCTTCTGTCGCCCCAATACAAACCGGGTGACCAGATACCTTCAGAACGCCAACTCATGGAAAGGTTTGGGGTTGGCCGTCCTACCATTCGCGAAGCTCTCTATTCCCTGCAGAAAATGGGGCTCCTCGAGATCAAGGCCGGCGAGCGCGGCCGAGTCACCAAACCCACGCCGCGCCTTCTGCTTAACGAGCTCCGTGGCGCCGCGCGCCATTTGCTGGCTGAGCCGGAAGGAGAGCGGCATTTCCAAGTAGCGCGGACCTTCTTCGAAGTTGGTCTGGTACGTCATGCCGCGCAGCACGCCTCGCCAACGGATATTGAAGATTTGCGTGCTGCCCTCGATGCCAACAAGGCGGCGCTTGGCGATCTCGACGCGTTTGAGCGAACAGATGTCGCTTTTCACTTGGTTCTCGCCGAGATTTCGCGCAACCCGATCTTCTCGGCAATTCATGAGGCCGTGGCCGAATGGTTGACGATGCAACGTTCTCTGACTCTCCGCATTCCGAACGCCGGCAAAATGGCATACCGATCCCACGAGTGCATTTTCGACGCTGTGGCCGAAAAGAATCCCGAACGCGCTGAATCGGTTATGCGCGATCACCTCGAGACAGTCGCCCGGCAATACTGGCAGGCACGGGGGCAGATGCCGTGAGCCGTTTCGCGACTATTCGCAATATTTGTCGAGAGGAGCGAACATGGCACGGCGACACAGCGACGAGTTCCGTCGGGAGGCGATCCCCATTGCGCTGACGAGCGGGCTTAGCCGTCGGCAGGCTGCCTCGGATTTGGGCATTGGCTTTTCGACGCTGAATAAATGGATCCAAAAGTCAGCGCCGGACGATATGCCGTCGGCTCCTGATTTGGATTTGGCGAAAGAGAACGACAGGCTTCGCAAAGAGAACCGTCTGCTCAAGGAGGAGAGGGATATTCTCTGTGACCTGCGGGCCTGATCGATACCAATCAGCCGCGAAGCAAGGCTGAAGCCGCTGCAGGGTGTTGTCAGGGGAAAGCGGCTTGAGTGCGCCCGGGATGCTCCGTAGCCTCGCTGTATGAGCAAGAATCCGTTTCGCTATTTCAAAACATCACCCGAGATCATCCGCTTGGCGGTGATGATGTATATCCGCTTTCCGCTGTCACTACGGAATGTGGAAGACCTTCTCCATGAGCGGGGTATCGACATCTGCCACGAGACCGTGCGCCTGTGGTGGAACCGTTTCGGCCCGATGTTCGCCGGCGAGATCCGCAGGAAGAGGGCGCAGCAGATGCGCCAGGTCACGCAGTGGCGCTGGCATCTGGACGAAATGTTCGTGAAGATCAGAGGTGAGACGCACTACCTATGGCGAGCGGTCGATCACGAAGGCGAGGTGCTGGAGGCCTATGTCTCCAAACGCCGCGATCGCAAGGCAGCTTTACATTTTCTGAAGAAGACCATGAAGCGGTACGGGGGGCCGAAAGCCATCGTCACCGACCGGCTTCGGTCCTATCGGGCTGCGATGCGAGAAATCGGCAACGAACGGCTTCAGGAGACCGGCCGCTGGGTCAATAACCGCGCTGAGAACTCACACCTGCCGCTCCGACGACGCGAACGAGCTATGCAGAGGTTCCGGCGGATGCGAAGTCTGCAAAAGTTCGCCGCCGTCCACTCGTCTTTCCTCAATCATTTCAATCACGAACGCCATCTCACCGGCCGCCGGAATTTCAAACTGAACCGCACCGCCGCGCTGTCCGAGTGGCGGATGCTTTGTACAGCTTGAGATTCCAAACCCAACGGCAAACTGACACCGGCTCGCTTTTGTTTGACAGCACTATTGCCTGCGGTCAACCGGCAAAACGCGGCTCGGGCAAGCCGCGCACGCCAGTTTCAAGCGCAAAGACCGCACCCGCTAGCGGCTCTCCGGCCAGCAACGGATCGGATGGATCCCAGATCGCGCTAGTTACGTAGAGGGTCGTGAAATCAGGCCCGCCAAACATGCAACTCGTCGGCCGCCTGACCGGCATTTGAATAGTACGATCGACCCGCCCGTCGGGGGCATAGCGCACCACGCGCCAGGCATCCCACTGAGCATTCCACAGAAAACCCTCGGCATCCACTGTCGCTCCATCGGGAATGCCCGCTCCATCGTCTATCGTCGCGAAGACCCGTTTGTTCGATACGGTCCCTGCCCCTGCATCGAAGTCGTAGACGTATATCGCCCTGTCCATGCTGTCGCCGACATAGAATGTTTTGTCGTCCGGGCTCCACGCAGGGCCATTGGAGATGCCGAAGCCGCGATCGATTTGCGACGTAACTCCATTGGCGTCGAGGCGATAGAGAGCACCAAGATGTTCCTTGAGTTCGTCGTCCAGCGTGCCGACGAAGAAACGGCCGCGGCGATCGCACTTGCCGTCGTTGATTCGCGTGCGCAGCGTATCCTTCTCGTTGTCCGCGTACCACGTAACCGTCCCCGTCTCTGGGGCAAATAGGCCGAATCCCTTATCGAAGCCAACGATCAGGCCACCGGCCTCACGCACCGCGAGGCAGCATGGCCGCATCTCCGTCGGCCAGCGGTCGAGTATCGCCGTGCCGGCATCGAACCGAAGTATCTCGCGCCCAATGATGTCCACCCACCAGAGAACACGATCGCGCGAACACCAGACCGGCCCCTCGCCGAGGAGGTTCTTCGACTCGACAACAACGGCAACATTGGTCATAGCCGAACCCCTAGCGTCTGAACCCATCCCAGCCCACTCTCCGTGGCGTCCCGCGGTTTGTACTCGCAGCCGATCCAGCCGCCGTAATCATGTTCCTCCAGCGCATCAAAAATAGCGCCGTATGCGATCTCGCCTTCATCCGGCTCATGACGGCTCGGTACCGCGGCGATTTGAACATGACCAATGAGCGGAAGGTACCGCTCAAGACGTGTCAGGACATCACCCTGGGCGATCGCGACATGATAGACGTCGAACATGATCTTGATATTCGGCGCGCCGACCGCTTCAATGATCTCCCCGGCGGCCTCGACGCAGGACAAAAAATAGCCCGGCACGTCGCGCGGATTGATCGGTTCGAGTAGCAACGTCAATCCATGAACCGATGCCCGCTCGGCGGCGCCCGCCAGGTTCTCGCGGAACACCGCCATGGCGGCCTCTTCTTGCGTAGGGTCATTGATGCCCGCCATCGCGTGGATGGAGGAGGCGCCCGACGCCATACAATAAGCGATGGATTGCTCTATGGCCGCCATGAACTCCGCTTCCCGGCCGGGCACGGCGCCAAGTCCGAAATCTCCGGCTGCGACATTACCGCGCGCCGTGTTGATGCCGAGAAGCGTCAATCCGCGGTCAGCGCAGGAGTCGCGAACCGATTCGCCCGGCGTGTCGTAAGGCCAATGCAATTCGATCGCGCGAAATCCTGCGGCCGCGGCGGCGTCAATCCGCTCGAGGAGAGGCCGGTCTGGCCACATGAATCCGAGATTGGCGGAGAAACGGGCCATCTAGGTCACCTTGAATCGAACGCCGTTTCCAGGTCGGCAACGTCGGACGCTGTAAGATAACGCGCCTTTTGGCCGCGCATCGTTATCGCGAATCTGGCGGCGTCCACCAGTTCTTCAACGTTGTATGTGGCGATATCCAGGGTGGTTCCCGACACGACCGACCCGCGCTCGAACATCGAGCGGCGCCAGTGAACGAGAGCCTCGTGAAGATCTTGTTCTGTCATAGATTGCTCAGAGGACTACGCAAGCTCCCAAGGAACTCGATCCCGTCGGAGGTTCCGTTGCCAAGCGCCATGTGCCCGATCATATTTTCATCAGGCACAATACTTATCCCTTCGCGCCGGTAATGTAGCTAACAATCTCTGTACTGCTGCTATCCGATACAGCGCGGTCGCCAACGATCTCGCCGTGCCTTAGCACAGACACCCTGTCGCAAACGGAGAAAATATGTTCCATGTTATGGCTTATGACTATCACGGAACAATCCTGCGTCTTTAGCCGTTTGATCAAATCTAAAATCTTCTCGCATTCTTCCACACCCAGGGACGCAGTGGGTTCGTCCATGATTATAACCTTGGCCTTCAAATATATCGCCCTACCTATTGCGACCGCTTGTTGCTGCCCCCCGGAGAGTTTGTTCACCGAATTGTAAGGGTTGGGAATATCGATCATTAGTTCCTCGCGTAATGTCTTCAACCCCTCCTTCAGCATTTTCTTTTTATCTAGAACGGGAAACAGGCCGAAACGGCGTTTGATGATTTCTTTTCCCAAGAACAGGTTCGATGGCGGATCAAATGTCCCTACCAGCGACAAGTCCTGGTAGATGGCTTGTATCCCGAGACCTTGCGAGTCCCTGGGATGGGTAATTTTTACCTTCTCCCCATCTATCAAAATTTCGCCCTGATCGGGCGTAATAGCGCCTGTCAATATTTTGATAAGCGTGGATTTACCGGCTCCATTGTCTCCCACCAGACCGAGAACTTCTTGCCGCCCAAGCTGGAGATCGACCTCCTTTAATGCCTCCACACCACCGAAACTCTTGCTTATCCCCCTCATTTGAATGAGAGGCTCGTTCATTTCCATATTGTCCACCCTCTCAAGGTCCCTGCGCTCACTTGATCCAAAATTCTCGGACCTATTCGGAAAAAATGGGGGAACCGGAACGCCCGAGTTCCCCCACAACCTCACCTCGCAGCAAGTGCTTTTTCCATCTCAGGCCAGTTCTTCGTGGGTTCCAACTGCCCAACTGGGATACTATCCAAAATCTCATCCCTGCTGCTGACCATTATCAACTCCATCCCGTAGCTGGAGGGGACGGCTTTCCCCTGCTCACGCAGAATGATGGCTTCCGCGGCCTGCCTACCATTGCTTGCCGCATCCCGGAAGATAGAACCCCGGATTAATCCCTCCCAGATCATGTCAATTTCGGGGGTGATACTTCCAAATCCAAGAACGTCAACCTTTCCCTTTAAGCCAGCGGCAGCAACAGCCTCTGCCGCCCCCATGGCTATGGAACTGGAAACCCCATAGATAAGTTTGATGTTCGGGTAGGTTACGAGCACACGCTCGGTAACATCGTAGGCGGAAGTCGATAGCCAATTCGTATTCTGCTCGAATACGACCTTAATACCCGCTTTTTCCCAGGCTTCCTTGGCTGGAAAACCGCGATCATCCGACACCGCGTGCCCCACATTCCCGTAGATAATCGCTACCTCGTCACCAGCCTCCAACAGGTTGTCTATGGCCCATTGGCCCAGTATCTCGCCGCCCATTCTTTGGGAATATCCGGTATATGTCATGACCTCGACACCGGCGTCGTCTGGAAGAGGCTCGAGACGGTTCATAATGATTAGCGGTATACCGGCTTCATTGGCCAGCCTTATTACCGGAACTGTTGCGACGGGATCGAGTGGCCCAAAAATAATGTAGTCGACACCAATTGTTATGAAGTCCTCGACGATACCCATGTGGCCACGCACATCGCCAGGAGTTAGCGGCGCCCGGCCCTTCACCTTGAAGGAAATTCCCTCCTTTTCTAGAACTTCCCGCATGGCCGAGTCGAATTGGCCGAAGTAGTCTGTCGTGTCGTATGCCGACGGGGCGAAACCGATAACAACCTCATTTTCACTCGCAACCACTGGCTGTGTACCGTACAGACCAATAGCCGACGCCATAACGATAAATTTAAAGAGTTTCCCTTTCATGATCTCTCCTCCTCAGGATCTGACGATTGAATTTCTGCAATTTGTATTCGTTTCTTTTCCCTGCCACGCTTCTCCTTTCCTTCGGCGCTACTCTTGTGCTCCCATCGAAGAGGAACGGAACCTGTACATCTGCACGGCAACCGCTGTTATCAGTAGAGTACCAATCACAATCTGTTGCCAAAAAAACGGTACCCCAACAAGAAGAAGTCCATTTTCTATAACCCCAATCAACAAAATGCCGAGCAATGTCCCCAACATCGTCGCGTATCCACCAAAGAGGTATGTGCCCCCAAGGATGACAACCACGACGACGTGGAGTTCCAGACCCGTACCCAAGCTTGCCTGCGCGGAATCAATTCGTGATGCCAGCATTATTCCCGCCAGTCCGGCCAGTCCGCCACTGATGATGTAAGCAAGCAGCCGGTACTGCGTAATTTTTATCCCGCAACGCTTCGCGGCTTCCTCGTTCCCGCCAACAGCAAGCATGTATTTTCCGGTCCTGGTCGATGACAGAATCAGTCCGCCGACGACCATTGTCGTTAGGCCTATGATGATCGGCACCGGGACGCCACCTATCCGCCCCTGTCCAATAAACGAAAAACTGTCCGGAAATCCTCGGACAATTTTATCCTGCATCATTAAAAATGTTATTCCGCGTATGGTTGTTAGCGTGCCAAGTGTCATTATGAGCGGCGGTACTTTGAAATAGTTGATCACAGCGCCGTTAACGGCCCCGCATGCAATGCCAACGCTAATGGCCGCGATTATGGCGAAAAATACTGGAAAGTCTGTAAGCGCACTATCTAGAATTAGGCCTGCAACAGCAGCGGTTAATCCGACGATCGAACCGACGGAAAGATCGATTCCACCCGTCGCGATGACAAGGGTCATCCCCGTGCCCAGGACCATGATAATTGCGGCCTGCCGGAGGATATTGAATATATTCTGTTCCGATATTACGCGGGGATTGATTATGGCGAAAATCGTGATGATAAGGACCAGCGGAATAAGCACTCCCAGGGGTTGCCTCAGCCCCGGGTTTTCCTCCCAGTATTTGGCTACTTTTCCAACGAGCGGATATTTAGATACCTTCTCGACGAATCCTTTTCGTCGAATTTCACCAGCGTAATTTGTCATTTTCAATCCGATTCCCTGTTGACCGATCGCCGCTTGTGGGCTCGCATTCGACTTCGCGCGGATGGACCGCCGTCCGTACCATGAAACGAAGCCGCGCCTGACAAAGGTCTTGTTCGCTCATGAACCCCCCATTGCGCCAAGCGCCTTCGCAAAGAAATCGCTGCTACCGAAGTTTCCGCTCTTTAGCGCGAGATGCACCGGCTGTCGCCCTTCGGCGGAAAGTATCGGCACGCCGGGGTCGATCTCGGGGCCTATGCGGAACCACTCCAGTCCAAGCGCATTAACGACAGCGCCGGAGGTCTCGCCACCGCCAACCGCGATACGGGTCACGCCGGCCTCAGCCACCAGCTGTTTGGCCACTTCTCCGAAGAACGCCTCGATCGTCATGGCAATCGCTTCGCGGCCGTGGCGTTCTTGGGCGGCCCGTACATCGGCCGGTTCGGCGGTGGTATAGATGATTGGCGATCGATCGATCCGATCGTGGGCGAAGGCGACGGCCATGTCGGCGTTGATCGTGCCATACGACAAATCGTCGGGATCGACGGCTAGGCCGGGATGGTCCTCAAGGTGGGCGGCGACCTGGCCGCGCGTGGTCGCCGAACATGACCCCAACAGGACGACCCCGGACCCCTTGGCACCCGAAAAAGCGATGGAGCTGCCATGAATCAGCCCTGACTTGCGGAAATTATTCGGGAGTCCGAGGGCAATTCCGGAGCCGCCAGTCACCAGCTTGTCGTCGGCCACCGCCACGCCGATTTCGATCAGATCGTTGTCCGTAAGCGCGTCGACTACTACCAGCCGCCGCCCCGCGGCCGCTTCGGCCCCAAGTCCCACGCGAATGGCGGCGGCGCCTTGCCGCACCACATCGTAAGGCAGAAGGCCAACGTCGCCATGCGTCTGCAAGCTCAGCCAGCGTCGGATGTCTGCGTCCGTCATCGGGTTGAGCGGGTGATTTTCCATCCCTGATTCGGACAGCAGCTTCCCATCGACAAAGAGGTGTCCCGAGTAGAGCGTCCGCCCGGTTGCCGGGAACACAGGACACACGACCGCCACAGCAGCATCGATGGCATTCACCATTGCTTCCGCGACCGGGCCGATATTGCCCTCCGGCGTTGAATCGAAGGTGGAGCAATACTTGAAGAAATACTGGCGACATCCCTGCCGCCGCAGCCATTCCAGCGCCGCAATGCTCTCCGCGATCGCCTTGTCGGCGGCGACCGACCGGGTTTTCAACGACACGACCCCGGCCTCGCAGTCGCGTGGCGCCGCACCGCCTGGCACGCCAACGAATTGCGTCGTCGCCATGCCCCCCTTGGCGAGAGTATTGGCAAGGTCGCTTGCTCCGGTGAAGTCGTCTGCGATGCATCCCAAATGCATGTCATTACTCCGGGAGCACGATGCCGAGCTTCGCCATGACGCCGCCATCGATCGTAATAGCGGCGCCGTTGATGAACGCGGCGTCCGGACCGGCGAGGTATGACGCCAATCCGGCAATCTCCTCGGCGCGTCCGACGCGACCGACCGGATGCATCGCCCCCCAACCGGCAATCATGTCCTCCACACTGCGATCGCCGCGGTTTGCCTCGGCGGAAAAACGGAGCAGCGGCGTATCGACGGAGCCGGGGCAGATTGCGTTGGCGCGGATCCCGTCGCGGGCATGGTCGACAGCTATCGACCGGGTCAATCCTAGAACACCGGCTTTTGACGCCGCGTAGGCGGCTACACGTGCCGAGCTCGCGAGCGATTGGACGGAGGCGATATTAACGATCACACCTCCACCCTGTGCCAGCATCATCGGAATTGCCCGCTTGGAGATCAAAAAAATCGCAGTGAGGTTCACAGCGAAGACGCGCTCCCAATCTGCAAGGTCGGTGTCAACCACCGTTCCGTAGGGTTGAATGCCCGCCGCATTGACGACGATATCAAGCCGGCCGAAGGCGTCTACCGCCGCGTCGACGCAGCCGAGTGCCTCGTCTTCCTTTCCGATATCGGCTGGTACGGCCAGTACCGTTTGCCCCTGCGCGACCATCGCGGCCGCAGCTCGCTGAAGCGGCTCAACTTGATTGTCGACGAGCACGACGGCGGCGCCTTCGCGGCCGAGGCGCTCAGCCGTGGCAAGCCCGATACCGCCCGCCGCGCCTGTGACTAATGCTACCTTTTCGTGGTGGGCACCGGTCATGCGATCACTCGAGCGATCGCGGGTTGACCGGGAGCTAGATTATCGAAAAGGTGCAAAGTCGCAACGTCACGCACGAAGAAGCCCACCGAATCGCCGACACGCGGCATTAAGCCCTGCTCGACGACCGCCCGAATAACAGAGAGCGCGCCGGCATCGCAGAGCGCTAGATCTTCGGGGAGCACGCCGAAAGTCACTTCCCGACGTTCCTCAATCGGGAGGCCTCAGCCCAGTGCCACACTGACCTCCCCAGCCACAAAGTGAGGCATGCCATCTTTCAACTCCCTTCTTTCGACCTTCAGATAGGTCGGTCACCAGCCTCCACAACGAGCGCGCGGGTATCGACTCCCGGCAGCATTGCGGCCGGGTCGCGCGTCGAAACTATGTCGATAACAGTCGGCCGCCCTCGTTCGGCGAGGGCCTCTACCAATGCGGCCGACAAATCGGCAGGCCGCTCAACACGAATACCGGCGCAGCCCATTGCTCGCGCCACCTCGGCGTAATTCGTTTCCTCAAGATCCGATGATTGGTAGTGGCCCGGCCCGTACACCGAATGCTGCAGCGCTTTGACGTAACCGGATGCAGCGTTGTTTACGACGCAGATTACGATGGCCGCACCGACCCGCCGGGCGGTCTCAAGGTCTCCGAGCGTCATGTTCAATCCGCCATCGCCGGTGATGGCGACAACGGGCCTGTCGCGCACTGCGAGCCACGCGCCCAGCGCCCCCGGAAGTCCGTAGCCGATCGAGGCAAATCCACGATCAGGAAGGTAGGTCCGGCCACTTTTCTTGGTATCGTAAAAAAGGCCGGTCCAGTGTGCCGCGAAGCCGCCGTCGGCTATCAGCAGTGCATTGGCCGGAAGCACCTCGTTGAAGGCTTGAACAATGCGGGCGACATTGATTGGCTCTTCGTCGGAATGGGTTCTTTGGCGTGCCCCCTCGCGCCAAACCGCCATCCGGTCGGCAATGTCGCGGGCGATGCCTGCCCGCTTCGTCTTTTGCGCTGCAGCCGTTTCGCGAAGCTCTTCGTGAAGATCGGAAATGCCTGCGGCCGCGTCCCCCAAGAGCGCGATCGTCGCGCGAGCCGTCCGCCCGAATTCCTCCGGACATATGTCGAGGTGGATGAGCGAGGTCCCGCTAGGCAGAAGCGAATACCGGCGCGTCGCGATTTCGCCAAGTTTGCAGCCGATGACCAGAAGGCAATCCGCTGATGCGATCAAATCATTGGCGATTCGGCTATACCGCCCGAACAGGCCAACCGATAGCGGGTGGGTGCACGCAATGGCTCCCTTGCCGCTCATTGTGTGAGCTACCGGAATACCGAATGTCTCGGCGAACTCCGTCAGCACGCCGTCGGCACGGGAAAGATGAACGCCGCCGCCCGCGAGAATTAAGGGCCGCTCGGCGTCCTGTAGAAGAGCGGCGGCACGGGTAATCGCGTCAGCATCGGGCCGACAGCGCATGGCCGGAACGGCGACCGCAGCGGAACCTGCATAGATTTCGGCGCGCGATATGAAAGCTTCGCCGTGGCATACGTCTTCCGGAATGTCGAGCACAACCGGACCGGGTCGGCCGGCGGTCGATAAGGCGAACGCGCGACGCACAAGTTCCGGAATCCGCTCGACCATTTCCACGCGGATCAATTCCTTTACGGCGGGGCGCAGGATTTCCGTCTGGCGCGCTTCCTGGGTCATGTTGCGCCCGGCGTGGCGGCGGTGTGTGTCCCCCACAAACACGACAAGTGGAATGCCCGCATTCAACGACTCGACGAGGGCTGTGACGAGATTTGTCGCGCCGGGGCCAAGCGTCGCGTCGCACACCCCGGGTCGCCCGGAAACGCGCGCATAAGCATCGGCGGCGAACGCGCCGGTTCGCTCGTCATTCACGAGGTAGTGCTCAAGACCGAGTTGACGGATCGCCTCGTAGAAGGGCAGGAGCTGAAATCCGCCCATCCCAAACATTGGACCAACGCCGTGGGCCTTCACCATCTCAGCGATGAGGCGGCCGCCATTCATTGGTATTGCCCCATGAGGCATGGCTTCCTGAACCTCGTTCAACTCGTCGCCTCCGAGGAAACGCGATGAAGAAGCGCGGTGACAAATTCACGCACCGCTTGACCCGGCCGCCCACCGAGCAAATGAGCAGGCTCGTTGAGGAACGAAATGATGCCGTCCTCGTAGGTCGAAACGCCGTCGCCGATGCGCGCCGTTTCAGCGGAGACCGTGGCGGCAGGAATGCCGCGCGCCGAAAGCGCCGCCAGCCTTCCGATGCCGGCTCGATCGACGCCGACGCCCGCATCATTGAATACCGCTAGGCGCGCGCTCGTTTTCAGTACTGCGGATGTCCGCCCGCCAACCAAGCCGCCGTGAGAGCCGGTCAGAAGAATGGCGTCAGCATCATTGGCCACAACCTGTGACGCCGAATCGAGCGCCCAGACCTTTACACCGCCCCCTTCCGCGACAAGCACGCGCTGTTCGGCGATATCGGGCGCCGACGACAGGCGCGGTGCGCCGCGCGACATCCGTTTCGCGCATTCGGCGACGGTCTGGCCAACGGCACAGCCGAATACTTCCGCGGAAGTATTGATCCGCGAAATGATGCCGCGCGCTTGCATGTCGGCCGCGTCGCCGATCCGCGCACTACAGTGGTCGACAGCCGCGCCCGGCAAACCAAGCCCTTCTAGGAGCGCGAGCGATCCGATTCCCGCGGCCTGCATTCCGATGGCCGCATCGTTGAAAATCGCCCCGCGGCAGCCCGCCTGGGCGACAAGGCAACCCGGAAAGGTACCGCCGTGAGACCCGCAAATGACGATGGCGTTGGCGAATAGCGGCCCGAGCACGGTCGCCGTGTCAGCCAGGAGGATTGCCCCGTTCCTCATTTTCCCTCCCGCCATGTGCCAAAATATGGACCCAATAGGACCAATTCCCTCGCCAACGGCCTAGATATTGCGGGTTTCATGGCTTTGACAACACTTTTGTTCTGTATTATGGTTCTCGAGTTCCACTATCCGTAACGCATAATGTCCTCGTTGTCTAGGGAGTTGAAATGCCGGAGAGCAAACTGATCGACCGGCGGAGTGGCGTCCGAAGCCTGGATCGGGCGGCAACGATCCTGCGCGTCCTTGCCCATGCGGGGACCGCGGGAACGCGCTTGGCCGAGGTGACGCAGGCGATCGGCCTCGGCAAGACAACCACCCACCGCCTGATCAATGCGTTGCTAGACCTCGGCTTCGTCGAGCAGGACGCGGCGACGCGGCGCTACCGGCTGGGCCTCGAGGTCTATACGCTCGCAATGGCCGCACAGAGTCGGCTGGACATAATTGAGTTGGCCCGACCGAGCCTCGTCGCGCTTGCCCGGCAAACGGGCGATACCGTGTTCCTGTCGATCATGGACCGGTACGAGGCCGTCTGCGTTGACCGGCAGGTTGGCTCGTTTCCCATTCGGACTCTGACGCTCAATATCGGTGACCGTCGGCCCCTCGGCATCGGGTCGGGCAGTCTCGCTCTTCTCTCCGCCCTACCCGACAGCGAGTTGCGGCAAGCCATCGAGATCAACGCCGCACGTGAGTCCGCTCTCTCGGGGTTCGACGTTTCCGATATCTATCAACAGATCGAAGAGACGCGGGCCCAGGGATACGCATTCAACGGCGGACGGATTGTTAGCGGAATGAGTGCCGTCGCCGTCGCTGTTCTTGGCAAGGACGGCCTGCCGGTAGCGACGCTTAGCGTCGCGGCGATTTCCGAACGCATGCAACCTGAGAGGCGAATGCAAGTCGTGTCGATGCTCCAACGCGAAGCAGACGTGATCGCGCAGCGGTTGGACCCCATGCGCCGCCCGCGCGAAGTCACGGCAGCATGACGGACATCGACAACAACAACGAGCGCAAGCGGGCGCTCGCGCTCCACAGGACGATGCTCAGCATTCGGCGCTTCGAGGAGGCCGCCGAGATCGCGCAGCGCGACGGAGAGATTCCAGGCACCCTACATCTGTCGATCGGGCAGGAGGCTGTCGCTGCGGGCGTCTGCTCTGCGCTTGAGCCGGCCGATCTCATCACAAGCACACATCGTGGCCACGGCCATTCGATCGCCAAAGGGGCATCGCTTTCAGCAATGATGGCGGAACTCTTCGGGCGCGTAACCGGCACGTGCAAAGGCAAGGGCGGATCGATGCACATCGCCGACTTTTCCGCCGGAATGCTTGGAGCGAACGGCGTTGTCGGCGGCGGCCTCGGGATAGCTGTGGGAGCGGCTCAGGGGCTGCGCGTCCGCGGAAGCGAAGCGGTTACGGCCTGCTTCTTCGGCGACGGCGCGGTAAATCGCGGACCCTTCCTGGAGTCGCTCAACTGGGCGGCCACCTTTCGGCTGCCTGTCCTCTTCGTTTGCGAAGACAACGGTTACGCGGCTTTTACCGAGACCGCGCGCCTGACGGCGGGCGCGGGTCCGGCGGCCCGCGCCGAGTCTCTTGGCATCCAAAGCATGGTCGTTGACGGCAACGATGTGTTGGCCGTGGCCGACGCAGCCGCAGCGATGGTCGAGCGGCTCCGTCGCGAGGGCGGACCTGCGTTCATTCATGCTCAGACCTATCGCCTTCGCGGGCACACTATCGCCGACCAGGGCGCCTATCGCGACGCGGAGAGGCACTCCCGCCAGGAGCTCCGTGACCCGATTCTCCTCATGCGACAGCGGTTGACCGACTGGAATTTGTCCCAGGATGTGCAGCGTCTTCAGGTGGAGGTTGAGACGGAAATAGCGGCGGCGCTGGTAGCTGCCCGCGAGGCAGTCTTCCCGGAACCCGCGAGCATCTATGCGGAAGTCCAGGACATCGGAGCCCCGGCATGACGACGCAGACGGTCCTTGAGGCCGTTCGCGACGGCCTGGCCGAGGAAATGCGGCGCGACGCAACGGTCTGGGCGGTTGGCGAGGACCTCCACATCGGCGGCCTGTACGGACAATACCGCGGCCTAATCAGCGAGTTCGGACCCGACCGCATCGTCGCTTCTCCGATCTCGGAAGCGATGATCGTATCCGCCGGGCTTGGCGGGGCCCTTGCCGGTACGAGACCGGTCGTGGAAATGCGCATTGCCGATTTCGCCCTTTCGGCGATCGACGAACTGGTCAACCAGATCGCCAAGGCCCGCTTCATGTTTGGCGGGCAGGCGCGGGTTCCGGTTGTCGTGCGTCTGCCGCAGGGAATGGTGACGGGATCGGCCGCGCAGCACTCGCAATCACTTGAAAGCTGGTACGTCCACGTACCGGGCCTCGTCGTTCTTGCGCCGTCGACTGCCGCCGACTGCAAGGGCCTTTTGAAATCGGCCATCAGATGCGAAGACCCCGTCATTTTCATCGAACCCCGCGCCATATGGCAAAACACGGGCGAGATTCCCGAGGGCGACCACTGCGTCCCAATTGGCGAGGCGCGCCTTGTCAGGAAGGGTGGCGATGTTACGGTCGTTACCTGGTCAACTATGGCGTCGGTTGCACACAAGGCGGTGGAGGCCTGCGTCGAGACCGGCACGGACGTCGAATTGCTGGATCTGCGTTCGCTGTGGCCGTGGGATACGGGCGCCGTATTTGCCTCGGTGAAAAAGACCGGCCGGCTACTGGTCGTCCACGAAGCCGTTCAGGTCTGCGGCCTCGGCGCGGAAATCGTCGCGACGGTTGTCGAGAATGTCCACGGGGACCTCTGCCGGCCGCCGCGGCGTCTGGGCGCGCCGAGGGCGCCGGTCCCGTTCTCCCCGCCCCTTGAAGCCGCCTATCGGGTGTCGCAACAGAATATCGAGCAAGCAATTCGCGAAATGGTGGCGCCATGACCGGCGGCGATCTCGACGGCCAGGTTGCCATCGTCACCGGCGGTGCGGGGCATATCGGTGGAGCCATTACGTCAGCCCTAACGAAGCGTGGCGCACGCGTCGTTGTCGTCGACCTCATCGAGGCGGAGGTCGCGAACGCCGTGTTGTCATTGGTTTGCGACGTAACCGACTCCTCGACCGTAGCCGCGACGGTTGTCGAAGCGCACCACCTTCACAAGCGTATCGATATTTTGGTGAATTGCGCCGGCGGCGGCGCACGCACCGGCTTTGTAGACCTGCCCGACGAGGTGTGGTTCGCTGAGCTGAACAAGAACCTTTCCGGCGCGTTTTTCTTCATGCGTGCGGTGCTGCCATACATGCTGGCAGCCGAGACCGGCGCCATCGTCAATATCTCCTCTATTTCCGGGGTCATTGGCGGCCTTCCGGCAAAGGGGCAGGATGGAAGATCCGGGCCGGCCTATGCCGCGGCGAAGGCGGGCCTGATTGGCCTGACCAAGTGGGCGGCGCGCGAATACGGCCGCCAGGGCGTCAGAGTCAATGCCGTCGCACCGGGGCCCGTACTCACCTCGGCGGTGATGCACGGCTATGACTACGGTATCGAGGACTACCCGATCCCGCGCATGGGGCAGCCGCGCGACATGGCGGAGACCGTCGCCTTTCTTTGTTCTCCGGCGTCCAGCTACATCACCGGCGAGGTGATCAAGGTTTCGGGCGGCGTAGGGATGTGACCGCCATGCGCTGTGTTCTCGTCAATCCCTACGCCACCCGCAACGTCGACCGCCTTGCAGCATCTCTGACAACGCCATGGGAGATCCGAACAGTCGCGCTTCAGGATTCCGACTGCATGTTGATGGATACACTGTCCACGGCGGAAGCCGCCATTTCGCAAGGCTGGAACCAAAGCCTCGGTCGAAAAGCGGTCAAGCTGCGGTTTCTTCAGCTTCCAAATGCCGGCACCGATGCCGTCGATTGGGGCGCCATCCCCGAGACATGTACCGTTTGCAACGTTTTCGAGCATGAAACCGCCGTGGCCGAATTCGTCCTCCTGGCGATGCTCGAACTCCGCATTGATCTCCGCGGACTCGACGGAAATTTCCGCGGCGGCGACTGGAGCGGCAGCCACGTCTCCTTCGGCCCCCTGCATGGGGAGCTGGCGGGCGCGACGATCGGTCTGGTCGGCTATGGAAGAATCGCTCAGGCCGTCGCCAAAAAGGCGGCCGCATTCGACATGACCGTGGTTGCGGTATCGCGGCGGGAATCAGACGATCCCGTTCTTGAATGGTCCGGACGCATGCCCGCGCTCGATACCATGGTGCCGCGTTGCGATTTTGTTGTGATTGCCTGTCCGCTCACGACTGAAACGCACGGATTGATCGATGCGCGCCGATTGGCGCTGATGCAAGACTCCGCAGTCCTGATCAATATCGCCCGGGGAGAAATAGTCGACGAATCGGCTCTCTTTGCGGCGCTGTCCAATCGCAAGATCGCCGGCGCCGCTCTTGACGTCTGGTGGCGTTATCCCGATGACGATGACCCAGCGCCGCGCCCGTCCCGGTATCCGTTCTCGGAATTGCCCAATGTCTTGATGACACCTCATGTCGCGGCTTGGACCGAGGGAATGCTTTCCCGCCGATGGAAAAAAATTGCAGAGAATCTAGATCGCTTCGCTCGTGGCGCACCACTGGAAAACGTGGTTCGCCGACCGAAAAGTGGTGGACGACCGGCATGACGCCCGAACCGGTTGCTACTTCAATGTCTGGGAAAGCGTGAACCAACGTGCACAACCAGGCGAATTACCGACGACCAACAGGAGGAAAGACCATGCGCAAAATTTTGTTATTAGGAGTTGCGGTACTTGGAATGATTTCTGTTTCCGCTCAATCCTTCGCTCAAGAAACGGTTACGCTCAGGCTGTCGGCAAATGACCGGCCCGATGGCCACGTCTTTGTCGCCGGCAAAATTCTCGCGGAGCGCGTCGCGGAACGTACCGGCGGGCGGCTTAAGATCGAGCTCTTTCCCAACCACACGCTGGCGGGCGGCAGCTTCAAGACGGAGGTGGAACTGCTGCGCGCCGGGATCATCGACATGTCCCTCCTTTCAACCATCATCGCCGGCCTTTTCGTCGATCGCCGCTTCGATGTGTACAGCTTGCCCTTCCTTATCGAAGATCATGAGGTCGCCATTAAGGTCATCGATGGACCGCTTGGCGATGCGACGGCGAGTTGGTACGAGGAATACGGCATCAAGTCGCTCGGTACGGGCATTAACGGCTTCCGGCAATTGACCAATAGCAAGCGCCCAGTCGCCACCGCCGCCGACATCAAGGGACTGAAACTGCGCGTTGCCGGAACGGAAGTGTTCCTCGCGGCCTTCAAGGCGATGGAAGCGCAAGCGGTCACAATGAACATGCAGGAGACCTTCCAGGCTCTGCAAACAGGCGCCGTCGACGGCCAGGAGAATGCCTTCTCGACCATCATGTCGTTCCGGCTTTACGAGGTGCAGGACTACGTGACCCAATGGAACTACGTCTACGACCCATTCAATATCCTGATAAACAAAGACAAGTTCGACAGCCTGTCCGAGGAGTTCCAGACCGTGCTCCTTGAAGAGGCGCGCAACGCCGTCCTCGAGCAACGGGCGATCGCAATACAGCAGGATATCGATCTACCGGCTGAGTTGGAGAAACTCGGCATGGAAGTGCTCCGGCCGACACCGGAGGCGATCAACGAGTTCCGCCAGCTCCTGCAACCATTGTACAGCCAGTTCAACGACGTCATCGGCGCGGACATCATTGCGCTGGCCATCGCCGAGGCCGACAAGGCACGCGCCGAACTCGGTCGCTAGGGGCCGTTCAAGTTCGAACTGCTCCCGCCCATTCTCCCACTCGGACGGACGGCGCCGCCACTCGGACAGGCGGCGCCGCCTCCACCCGCGACCGGACGCAGTTGGAAGACCACATGATAGATCCGCCGCCCAGCAGCCAAAACGATAAAACGCCGGAGCGACAAGCGCCGCCACTCGTTGACCGCGTTGAACGCGGGCTTGTGACCTTAATCTTCGTTGCCATGCTCGTGACCGGCACGGCTCAGATCGTCAACCGATACGCGATTCCGCTTCCGATATCCCGGACCGAGATGTTGCTGCCGAATATGTTCATTGTGCTGGTGTTCCTCTCGTTGGCGATGACCTTCCGGTATCGCGAGAACATCAACGTCAGTTTGGTACCCGACAGCCTCAGTGGAACCGTCCGGCGCGTCTATCTCGTCCTGGTCTGGCTACTCGCGATTGCGTTTCTCATCTACCTCGCCTATTCGGCAGTCAAAGTAGCGCAGTTTCAACTTCGCATCGACGCGGTGACAAATGTTGGTTTTCCGGCGGCGTTGCTAACCGCGTCTGTCCCGCTCGGCTGCTTTCTAAGCATCATTCGGATCGTCCAGGTGGAAATCCTGCCGGCATGGCGGGGGACACGATGAGCGAGCAGGTAATCGTCTCGTCAGCTCTATTCGGACTGATGTTCCTGTTTCTGGCGGGTGGGTTGCCGATCGCTATCTGCCTCGGGCTCAGCGCGGCGCTGACACTGTTGCTGTTCGACATTGCTCCGATCGAGCTTAGCGTCCAAATGATCATGACCTCCCTCGACTCCTTCGTGTTGCTGGCCATTCCTTTCTTTATTCTTGCGGGCACGATCATTTCGGAAAGTTCGATCGGCTCTCGGCTAGTGGACTTCTTCAATGCGCTGTTCGGTCGAATTCCGGGTGGTCTCGCCATCACATCGGTCTTCACGTGTTTTTTGTTCGGCGGATTGACTGGTTCGGCGGCGGCGGAAACGGCGGCAGTCACCTCAATAATGTCGAAACCGATGGATAGGCACGGCTACCCGCGTCACTTCACGGCCTCGCTGATCGCTGCGGCATCGACGACCGCTAACCTCGTACCGCCGTCGATCGCGCTCATTCTTTACGGCGTCCTGGCAAAGCAATCGATCAGCGACTTATTCTTGGCTGGTGTCGTGCCGGGACTGGTCATTACTGTCCTACTCGCCGCCGGCGCGGTCCTTCTGTCGCGGCTGCGGGGTTATGGATCGACCCAAGCCATCGCGCGGCAGCCCCTGGGTAAAGCTACCCTGCGCGCGGGCTGGGCGCTGATTGCGCCGGTGCTCATACTTGGTGGGATCCGTCTCGGCATCTTCACGCCGACGGAGTCGGCTATTTTCGTCACACTCTACGCTCTGTTTATTGCCATCTATGTGTACCGGGACATCACCTGGCGCGACGTGCCGCGCATCTTCGAACGTGCCGCAGTCGTCGCAACTTCCGTGATGTTCATCGTTGCGACGGCCACCCTCTTCGCTTGGATCATCAACGCGCAGGGCATTCCGGGATTCGTATCGAACCTGCTCTTGTCGAGCGGTGGCTCCGATTCGGTAATCATATTGTCCATGTTGGGCCTTTTGATCGTCACCGGCATGTTCCTTGACGCGACATCAACGCTTTTCATTTTGCTGCCTATCCTACTTCCCGTCGCCCTTGGTATCGGAATGGATCCGATCCATTTCGGTGTTTTCATGATTATGGCGCTCAATCTTGGACTCATCACGCCACCTGTTGGTATCTGCCTGTTCGTTGGAGCCAATATCGCGGGCGCCCCACTTGTGAAAGTGGCGGTCGCTGCCTTGCCGTGGATGGCGATCATGATCATAGCGATACTGCTCGTCGCTTTCGTTCCGCCCTTGACGCTCGTTTTCTTATGAGAGGATGGCGGCAGACCGCGCACTGGAGGGAACAGTTATGATTGAAGGGGACTTCAGCAAGGGCATTGCCTTCATCAATGGAACTTACGTCCCCATCGAGGAGGCCCGGATACCGCTTCTCGATTGGGGCTTTCTACGTTCCGACGCCAACCAGGACACCATATCGGTATGGAAGGGGGTCGTCTTCCGGCTTGACGACCATCTCGCCCGATTCAAGCGCAACATCGCAAAGTTGCGCATGAGCGGGGAATTCGACGAGGAGGGGCGGCGCAAGGTCGTAATCGAATGCGTGCGCAGGGCCGGTTTTCGCGATGCCTATGTGCAAATTATTATGACGCGCGGCGTGCCGCCGGCCGGTGTACGCGACCCAAGGCAATGCGCCAACCAATTCTACGTTTTTTGCGTGCCCTATATCTGGGTGGCGACCCCCGAGCAGCAACGGCAGGGCTTGCATCTTTTTGTCAGCGGCATCCAGCGAGTTCCAGCAACATCGGTGGACCCGACGATCAAACACTACCATTGGCTCGACTTTCAAATGGGGTTGTTCGAAGCTTACGACAACGGCGCTGAAACCGTGGTGCTGAGCGACGCCGAAGGAAACGTGACGGAGGGGCCGGGGTTCAATATTTTTGCCGTGATCGACGGCAAATTGATAACCCCGGGCGAGGGCGTCTTGGATGGCATGACCAGACGGACCGTATTTGAGCTTTGCGCCGAGACCAATCTTGAATACGTGGCGGCCCCCCTTCCGGCGGAGCGCCTAAGAAAATCCGAAGAAGTCTTCCTGTCGACGACAGCGGGCGGGCTCATCCCCATCACAAGGATTGACGGCCAACCAGTGGCGGACGGAACACCGGGACCCGTGACCTGGCGATTGCGCGACCTATACTGGAAAAAAAGGGAAGCGGGGTGGCATGGCACGCCGATTGACTACGATCAAGCGCCCGCGTCATGAGGGTCGCCCTCGGCGCGCTGATGCAAGAGAGCAACGCCTTCTGTGTCGCCCGAGCCGGAATGCAGGATTTCCGCAACAAATACCTTGAGACCGGTCCAAATCTCGTCGGGCGTCTCTCCGGTACACGCACCGAAATGGGTGGCGCAATCGCGGAACTCGAAAGAACCGGCGTCGGTATCGCGCCGCTCCTTGCGACCCATGGCGGCGCGGGCGGCATCGTCGAGCGCAATTGCCATCAAGCGCTTAGAGATGATCGGTTGAACACGTCGGCGCCATTCGACGGCGTGTTTCTGGCGCTGCATGGTGCGATGATGGCCGAAGGTGCCGACGATGTCGAAGGTGAGTTGCTGGCCGAGGTCCGCTCGATTGCCGGTTCGGCGCCGATCGCCATCAGCTGCGATCTTCACGGCAACATAACCCCGGCGATGCTCGCCAACTGCGACATCTTGATCGGCTATCAACATTACCCCCATGACGATGCACCGGAAACCGCGGCGCGCGCCGTCCGTTGCCTTGTGGATACCATCGAAGGACGGATGCAGCCGGTTATGGCGGTGTCCAAGCTCCCAATGTTGTTTGCGCCTCACCTTGAGCACACCTCCGGTGCGGGACCGATGGTCGACCTCGACCGGATCGCGCGCGGATTTGAGAACGACGATGGACCGATTAGCGCCGTCAGCTATTTCCCTGTCCAGCCCTGGCTTGATGTGCCCGACATGGGCTTCGCGGCGGTGGTTGTCTCGAACGGTGACGTCGCCACCGCGGAGGCGGTCGCCAATAAAATTACATCCGAAGCCTGGGAGCGCCGCCATGCTTTTGAGGTCGAAACGGTCCCTGTCGATGACGCGATCCGCGCCGCGCTCGCGATTGGAAATGGGCCGGTGATTCTCGCCGACACGTCGGATTGTGTCGGTGGTGGCTCGACCGGAGATGGAGCGGCCCTCCTTGAGGCATTGCTGAGGCTCGCGCCAAATGCCGGTTCGCTCGTGCACCTTGTCGATCCGGTTGCCGCTGAGCAAGCCGCGAAGGCCGGCACAGGCGTAACAATCGCGACTGAGGTCGGCAACCGGATCAACACTTCGCGGGGCACGCCCGTTCCGATCACGGCGACAGTTGAACGCGTTTTCGACGGCCAGTTTACCTATGATGGGGGCTTTCTTGGAGGCGTTACCGCCTCAATGGGCCCAAGCGTTGTTCTCGCGGTCAAGGAAACGCGCGTACTGGTCACGACCTACGCGGCATATGAATGGGGCTACGAATCCTATAGGGCGGCGGGATTGGATGTGCAAGCCGCCCGACTTGTCTCTGTCAAGAATCCGATGAACTACCGCCTGACATATCCATTTGCCGCGGGCGCGTTCGTCCTGGATACCAAGGGACCCACCACACCCGACCTCCGAGGGCTGACATGGCGGAGCTTAGAGCGGCCGTTCTATCCAAAAGACGATTCGGTTGACCCTCGTCGATTGAGACAAGCATCAAGTCAAATAGATGAGGGCAGGTGACATGGCAGGACCGGCCCTTTGCAACACCGGGGGCGTCGTCATGTTTCCGGCCTTATCGCTGCGGTGCGCTGACCGTTGGCCCTGATGGAATCCGCAAGATCAACGCCCAGTCAGATTAACGTGCTTGACGTTCGGAAAACGCCTCGGGTTTGGCCGATCTCAGAATGACCAAACACGCTTCTTAACAAGTCGGCCGTGAAGAATCAGTGTTGGTGAGTTTTCAGACGATCTGAGCGACAAAAGGTGTTCTGAGGAGCACCTTAATCAAGGCACGCAAAAGGGCCTCGAACCATCGGATGAGGACGCTGAAGTTGTATCCGGTGGCGGTGAGGATGCGCATTCCGACGCAATGCGGCCACTGATTCCGATCCAAAGCGGCCAGTCGGATTGGCGATGTGATCGACCTCGTTGGGTGATCCTGACAGGGGCTACCTTCGCGCCTTTTTGAGAGGAACGAGGATGCCCCGGGAGAGATTGCCCATGCGCAAGATAGGCGAGGTTCTGCGGCTTCATGCCGGCGGGCTGTCGAAGCGGCGGATTGCTAT
>QIGO01000067.1 GCA_003230015.1 Alphaproteobacteria bacterium | reverse complement strand
GTGATGACCGTGTCCTTCGATGGGCCGTGCATGCATGAGGTGCTGTTCGACGACCGTTTCCTGAACGGCAGCGGCGTGACGACCCTGGACTTCGCCAAGGCGATGATCGACGAGGGTTATCATCCGATGACGATGTATTTTCCGCTGGTGGTGCATGGGGCGATGCTGGTGGAGCCGACGGAGACGGAATCGAAACGCGGCCTCGACGAATTTATCAGTGTGATGCGGCATCTCGCGGCGCGGGCCAAAGCCGGTGAGGCGGATTTTTTCGCCGCGGCGCCGCGGCTGACACCGCGACGGCGGCTCGATGAGACGGCGGCAGCGCGCAAGCCAGTGCTGCGGTGGCGCGAGGATATGGCGGGTTAGAGCGCGTTCCGAGATTATTGTCGGTTCGGGAAGTTGTTTAAAGAGTATCGGCGCCAGTGTTCAAGGAGGCTCCTTGCAGGTGTCGAGGTGCAAGGGGATGAGCCTTTTTCGCTAGCCCATAGGGCCCCTGTTGCTCGTATAGATCCGTAAAGCAATTCCGAAAAGTCGCTCTGATAAGGTGGCCGTGCGGCAACTCGCCAAGGAGGCATGCTGTGAAGGCTACTTTATGGCTACCGACTGTGTTGATCAGTGGGGCGGCGATTGGATTCTTTGCGTTCGATCTGCAGCCGAGAAAGGTTGGCATTGAAGCGCGTCAGGGTAGCGTCGCCAAGTTTCGGTTTTGTGCCCGGGCCGGCCAGCAGCAATGTGTGGTTGATGGCGACACCATCCATTTTGGCGGAAATATCATTAGGCTCGAAGACATAGATACACCAGAAATTCGGTCCTCCAAATGTGCCTCGGAAAGAGCGCTGGGCAAAAAGGCCAAGCGCCGGCTGTTGAGCTTGCTGAACTCAGGGCCCGTTAGGGCCGTCTACACGGGTGGTCGCGATGAGGACCAATACGGGCGAAAACTCCGGGTGATCGAAGTCGACGGGCGGTCGGTGGGCGACTCGCTCGTTGCCGAGGGCCTGGCGCGGCGCTGGGACGGTGCGCGCCGCAGCTGGTGTCGCTAGCCTCGGGTTAGTCGAGGCGGCGGGGCGTGATTGATCAGATTTGGGTCGCCCGGGGCTAACGGGTAGGCCTGTCGCAGAAGGCCCAAACCAACCCGGGCTCCCGCATTGGCAATTGGCTGCGGTTTGATCTAGGGTGTTACACGCAACGGTAGCAGTCTCTTTATCTTGATCTCTTGGGGGTAGAGGTGGGGGAGGACGACTTTAGCCGCCTAGTCGGCCAAATCTACGACGCCGCTGTTGACCCGGCTGGCTGGCATGGTGCCCTTACTGACGTTTGCAGACATTTCCGAGCCGAGAACATTGTTGTCTATTATGTCGACCGGAAAAAGAATGAGACACCGTTTATCCTGTCTCTTGGGATGCCATCTACTGTTCTAAAAGAATATAACGAATATTACATATCCATTGATAAACGGGTAGGTTTTCAGTACGAAAACCCAAGCATCAGAACTTCCGTTGACTATATGCATATCGAAGAGTCTGAGATTGATAAGAGCGAATACTACGATTGGATTCATAGAATACTGGGAACCAGGTACTATCTGGGATCGCGGCTGTTCAGCGCCACCGGCCCGATCGCCGGTGTGGTAGCGCTGCAGCGGACCAAGCGACAGGGCCATGCCGATATCGGGGAAGCAAAGATATTCGACCGGTTCGCCCCCCATATTGAGCGCGCTCTTGACATAGGTATGAAACTCGAGGGCGCGAATCTGGCGGCAGAAACCGCGTTTGGCGCGATCGATAGGCTGAAAACCGCCGTTGTGGTGCTGGCCAGGGATGGACGCATCCTGTCCATGAATGAAGCCGCAGAAGGTATCATCGGTGATGCGGACGGCCTCTATGGGGGCGCCGACGGTTTGAGGGGTGCCTCGTCAACTGACAGAAGTGCCCTGCAGAACGCGATCGCGGGCGTGGTCCGGGACGGCACGCCAAGTTCGCTTGTCATGGCGCGGCCATCGGGGAAGCGCGCCTACATATTGTCGATCTCGTCCGCACCGGCGAGCCTGGCTATTTGGGCGCGCGATATTCCCAGTGTCCTAATCTTCATCAGCGACCCGGAGAGCGTCGCGGTACCGCCACTGGAGCAGATTATTGCACTCTACGGACTAACCATAACCGAGGCCGGGCTTGCCCGGGCTCTCGTCGCCGGGGTTTCGCTCAAAGACTATGCCGAGCAGAAAAAGAGATCGATGCATACGGTCCGCTGGCATCTGAAACAGATCTTTTCAAAAACATACACGATTCGGCAGGCAGAACTGATCAGACTTTTGCTCTCCAGTCCGCCAACAAGCTAGCCCGCGATACGGGCGATGCCGTTGATGAAAGGTGAGGATGCACTCTGAGGAGACCCTCCGCACACTTGTCGGTCGGATTTACGACGCGGCTGTGGACCCGACGTTGTGGCCCGAAGCGATGAGGGGCATCTCCGGTATGATGGGAGCGGCCGCCAGCGTCGCCTATTACGCAAACAAGGACCTCACAGAGATTCCTTTGCTCGTCCAGCATGGCGTTGACGATGCGGCCCTAAGGGAATTCGGCGAGCATTATTTGAGCATTGATCCCCGGGTAGACTATATCGCGCGCAACCCGCGTGATGTGGTCTGCGACTACATGCACCATTCCGAATCGGAAATGGACCGCAGTGAGTATTACGATTGGCTGACTAACTCATACAATCTCAAATACTATATCGGCGGTGCGATTCCCGGCATCGACGGGTTGAAGGGCTACTGTTCGGTGAACCGCACTCAGAAACAGGGGCACGCGGACGCAGCCGATATGAGGCTGTTTGCCATCCTCAAACAGCATTTGGTGCGGAGCATGCAAATCCGCCTAAAGACGCGGTGGGTCGAGTTGGGCAGAGAATCAGCTCTCGATGCTCTCGACCAATTGCGCCAGGGCGTGATCTTTGTCGACCGTGATCATTGCATTGTGTGGATGAACCGATTTGCGCGTCGTCTGGTGGCAGCCAGTGACGGGCTGCGGACCGTTGATCGGAGGCTCAGAGCGCAGGCGCCAACCGATAGTTCGGCGCTTTCGGCCGCGTTGAAGGGCGCTATTCAGGCAAGATCGAGCGTTGTCTCCATACCGGGTGGGGCCGTTTCCGTACGCCGGTCGACGGGTCACTCGCCTCTGCTGCTTTTGGTGACGCCGGCGCCGCAAAATGACGCTCACATAGAAATGCGAGCGACAGCGGCGTTGGTTTTTGTCAGCGATCCTGAAACAGCCGCCGGCCAGCCGACACAAAATTTGCGCCGCTTTTATGGGCTTACGGAGCGCGAGGCTCACCTCGCCATAGCGTTAGCCCAAGGCAAGTCCGTGGCGGACTACGCGGACGAAAACGAACGAAGTTTCGACAAACACGGTCCGCTGGCACCTAAAGCAGATCCAATCGAAGACCGACAGCAGACGTCAAACGGACATTGTGCGGCTGGTGTTGTCGGTTCCGATTGTTAGCGCAGAGACGTGACACGGCGCGCCGCGGTGGCCTCTGGAGAAAACCCGGCTGAACCTGTCCTCGGACTCATAGCTCGGCTCTATGATGCAGCCTTGGACGAAACAGTCTGGCTGCAGGTCCTGCAGGATATGGCGGTCGCCCTGGACGCCAACAATATGCATCTGCTTGTCTTTGACCGGCGCAGCGGCGCGCCGGTCTTTGGTCTTGTCAGCAGGTATCCGGAAGCCAACAAGGAATATGTATCCCAGTATGGGCTGATTGACGAGCGTGTGCCGCGGATACTTGCGTTGCCGCACGCGGTCCCCACCCATCACGAGTCGCTGTTCCGCGGGACCGAAATGCAAAGCTCGGCGACCTATAATGAGTTTCTGGCAAAATATGATGCGCAAAGCCAACTCATCACGCGCATGAACGGACCAGCGGGCGACAGCATTGTCTTTTCGGCTATCCGGGAAAAAGGCCGCGGCGCCTTTGTGGATGCCGAGACAAAGAAAATCCGGCAACTCCTGCCGCATGTATTGCAGGCCGTGCGCATTCGGCAGTCTCTCGCTTCGGTGTCGGCGGAAAACAGACCACTCGCGGCGTTGCTCGATGGTTCGCGGCTGGCTGTGTTCTTTTTGGACCGTGACGGGCATGTTCTTGAGGCCAATGCAAGTGCATGTCGGATCCTCAGACGGCGTGACGGTCTGACCAGTGAACGCGGCCTTCTTAGGGCCTCGTTTCGAAAGGAGGACGCCGAACTGCAAGCGCTGATCGCCGGCGCGCTCGGGCAGGGCACGGGCGTTGCGACAGGGTCCGGCGGCCTGCTCCGGATCTCCCGTCCGTCAATGGGCCGGCCATTGGTGCTGCTGGTCGTCCCGATCCGCTCGGCGCAAGCAGATTTCGGGGCCCGCCGTCCGGTCGCAGCGGTTTTCAGCAAGGACTCCGATGTGCCGCTAGCGCTGTCGGCCGATAAAATCAGTCAACTTCATGGGCTGACCCAAGCCGAGTCGAACCTGGTCGCGGCGCTGATGCGCGGACAATCTGTCAGACAGTATGCGGAGGCCGGCCGACGCTCAGAGCACACGGTGCGCTGGACATTGAAGAACGCCATGTCGAAGACAGGTACCCATAGTCAAGCAGACCTCGTTCGCCTGATCTTGTCGGACGCCTCCTTTCTTTCGGAAGGGAGAGCGACTTAATTTGACTCGATAAAATGTCCCTCAGTTCAGTTGGCGTCAACTGGCGCCAGGCTGCGAGCTTGCTCTCCGACGGCGCTCAGCCCGCAGCCGTAACATAGACATGTATACCCCCTAATATGGGTGGGGCCGTGCGCCAATATCTTCGCTAACCTCCAGCGGTCCGTAATCGTGCGCCGGGTGTTCCGGCGCGTAATCTGGGGGAGAAAATGGGTCTGATTCCGAAAAGTATTTTTTTGACATTTGCGGCGGCCGGTTTGGCTGCTTGCGCCACGGTCGAAGAGCAATCGCCAATTGCCGAACTGTCAGCGGTCGACCAGCCCGAGTGGCAGGTGGGCTATACACTCGTTCAAAAAGATGTTCAGACCGGCGAAGAAGGTGGCTGGACGATTTTGGCAGTCGAGGGGGATCGTATCACCGCGCAAAGCACCAGAGGGTGCCGGTGGGTCAATTCAACCGATTGGTTCGCGCCGACCTTGGAGTGGGAGAATTGCGGAGGCTTCACGGGGTCGCGGGAAATAACCGAGCGCGAGGGCGCGATTTGGCCGCTGCAAGTGGGGAACAGGGCGAAGTACGAGTTCATAAACAGCGATGGGCGGCGTGGCACACGCCGCTGCGAAGTGGACTCCACCGTGAACATTTCGGTCGCTGAAGAGTTGATTGACGCCTACAAAGTCGTTTGCCGTCAAGACAAGCGCACGCGTACCTGGTACTGGTCTCCCGAGCGCGGCGAGGTCAAGTACACCAACGTGCACGCAGACCGGGGCGTCACCGACTATTACGACCAAGTCCGCACCGAGATTCGATCCGGCTCATAGGTCGGCGCCGTTTCGGACGCGTTGTTCGCGTGGAGAACCTTCTCAGAGGCAGGTCGCCGAAGCGACGGCCGGCTATGTCGGTGCGGTGAGCCAGGGTCTGGTTTCGATGGCCTCAAGACCAGACCCTGGCGCCTTATATGACGTGTTTGCCGGTGGAATAGCAGTGTCCGCTTGCTCTAGAAACAGGCGAGAGATCGTGCGGCAGCCGGTTTCGGCTTAGTTGAGGCGGGCGGGGAGTTCCTTGATGGCGGCGGTGATGATGTCGTCGCCGTCGGTGCCGTCGAGGCGGTCTTGCAGGACCGTGCTGGCGGCGACCATGGCGACGTCTACCGCCAGGTTGCGGACTTCCTGGATGGCCTCGGCCTCGGCCTGGGCGATGCGGGCGACGGCTTGTTCCTCGCGGCGCTTGATGGTGGCGGCGAGGGCCTGCTCGGCGCGGTCGCGCAGGATGTCGGCTTCTTCCTTGGCCAGGTTGAGGATTTCCTCGGCTTCCTTGGCAGCATCGCGCTGCATGCGCTTGTACTCGGCCAGGGCGTGCTGGGCTTCTTCGCGCAGGCGCTGGGCCTCGTCGAGTTGGGCCTTGATGGACGCGGCGCGGTTATCGAGCGAGCCGGTAAGTATTTTCGAGACCGGGCGATACAGTGCCGCGATGAGGATGACGAAGGCGATGGCAATCCATATATCGGGATTTTGAAACATTACTTTTTCTCCGCCAGTTCGGCATCGACCGCGTCCTGCATCGAGAGCGCATCGAGCTGAATACCGGCGACCCGTGACGCCGCCGCCGCGGCGAGATCCCGAGCCAGGTCACGGATGTTGCCGATGGCTTCTTGCCGAGCCTGGGCGATGCGCTGCTCGGCAGCGTCAAGGTCGCGGGCTAGCTGCTGGGAAAGCCCTTCATGGCGCGCCGCCGCCGCCGCGGCCGCGGCTTCGTTGACCTTGCGGACCTGTTCCTGGGCACTGGCCCGGGCATTGGTCAATTCCTGCTCGTAGGCTGCGCGGACCTGTTCGGCCTCCTCACTGAGCAAGGTCGCCCGGGTGAGATCCTGGTCGATACGATTCTGGCGGTCCTCCAGAGCCGTGCGGATACGCGGCAAAGCCGATTTTGCAAGGATGAAGTAGAGGGGCACGAAGGTCACAATCAGCCAAAATATCTGGCTGATGAATGCTTCCGTTTCGAACTGCGGCACGGCGGCCTCCCAGCGTTAGCCTGCTGACCGGCAAAGATCAGGCGAATAGGATAATCAGGGCGACGACCAGTGCGAACAGGGCGATGGCTTCGACCAAGGCAAAGCCCAGCATGGTCATGGGTAAAACGTCACCACGGGCAGCCGGGTTGCGGGCAACGGCGGTGATGAACGATGAGAAGACGTTGCCGATTCCGATACCGGAACCGATGACGCCGAGTACTGCCAAACCGGCACCAATAAACTTTGCAGCTTCCACATCCATTAGTCTAGCTTCGCCTCCGTATAGGGATTTTTCGTGATAGGACCACCGGCCCCTAGTGAAGTTCTAACGCGTCCTTGATGTACAGGCAGGTGAGCAAGGTGAACACGTAGGCCTGCAAAAAGGCAATGAGGATCTCAAGGGCGGTAACAGCGACGACAAAGGCCAGCGGCACCACACCAAATACGCTAAGGCTGAAAACGAAACCAGCGATAACCTTAAGCAGGGTATGGCCGGCCATCATGTTGGCAAAAAGCCTGACGGACAGGCTGAGCGGACGCGAGAGATAGGAGATTATCTCGATCGGGATCAGCAGCGGCCACATCCAAACGGGCGATCCGGGTGGCGTGAAGAAAGAGAAGAAGTGCAGCCCATGCTTGGCGAAGGCGAGAATAGTGACACCGACGAAGACCACCGCCGCCATGGCGAAGGTAACGATGATTTGGCTGGTGAAGGTGTAGCCATAGGGCACCATTCCCAGCATGTTGCCGAACAGAATGAACATGAAGAGCGTGAAGATGATCGGGAAATAGCGTCGCCCTTCAGGCCCAATGGTTTCTTTTATCAGGTTGGATATGAACTCATAAGTGAGTTCGGTCATGGATTGCCAGCGGCCCGGAACCGCGGCGCCATAGCGGGCGCCGAGCACCAGGAAGCCGGAGGCGCCAAGGACGGCCAGACTCATGAAAAGGGATGAGTTGGTGAAGGAGATGTCGATGCCGCCGACTTGTAGCGGGATAATGGTCTTGACCTCAAACTGTGCCAGCGGGTCGGCCACCGGTTACTCCTTTTTTGTCCCGTCGGACGGCGAATCCTGGTCGCCGTTGTCGCCGCTATCGGTGGCAGCGACCCCGGTCGTTTGTTTAGCGCTGCGGTAGACGTTGTAGAATCCCGCGGCAGCGCCGAGCAAGAAAAATACGATCATCAGCCATGGCTGGGTGCCGAGCCACCGGTCAAGGGCCCAGCCGATGAAAGCGCCAACCGCGACGCCCGCCACCAAGTCCGAACCCATGCGCAAAGCAGGGCCTAGTTCGCTAGTTTTACGGTCCTCACTCTTATCGTCCCGCTTGTCAGCTTGGCATGACCTGGCAGCTTTCAGCCGAGCGTCCAGATCCTCCAATGGCGGAGGCCTGTCGTCGCGCGTCATGCGTGTTCCAAATCTCCCCCAAAGAATCCGGCCCGGCGATTAAGCGAAGCCGAAAAACGCCGGCAAGGTACTGAGGGCCTGGGCCCAAGTCAAGACGGCAATCGGCCGCATGGAGTCCGGTCAAAGGGCGCATTTTCTCAATGTTTACGGGGGCTCAAGCAGTGCGGCGGATGGCCGCCGCATGGTGGAGATCGACGGATACCAGCTGGCTGATGCCGCGTTCGGGCATGGTGACGCCGAAGAGCCGATCCATGCGCGCCATGGTCATGCGGTGATGGGTGATAATGAGGAAACGGGTGTCGCCGCTGGCGGCCATGCTTTCAAGCAAAGAACAGAAACGATCGACATTGGCGTCATCGAGGGGGGCGTCGACCTCGTCGAGCACGCAGATGGGTGCGGGATTGGTCTGGAAGACCGCAAAAAGCAGGGCCAGCGCGGTCAGGGCCTGCTCGCCGCCGGATAACAGGGAGAGGGCCTGAAGCGCCTTGCCGGGGGGGCTGGCGAAGATTTCGAGGCCGGCATCGAGGGGGTCTTCGGCCTCGGTGAGTTCCAAATGGGCGCGGCCGCCGCCGAACAGGCGGACAAAAAGCGCCTGGAAATGGCGGTCGACCTCGGTAAAAGAGGCGGTCAGGCGCTGGCGGGCCTGACGATTGAGGTTGCCAATGCCCTGACGGAGGCGGGCGATGGCGGCCTGCAAGTCGGTGCGCTCGGACTGCATGACGGTGATTTGCTGGTCGAGATCCTCGGCCTCCTGCTCGGCCCGCAGATTGACCGGACCCATGCCGTCGCGCTCGCGCAACAGGCGTTCGAGTTTGCGTTCGGAGGCCTCGCGCTCGGGCAACGTCGCCCCCGGTGCAAAACCGCCGACGGTCAAGACCTCCTCGGGACGGCATTCCAGGCGCTCGGTAATGCGTTCGCGCACATTGGTGCGGGTCTGTTCGGTCTGGGCCACCAAGGCCTCGACGCGGACGCGCTGCTCGCGGGCCTCGGCCATCGCGGCTTCGGCGGTCTTGAGGGCGCGCGCGGCCTCGGCGGCGGCGGATTCGCCGCTGGCGACGCGGTCGGCGGCGTCGGCGCGCCGGGTTTCGGCGCGGGATAAACTGTCCAGCAAGGTGGCGCGCTGCTGTTCGATCTCCTGGGGCCTGGTGGCCAGCTGGGCCAACTCGTCGGCAAGCGCGGTGCGGCGCTGCTGGAGTTCGCCAATCCGGGCGCCGGCATTGTGCTGGCGCGTGGTCCAGGAATCGCGGTCCTGGGCGATGGTGGCGAGGCGGCGCTGGCGGTCGCTGATATCGCGGGCAAGCTGATCGGCGGCGGCCTGAGCCTGAGCCTGGGCGTTGTGCGCCTGGCGCAGGCGCTGCCGGGCCTCGACGAGCTGTTGGCGTTGACCGGCGAGGTCCTCAAAGCTGGCGACATCCTCGAGGGCGGTGGTCAGGCGGCGGGTGACGTCGTTGAGTTCCTGTTCCAGACGTGCGGCCGATTCCCGCAAGCCCTCGAGGCGGGCGGCGGTGGATGCGGCCTTGGCGGCGATGGCCGCCTGCCGCTCGCGGGCGCCATGGAGCGCGCGCTCGGCCTGGCGCTGGGTGTCGCGGGCGGTGGTTTCGTTCTCGGCGGCCTGGCGGGCGCTGTCCTGGGCCTGGCGCAAAACCGACTCGGCGGCGGCGAATTGGGCTTCGGCGGCGGTGAGACCGGTGGCGAGGGTTTTCAGGCGGTTGCGCTGTTCGAGGCGGGCGGCGGCGGCGGACCGGGCGCCGGCCTTGACGGTATAGCCGTCCCAGCGCCACAGGTCGCCGGCCAGGCTGACCAAACGCTGTCCCAAGGCGAGGCGGGACGCCAAAGGTTCGCCGTCGGCGCTGTTGTCGACAACGCCGACATGGGCAAGGCGGCGGTTGAGGGCGAGGGCGCCACGGACGAACCGGGCCAGGGGCTCGGCACCGGCGGGCAGGGCCTGGCCCGGGGTTGCCGGCAGGGTGCGCCAATGTTTGGGCGCGGTGTCGCTGGCGGCGGCGTCGAGATCGTCACCGAGGGCCGCACCAAGGGCGGTTTCGTAACCGGGATCGACCTGCACGCTGTCGAGCACGGGCTCCCAGTCGCCGGGGGCGGTACTGGCGAGGAGGTCGGTGAGGGCAGCGATTTCGGCGCGGACGCGGGCGCGTTCCTCGGCGGCGGCGTGGCGCTGTTCCTGGGCCGCGTTGGCGGTTTGCTGGGTCTGGCCGCGGGCCTGCTCGGCGGCCTCGAAGGCTTGTTGGGCGGTGGTCAAGGCGTTTTCCGCGGTGGCGACGGCGACTTGGGCCGTCTGCAAGGCCTGGCGATCGGCGGCTTCGGCATCGAGGCGCTGGTATTCCTCGGAGACCTGGCCAAAACGCTGGCGCAGGCCGTCGGCATTCTGGCGCAGGCTGGCACTCTCGCGTTCCAGCGCGGTCTTTCGGGCCTCGCCGCTGGCCACTTTTTCGGTGAGCTGGGTGTGTTCCTGCTCAATGGCGGCAGCGGCGGCCGAGGTCTGCTGGAGGTCGTGGCGGGTTTTCTGGCTATGCTCGGCGTCGGTGGCACCGGCGGTTTGCAGGTCGGCCTCGGTCTGGGCGAGTTGGCGCAGGGCGGTGGCGGCGTCCTCGGACAAGACCGACTCGCGGCGGAGATCCTCGGCGACTTGCGATTGGTGGATTTCAGCCTGACGGCGCTGGGCGGCGACGCGCTGTTCCTCGGCATCGAGGCTGGCGTTGGCCAAAGTCAGACGTTGAACCTGGGCGGCCATTTCGGCCTCCGCCTGGCGCAGAGGGGAGAGCGCCTGGGCCGCCGTCTCGCGGCCGGTGGTGGCGGCGGCGACGCGGCGTGTCAATTCGGCGACAATGCGCTCGGCCTCGACATATTTGGTTCTCGCGGCCTCGACATCCGCCTGGGCGGCGGTCCAGCGCTGATGCAAGACCGCGGCCTCGGTTTGGCGGATATGGTCGGAGATATTGCGGTAGCGGCGGGCCTGGCGGGCCTGCTTCTTGAGGCCCGCAAGCTGTTCGTCTAGGGTCACCAGGACATCGTCGAGGCGTTCGAGATTGGTCTCGGCGGCGCGCAGGCGCAGTTCGGCCTCGTGACGGCGGGAGTGGAGGCCGGCGATGCCGGCGGCTTCTTCGAGCAGGCCGCGGCGATCCTTGGCCTTGGCGTTGATGATGGCGCCAATGCGGCCCTGACTGACCAAAGCGGTGGAGCGCGCACCCGTGGCCTGGTCGGCAAACAGCACTTGGACGTCGCGGGCCCGGACCTCGCGGCCATTGACCCGGTAGACCGAGCCCTTTTCACGCTCGATGCGGCGGGTGATCTCAAGATCGTCATAGTCGTTGAAAGCCGCCGGCGCGGTGCGGTTGCTATTGTCGAGATAAATCACCACTTCGGCGACATTGCGGGCCGGCCGGCTGGCGGTGCCGCCGAAGATGACATTGTCCATCTCGCCGCCACGCATCTGCTTGGCCGAGGATTCGCCCATGGCCCAGCGCAGGGCCTCGAACAAATTCGATTTGCCACAGCCGTTGGGGCCGACGACTCCCGTCAATCCAGGGGCGATGAAGAGATCGGTCGACTCAACAAAGGACTTGAAGCCGGACAGTCTCAGTTTGGTGAATTGCAGTGCCTGCCCCCTGGTTTTCGCCGCTCAATTGGACGGCAAGAGCGGTTCGATGATGCCGGTAAAAGCCTGAGCCATCTACGTGTCCGTGGCCGCCGTTGGCGCCAGTGTGGACAGCAGGAGACCGACCGTGAAAGGCCCGGCAAAATTAGGTTTCCAACGCAAAGCCAACTCCGCACCACTAGATGTAGTGTCTATATGATCGGTTCGACCGAGTCTAGCGCAAGGCGCCGGAACGGGAGCGGCAATCATGACTCATCGGACCGGTTGTTGGGGCGGATTCTCGCCATGCTTGTCCGGGTCATCCGGCGATCTGGCAAGCACGGACAATCCGAGTCGGCCGAGGCAGGCGCGCAGCTGGGGATCGTCGATAGCCGCCAGCCGGGTGGCCAGGGCGGTGGCCTGCCGGGGCGTCGGCTGGGGGCGGGGTTTGGGCGGCGTCTTGGCCAGCCGCGGGGCGACCTGATGCAAGGACAGGCGGGCGACGGCGCGGAAACCGAAAAATCCATTGATACGCTCAAGAAGCTGGGGCTCGAGGTGCTGGAGTTCGAGGGCCAGGGGGCCGGAGACGCCGAGATGCAAGGTGCCGTCGGTGCCACCGGGACCACGCACGAGGCGCTGGGGGGCGCATTGACCGGCCAGGGTGGGGCCAACAATGGCCGACCATCGTTCGACCAGGGCGGGTTCCGGTAAACCGCGCTTGTCGCGGGCGCTTGCGGTGACGCGTTGCAATGTGGTGGCGATGGCGAGCAGCCCACGGGATTGGCGCTTGCTCATGACGGGCCTCAGCGATGGTATCGGGGTGGCTGGCATGAAGATATGCGGGCGAGGCCGGTGGTACAATGGGCCGTTTCCATAAGGTGAAGGTTGGATGAGCGAGGGGGAAAGAGCCGCACGATTGCTGGCGTGGTATGACCGCCACGGGCGGGCGTTGCCGTGGCGGACGCCGCCGGGTGGCGACCGGCGGCCCGAGCCCTATGGGGTGTGGCTGAGCGAAATCATGCTGCAGCAAACCACGGTGGTTACCGTGGGGCCGTATTTCCGGGCGTTCCTGGCGCGCTGGCCGAGTGTTCATGAACTGGCGGCGGCGACGCTGGACGAGGTGCTGCAAGCCTGGGCGGGGCTGGGCTATTACGCCCGCGCCCGTAATTTGCATAAATGCGCGCAGGTGGTCGCCGGTGAGTTTGGCGGGGTGTTTCCCGATACCGAAGCGGGGTTGCGGGCCCTGCCGGGTATCGGGCGTTACACGGCGGCGGCGGTGGCGGCGATTGCCTTCGGCCGCCCGGCGACGGTGGTCGATGGCAATGTGGAGCGGGTGATGGCGCGGCTGTTCGCGGTAGGCGAACCGCTGCCCGCCGCCAAAAGCCGGCTGTACGACCTGGCGGCGGCGTTGACGCCAAAACAGGTGGGCGGGCGCGCGGGGGACTATGCCCAGGCGGTGATGGATCTGGGGGCGAGCCTGTGCACGCCACGGCGGCCGCAATGCTTGCTGTGCCCGTGGCAGGGCGATTGCCTTGCCCATCGGCGCGGCGAGGCGGAAAGCCTGCCGAAACGGGCGGCGAAAAGGGCGCGGCCGACCCGCAAGGGTGTGGCCTATTGGCTGGTGCGGGCGGACGGCGCGGTGCTGTTGCGGCGGCGGCCCGAAAAAGGCCTGCTGGGGGGCATGATCGAAGTGCCGTCGAGCGTTTGGCACGATGGCGATCCGGAAGCGGATATCGACAGTCTGAGCGGGGCGCCGGCGGTGGCGGACTGGCAGCGACTGCCGGGCATGGTGCGGCATACATTCACCCATTTCCACCTGGAGCTGGTGGTGATGGCGGCCGGCCTGCCGGCGGGCGGGGTTGCCGATGGCGCCTGGGTCTTGCCGGAACGGTTCGGCGGGCAGGCGCTGCCAAGTGTTATGCGCAAGGTAGCCGGACACGCCTTGGCGCATGTCTAGCGGACTTCTTCAGCAGCCTGCTAGAGCGTGTCAGGTAAGGGACATGTCCCAGTAGGTGGCCTCGATCTTGTGGCCGTCAGGGTCGCGCAGGAAACCGCCATAGTAGGCGGCGCCATATTCTTCGCGCGGGCCGGGGGCGCCGTCATCGGTGCCACCGGCCGCCAGGCCGGCTTCGTGGAAGGCGTGCACAGCCTGCGTGGACGATGCGACAAAACCGATATGGGTGCCGTTACCATGGGTCGCCGGGGCGCCGTCGATGGGGGTTTGTACCCAGAATTCAGGATATTCCTTGCCATAGGCGACGGCGCCGGGGAAGGCCATGACCCGCTTGGCGCCGATGGCCGTGAGCACGGCGTCGTAGAAGGCGGTGGCGCGGTCGAAATCATTGGTGCCGATGGAGGCGTGGGAGAGGATGCTGGGGTTGTCGTCGCTCATATGGATTCCTTGCTCGCGGGGGTTCGACTTCGCGGCGATTGTAGGCCGGATGGGCCTGATCGAGAAGAGACGCGACCGGCTGGTGTTCAGTTTTTGTTCTTGTGTGGCCGGGGCGCCACATGAGCGGTTTTTCGCCGGTGCGTTAATTCAGTTCGGCGCGGAGCTTTTGGCGCAGCACGTCGATGGGTATGAGGCTGCCTTCGACATCGATGTGCCAAAAGACCCAGCCGTTACAGGCCGGGGCGCCCTGGACCTCGGCGGCGATCTTGTGAATGGAGCCGGTGCCGTCGGCCGAGACGATGGTGCCGTCGGCGCGAACCTTGGCGGCGAAGCGGCGCTTGGGGCCATAGAGCATGTCGCCGGCTTCGAGCAGGCCGCGTTCGACCAACCAGCCAAAGGGAATGCGCGGCTGTTCGCGCTTGCTGAGGGTGGTCAATAGGCTGGTATCGGTGACGGTTCTGACCTTGCCGATGCGCCGTTTGGCGAGCTCGACATAACCAGGGTCGGACTCAAATCCGAGATAATGGCGGCCAAGCTTCTTGGCCACCGCGCCGGTGGTACCGGAGCCGAAAAAAGGATCGAGGATAAGATCGCCGACCTTGGTGCTGGCGAGGATGACACGGTGGAGCAGGCTTTCCGGTTTCTGGGTCGGGTGGGCCTTGGTGCCATCGCTGAGGCGCAGGCGCTCATCGCCCGAACAGATGGGCAGCAGCCAATCGCTGCGCATCTGGAGGTCCTCGTTGAGGCCCTTCATGGCCTCGTAATTGAACGTGTAGCGGGCGTCCTGGCTCTTGGCGCACCAAAGCAGGGTCTCGTGGGCGTTGGTGAAGCGGCGGCCACGGAAGTTGGGCATGGGGTTGGTCTTGCGCCAAACCACATCATTGAGAACCCAGAAACCAAGATCCTGGAGAATGGCGCCGACGCGATAGATGTTGTGATAGGAGCCGATGACCCACAGGGTGCCGTTCTCCTTGAGGACATCCCGGGCGGCGCCAAGCCATGCTTTGGTGAAAGCGTCATAAGCCTGCGGCGTGTCGAACCGGTCCCAGTCGTTGTGGACGCCATCGACAAGCGTGTTGTTGGGCCGGGTCAGGTTGCCGCCAAGGCGCAAATTATAGGGTGGATCGGCAAAAACAACGTCGACGCTGCCAGCCGGCAAGTCGCGCATCAGAGACACGCAATCGCCACACAAGACGGTATCCTTGGGGGCAATAGACTGCTTGCCGCGCACGCCACCGCGTGTGCGGCGGGGGCCAGGCGCGCGCATGGTAAAACGATGCAGGAGGGCCGCGCGACGGTCAACCGTCAATTTTGAGGCAAGCCGAATTCGTCATTTTTTTCAATATCTTGACAGAGCCTAGCCGCGCGGCGGATGGGCGCGTAGCTGCGCCGGTGATGGCGGCTGACGCCGAGGGATTGCAGGGCCCGGCGATGCTCGGCGGTGCCATAACCGGCGTTGCGTTCCCAGCCATAACCGGGGTGACAGCGGGCCAGCGCCGCCATGATGGTGTCGCGGGTGACTTTGGCGAGAATAGACGCCGCGGCGATGGCGAGAACGCGGCCGTCGCCCTTGACCACCGGCTCGGCCGGGCAGGGCAAGGGCGGGCACCGATTGCCGTCGACAAGGGCGTAGGCCGGCAAGAAAGGCAGGTTCGCGACCGCGCGGCGCATGGCCAAGTGACTGGCCTGGAGGATGTTGATGCGGTCAATTTCCTGGACCTCGGCGCGGCCAATGGCAAACCAAACCAGGCCCCGGGCGCGGGCCTGGCAGAGGGCGTCGTAGAGCGCCTGGCGTTGCCGCTTGGCGAGCTTCTTGGAGTCGTCGAGCCGGGCCAAGGCCGCGGGCAAATGGGTGCAGGGGGCGATGATGGCCGCCGCGGCGATAACGGGGCCGGCCCAGGGGCCGCGGCCGGCCTCGTCGATGCCGGCCACGGGCGGCGGGCGGGCGAATTCCAAACGCCTATCGGGCATCCATGGACCCGTGGTCGCTGGCAGGGCCGGAACTAGCATCGCCGGCGGTGGCCAGAGCCGGGGGTTCTTTGCGCGTGTCGTCGGCCTGGGTGCTGCCGCGGAAAAAGCGGCGCAAGCCGGTGGACGCGCGGCCGGCGGCCCGGCCGGCTTCACGGCCATACACCAGGCTGAGGTCCTGGCGCGTCGGCGCGGTCTGGGAGAGTGCGGCTTTTTGCATGCGCCGGGCCGCCGCGAGCCATAGGGAACTAATGGCCAGAGACAGCGCGGTGACGGTGATGACAAGCCGGAAGTCACCGATTTCGATGATGCCCATGCGGACGCCGGCGCCGGCCAGCAGGAAGGAAAATTCACCGACCTGGGCCAAGACCAAGCCGGTCACCACAGCCTCGGTCCAAGGCAGCCGCAGGACGCGCAGAATGCCGACATTGAGGACTGTCTTGAGCACCGTGACGACCAAAAGCATAACGACAATGATGCCGATATTGTCCCAGATCAGGCGGATATCGATGAGCAGGCCGACGGAAAGGAAAAAGACCATCATCAAGACGCCCTGAATGGGCATCACCGTTTCCAGCATGCTGGTGCGCAGATTGCTGTTGCCGATGGTCAAGCCGGCAAGGAAGGCGCCGTAAGCCGGGGATAACCCCAAGAGCCCAGAGGCCGTGGCGGCGCCAAAACAGACGGCCAGGCCAAGCACCGGCATCAGGTCCGGGTGGAGGACGACAACACCAGGTTCGGGCAAAGTGACGCGGCGGCGGCGGCTAAGCCACAGAATCAATATGGCGATCAGGGCGATGGACAGGGCGATGCGGCCGAGCATCAGGATGTCGAAAGAACCGGCAGCGGCGACCTCAAGGATGAGCATCATGGGCACCACCGCCAAGTCCTGGGCGATAAGAACGCCAACAGCGACGCGGCCGGTGGGGGTACGCAGTTCGCCGATATCGGCGAGCATCTTGATGGCGACCGCCGTGCTCGACAAGGCGACCACAAAGGTGAGCAGGAGCACCGCCGCGGGCGGCCAGTTCATGACTCTGCCGATGAGAATCATCACCGCAAGAGTGCCGAACACCTGCAACGCCATGGTGGCGACAGCGATCTTCCAGACACGTCGGAAAGCGCGGAGGCTGAGTTCCATGCCGACGACGAAGAGCAGCATCAAGACGCCGAGCTCGGCGAGCAGTGCGACATTCTGCTCGTTTTCGACCAAACCAAGAAAGGATGGACCGAGGACGATACCGGCAATGATATAGCCAACCACCGGCGGCTGGCGCAGACGCGCCAAGACCAGACCGCATAACAAGGCGACGAGGGCGACGATCGCCAGCGGTATCAGTTCCTCTTGAATCGGCATGGCTCAGCTTTCCGCGATGGTGCCGATGATACTTACATCATCGCAGGTCAGTATTGTGGCGCGAATAATTGCGGAATCGCTAAATCAATGACAATTGTTTACCGGCTGGCCGGCGAAAGCGATCCGTCGACAAGGGTTGCCGCGACTGATTTAGCCGTAAACGCGCGCAGGCGAGGCGGAAACGCTGTCCGAGCATGTCGGCGCGGGGGCCACTGCCGCACATGCGCTCGCCAAATTTGCCGACATAAAGGCGGCCGCCATGCATATCGCGCATGGCATTGAGCACATGGGCTTCACGGTCGGGGGTGTGGCATTGCAACCAATCCTGGAACAGTTGCTTAATCTCCAGGGGCAGGCGCAGGAGAATGTAACCGGCGCCGGTGACGCCCGCCGCGGCAGCCGATTCGAGGATTGTCTCAAGCTCGTGGTCGGTAAGAGCGGGGATCACCGGTGCGACCATGACGGCGGTGGGGATCGCGGCGGCGGATAATTGGGCCAGGGCCTTGAGGCGACGGGAGGGCGTGGCGGCGCGGGGCTCAAGTTTGCGGGCGAGGTCGGCGTCGAGGGTGGTTAGCGAAATGGCCACGCTGACAAGATTCTCGGCGGCCAGGGCGCTGAGCAAATCGAGGTCGCGCAGCAGGCGTGCGCTTTTGGTGGTGATGGTGACCGGGTGGCGATGTTGCAACAGGGTTTCGAGGATCGACCGGGTGATGGCCAGGCGCTGTTCGGTGGGCTGATAGGGGTCGGTATTGGTGCCCAAGGCGATGGGGCGGGGGCGGTAATTGGGGTTGGCCAATTCCCGACGCAGGATAGCGGGGGCATCGGGTTTGATGAAAAGCCGGCTTTCGAAATCGAGGCCGGGGGAGAGGCCGAGATAGGCGTGGGTCGGGCGCGCGTAACAATAGACGCAGCCGTGCTCGCAACCGCGGTAGGGATTGATGGCGCGGTCGAAGCCAAGGTCGGGAGAGCGGTTGTAGGCAATGACCGTGCGTGACGTGTCGATGGATAAGGTGGTCCTGAGTGGCGGCAAATCATCGTCGGGGGATTTGCCCCAGCCGTCATCGACGGCGTGACTGGTGGTGGCCTCGTAGCGGCCGCCGTGGTTCGTAGCCGTGCCACGGCCTTTCAGACGCGGGGGGTTGGGGCCGGGCGGCAGGTGAACCGTGTCGCTCATCAATCGAGATTAGCCAAACACGAAGAACAAAACAAGAACTAATTGGGCAGATGCAGCGGATCCGGCCCCAGCCATTCGCGGCGCGCGGCGGCGATGGCCGCGGGTTCGAAGCTGGCGGCGATGTGGCGGTCGATGTGAGCCGTGACGGCGGCGGTTTGGCGCGCGGCCTCGGCCTGATTGCTCCAGCGGGCGCGCCAGCGGACGAACCAGGTCATGGTGCGAAGCCATGTGAGGCGCCGCATGGGTAACAGCCATGGCGCGAGCCGGCGGGTCCGGTCGGCGCCAATGGCGGCAAGATAGGTGGCATAGAAGTCGGCGATGTGGGCGGCGTCGAGGCCGCCGCCGGCGCAGTCGGGGTCCCAACCGACGGAGGTGGGCAGGGTGGCGTGGGCGAGATCGATGGGCGGCGCGCCGTAGAGGGATTTTTCGAGATCGAGAAACCAGGCCTTGCCGTCGGCGTCGATGAGGAAATTGCCGGGATGGGTGTCGGTGCCGACGAATGCGAGGACGGGGAAATCTTCATTTTCGGCCGCCGCGGCGGTGCGCGCCCAGGCCAGTTCGTCGCGCAAGGCGGCGTCGGCTTCGGCGGCAAGGCCGGCCGCCGGCAGATCGGCGGCCTGGGCCTCGATGGCGGCCAGGGTGGCGGTGACAGGCCGGGTTTGGCTGATCAGGGGCGCGCGGCCAGAGGGCGGGGGTACGGGGCGGGCGTGCAAAGCCGCCAGGGCGGCGGCGATGGCGGCTAAATCCTCGGGCAGGCGCGGCGGGCGGCCCTGGATGCGCTGGACAAGCAGGGCGCCGGCGGGGAGGTCGGATGAGACCGGCAGGGTAGCCAGCAGAGCCGGCACATGGGTGCTGCCGGCGGCCCGGCGGAAGGCCGCGCGCTCGTAGGCCAGATGCTGGGCGGGGGCGATGCCCCACTGGCTGAAGCGGGGGATGCGCAGCAACAGATCGTGGCCGGCGATGGCAATATGATCGTGGGAGATGCCTTTGGTGGGCCAAGGGGTCAGGGCGTCCAGGGACAGGCCGGCGAATTGCGGCATCGGGGTGAGCGCGCGATGACAGGCGGCAACGGTTTGTTGTGAGGCGGGGAGGTTTGCAGGCGTCATGCCGTGGGTGCGCGCCAGGCGCGGTCAGATATTTTCGTGTTCGCGCAGCCGCGGCATCAGTTCGACGAAATTGCAGGGCATGTGGCGGTAGTCAAGCTGGTCGCGCAAAATGCCGTCCCAGCCGTCCTTGCAGGCCCCGGGCGAGCCGGGCAAGGCGAACAGATAGGTGCCACGGGCGACGCCGGCGACGGCGCGGGACTGAACGGTCGAGGTGCCGATCTTTTGGTAACTGATCCAGCGAAACAGCTCGCCAAAACCGGGAATGTCTTTTTCGCTGACCTGGGCGAATGCCTCGGGGGTCACATCGCGGCCGGTGACGCCGGTGCCGCCGGTGGAAATAACCACGTCGATACCCGGGTCGTCGATCCATTGGCGGAGTTGGGCGGCAATGCTTGCGACGTCGTCGCGGGTGATGCAACGGGCGGCCAGTCGATGGCCCGCCTCATCTATGCGGGCGGCCAAGGTATCGCCGGATTTGTCATCGGCGGCCGTGCGGCTGTCGGACACGGTCATGACGGCGATGCGGACGGCCACGAATGGGCGGGCGGCGCTAGTAGGCGATCCTGAGGGGGGCGCTGAGTCCTTGTCCATCCTGGGCAGCATAACCGGGCCACTGGCCGGCGACAACGGCGTCCAGGGCCGGGGTCTCCTGACCCATGCGGTGGCGGTAAATCCAGAAGTTGGAAAGCACGCGCTCAACAAAAAGACGGGTCTCGCGGGAAGGGATGCTTTCGATGAACAGCAAGGCGTCGTCGTTGAATTCGACGTTGCGGAGCCAGTTGCGTAAATTGCCGGGCCCGGCGTTGTAGGCAATGGCGAGTTTGAACAAATCACCGCCGACATTGCTATCCTGAGATAGCAGGAAATCGAGATAGCGCTGGCCCAGGGAAATATTGAACTCAGGCTCCAACAGCAGATGTTTCTTGGCACCCTGCAGGGAGCGCTGACGACCGATGAAGCTGGCCGTGCGCGGCATGAGTTGCATCAGGCCTCGGGCTCCAGCCGGGCTCTTGGCGCGCTGGTTGAAACTCGATTCCTGGCGGATAAACCCGTAAACCAAGGCGCGATCGACCTGAAAACCGCCTGGCGGCTGCCAGTGGGGCAGCGGGTACATGGCCGCCGGCGAAATATCATCGAGCGGGACTCGGCGGGCAAGCTTGTAGGAAAGGGCCGGCATGCTGGTGCGTGACGCCAGCGCGGTAATGGACGATATCTGATCCGGGCGCGCTCCGGCCAGGCCGAGCAATTCCGCCTCGGCGTATCGGAACTGACCGACTTGCATCAAAGCGATGGCGCGCGCACCCTTTTCGGTGGCGGTAAGCTGGTTGACGGCGTCGTGATCGAGCTGGGGCAGGGTCCAATCAAAATCGAGATCGAGGGCGAGGGCGCGCCGCGACAACAAACCATAGAATGTGTATGGATATCCCGCGCCGATGGCGAGCCAACGATTGACCTCGGCCGGCTTGCGGTCGACAAGATAAGAGCGGGCGGCCCAATAGGCGCCGGCGGCAATGTTCCAACCCGATGCCGTGCGCGAGGCGGCCAGAGCGGTGAAATGATCCTGAGCCTCCTTGAAGCGGCCGGAACGCCAGGCCGCCAGGCCGGCCCACCAATGCACCAGGGGCTCGGCGTCGCTATAACCGGCGGGGATTTGAGCCGCGGCAGCCAGCGCCTTGTCGTCGGCGCCAGCGCGGAAATAGCCGCGGGCAATCAGGGTGTAGGCTTCGACGACCTCGGATGAGGTGAGGAGGGTCCGCGACGATGGCGCATCGAGTGTCCGCAGGGCGCCGGTGGGCCAGCCGTTATTGACGCGGCGTTTGATCTCCGCTTCGATTTTCGCGACCTTGCGGCGCTGGGTGCGGCTGCGCTTGGGAGCCTCGGGATCGACCTTGCCGGTAGTGGCAACAGGCGGCAGGCCATAGACGACAGGGTTTTGCGGCGCGCGGGCCCCTGAAGGCATGCGGCGGACCGCCAGCCTGTAGATCCTTCGCGCCTGGGGCAGGTCGGCGTAATCGGCGAGCCAGGCACGCAATTCCTTGAAAGACGAGCGATATTTGGTCGGATGAAGCAAACGCTGGGCAATAACATGACCGATGAGCCGGGTGTCTTCCACACGGGCGACCAATTTTTTGGCCTCCGGCCAATGGCCGTCCTCCTGAAGCGCGAAAATCTCCCGATAGAGTGCGGCATCGGACCGGGACAATACGGCAGTGACCTCTCCGATGCCGGCGACGGCAATAGATCCGGGCCCTATAACAGCGGTTTCCACCGGATCGTCGGCCGATGCCGATGCCTGACCGGCGAAGACGACAAGCAGCGCCAGCAAGGCTCGTTGGAATGAACGGCGGAGGGAGAGGGACAATGCCTGTTCCAAGATTGTTGTAGCAGCGTGCAAACGTAGGGCGATGGCAGGCCAGGGAACAAGCTGCCATAAGGGATACCACCTAGGTAATATTTTGGAATGAGATCCCTTAACATACTGTTTTCAAAGGTTAACCAAATCCAAATCTCGCCACTTTTCGGCGATTTAGTGGTATTCGGCCAACCGTTCGCGGATGGTCAGAAAGTCGCGCCAGGCGGCGCGTTTCTGGGGCGATTGACGCAATAGATAGGCTGGGTGATAGGTCGCCATGGCCGGGATCGGGGTTTGCGTGGCGGCCAGGGTGTAGTCGAACCAGCGGCCGCGGAGGCGGGTAATGCCCTCGGCGCGGCGGAGCAGGGTCTTGGCGGCGGTACCACCGAGAAAAACCAGGATTGCCGGGGCGACCAACTCGATATGACGTTCGGTAAAAGGCAGGCAGGCGGTGATTTCGGCGGCGGTGGGCTGGCGGTTACCCGGTGGCCGCCAGGGCAGGATGTTGGTGATATAGACCGATGTCCGGTCGAGACCGATATGGCCAAGCATGACATCGAGCAATTGGCCGCTGACACCGACAAAGGGCAGGCCTTGGCGGTCCTCGTCGCGGCCCGGCGCTTCGCCGACCAGCATCAGGCGCGCCTGGGGATTACCGTCACCAAAAACCAGATTAGTGGCCGTACTCTTGAGGGCACAGCCGTCGAAATCGGCAAGGGATTGGCGCAGGGCGCCTAAATCGGGCGCCTGGCCGGCCAGGGCGCGGGCGCTGGCATGCACTTCCTGGGCCGATGCCAAGGGTGGTTTCGAGGTGCTGCGCGACGGCTGGTCCGCCGCCGGCCGGGCAGGTATAGGCGCCTTGGGCGGAAATCTCGTGCGGTCAACCGGCACGGGGCCGATGGCCTCATCGGCGCCGGCCTCGAGCTGCCATTGCAGGGCGGCGACGAGATCGGCACGGCTATTGAGAGTATTCATGGTTACGCCTGTAGTGTAACAAGACGGACATGGGAGCGAGACACTGACCGACAATAACGGCAATGACATGGCGGCTGAGTCGATGACCTATGACGTGGTCATCGTCGGCGCCGGGCCGGCCGGGCTGAGTGCGGCAATCCAGATCAAACAACTGGCCGCGGCCGCGGGCCGGGAAATTGGTGTGTGCGTGCTGGATAAGGGCTCCGAGGTGGGGGCGCATATCCTTTCCGGGGCGGTGCTGGAGCCGCGGGCGCTGAACGAGCTGATACCCGACTGGCCGGAAAAGGGGGCGCCGCTGACGACGCCGGTGCGGGCAGAAAAAATGCTGTTTCTGGGTGAACGAAAGCATTTTTCGGTGCCCCATATGCTGCTGCCTCCGGCGATGCGGAACCGGGGAAACTATATCATCAGTCTTGGTAATTTTTGCCGGTGGCTGGGGGAACAGGCGGAAAGCCTGGGGGTCGAGATCTATCCGGGATTTGCCGCCCGCCGCGTGCTTTACGGCGAGGATGGCAAGGTGGCGGGGGTGACCACCGGCGATCAGGGGGTGAGCCGGAACGGCGAGCCGGGACCGGCCTATACCCCGGGGATGGAATTGCGGGCGACCTACACCTTGTTCGCCGAGGGCTGCCGCGGCCATCTGGGTAAAGAGCTGATGGTGCGTTTCAACCTGCGCGACGGGGTGGAACCGCAGACCTATGGCTTGGGTCTGAAGGAGTTGTGGGAAGTGGATCCGGCGAAGTCGGCCCCGGGGCTGGTTATGCATACGGCGGGCTGGCCGCTGGACCGGCAAACCTATGGCGGCTCGTTTATCTACCATCTGGATGACAATCAGGTGGCGGTGGGGTTTGTCGTCGCGCTCGACTACCGCAATCCCTATCTGTCGCCGTTCGAGGAATTCCAGCGGTTCAAGACCCATGGCGCCATCCGCCCGCTTTTGGAAGGCGGGCGGCGGATCAGTTACGGGGCGCGGGCGCTCAATGAAGGCGGCTTGCAATCGCTGCCGAAATTGGTGTTTCCGGGTGGGGCGCTGATAGGGTGCGAAGCGGGAACCCTGAACGGGCCAAAGATCAAGGGCACCCACACGGCAATGAAGTCGGGGATGCTGGCCGCCGAGGCTGCGTTCGCGGCGCTGTGCGAGGAGGCGCCCGACCCTGTGCTAACAGAATATGAGGCGGCGTTCAGGCGTTCGTGGGTGTATAGCGAATTGCGCCAGGCACGCAATTTCCGGCCGTCGTTCAAATATGGCTTGGTGGCAGGAACGCTGCTGGCGGGGCTCGACCAAGTATTGCTGCGGGGGCGTGCGCCCTGGACGCTGCATCACGGCCATGCCGATCATGAAACGCTGGATAAAAAGGACAAGGCGGTCGCACCGGTCTATCCCAAGCCCGACGGCAAGATTACGTTTGACCGCCTCTCCTCAGTGTTTATTTCCAATACCAACCATGAGGAAGATCAGCCCAACCATCTGATTTTGAAAGACGACAGGGTGCCGATCGAGGTCAATCTAGCCGAGTATGACGGGCCGGAGCAGCGCTATTGTCCGGCCGGCGTTTACGAAATCGTAACGGAAGAGGGCGAAAGCAAAGCCCGGCTGCAGATCAACGCGCAGAACTGTATTCATTGTAAAAGCTGCGACATCAAGGATCCGAGGCAAAATATCCAATGGGTTACGCCAGAGGGCGGTGGCGGGCCGAATTATCCGAATATGTGAGGCCGGGGCGGACTATCTGCCCTTGGTTGCGGCCAGAACATAACAATAACGTGTCCTAGTCCGTCCTGGCCGTGTCGGCTAAACTTCGGGCCAGGGCGAGCGACTGCGAACAGGAGTGATACCAGTGCCAAGACCGGCTAAGAAGAACAGCTTGCGAATTCATTTTGGGGCTGGTAGCGCGGTGGCCGCGTTATTGGTGCTTGCCGGATGCGCGGCAAGCCAAGCCAGCACGGTGCTGGCGCTCAACGATGACAGCATCGTGCTGTCGCCGCCGGGTGAGGAGCTGGTGGCCCCGTCCGGCCAAATCGCGGTTGGCGACTCAATCTCCGGCAAATATCTGGCGGCGCGGCATGCGGAGATAGAAAACGACTATGGGCAGGCCGCCGATCTGCTGCTGGGCGTTCTGGAAGCGGTGCCCGACAGTGCCCGCCTGTTGCAGCGCACACAGCTGCTGTTGGCCGCTGAAGGGCGGTCGAAGGAGGCGGTGGCGCTGGCCGAAAGGCTGGTGGCGATCCACCGCCAGTCGCCGTTTGCCAATATCACTCTGGGGCTGAACGCGGTCAGAGAGGGCGACTTCGCCAGCGCGGTGGCGCGGTTCGACGCCATCGAACGCCGAGGCACCAATCAATTGCTGGCGCCGATGCTCAGCGCCTGGGCGTTGTATGGTGCGGGGCGTACCGACGATGCGCTGGCGGCGCTGCGGCCGTTGGCCGAGGTCAGTGGATTCGCCGTCCTGGAAGGACTGCATTACGGGCTGATCGCCGATCTGGCGGGGCGTGGGCAAGAGGTCGAAGCGGCTTTTGAAAGGGCCAACAGCAATGGTGCGATCCCGCTGCGGCTGGCCCTGGCGCAGGCCTCTTTTTTCAGCCGCGAGGGACGGTGGGAGGATGCCGAAGCCGCGCTCGAGGCGTTCAGGGTTCAGCAGGCCGACGATTTCCTGTTGCGGCCCAGTGTGGCGGCGTTGGCCGAACGGCAGACGGTGCCGCGAACGGTAACGAGCCCGGCCGAAGGCATGGCGGAGGCTTTGGTCAGCGTGGCGCGGGCGCTCAATCGTGACGGCGGCGACGTTGCGGCGCTGGTCTATGCGCGGCTGGCGCTTGAACTGAGGCCGGGCAACGCGATGACGCAAACATTGCTGGCCGATATTCTGGCCAGCCAAAGTCGCTGGGAGGACGCGATCGCCGTCTTGCGCGAGATTGACGAAGAGTCACCCTATTCGTGGTTTGCCCGCCAGAGCCTGGCGCGAATGCTAGAGGCGACAGGCGCGTTCGACGAGGCCGTGCTGTTGCTTCAGGAGATGGTGGAGGAGCGCCTCGACCGGGTCGAAGTGGCACAGACATTGGGCGACTTCCTGCGTCTGAACGACCGGTTTGACGAGGCGGTGGAAGCCTATGACGTGGCCGTCGAGCGGGTGGACGAGATCGATCCGCGCCATTGGCGGCTGATGTATACACGCGGCATCGCGCTTGAGCGGTCGAAAAATTGGCCGCGGGCGGAGGAAGACTTCCTCAAGGCTCTCGAACTGCGGCCCCAGCAGCCGCTGGTGCTCAATTATCTGGGTTATTCGTGGGTCGAGATGGGTCTGAATCTGGACCGCGCCCGGCGGATGATCGAGGATGCGGTGGCGCAGCGGCCGGGGGACGGTTTCATCGTCGATTCCATGGGATGGGTGCTGTATCGGCTGGGCGACTACCAGGGTGCCGTGGAGCAACTGGAACGGGCAGTATCGCTGGAATCAGGTGATCCCATCATTAATGACCATCTCGGGGATGCCTATTGGCTGGTGGGCCGCCGCAACGAGGCGCGCTTCCAATGGAACCGAGCGCTCGGTTCCAATCCCGAGGAAGAGTTGGAAATCATCATTCGGGAGAAACTACAGGGCCGGTCGTTGCCTGAGCCAACCCCCGTGGGCGAACGCGACAGCTAATTGCCTGAGATAAAACAAACCAAGCCTCACTGGGTGCTGGTGACGGTCTGCAGGTGCTGAAGCAGGTTGGCGGTCGGTTCGCCGTCGACGCGCAGTCCCAGTTGAGCCTGGTAGTCACGGATGGCGACGCGGGTCGCGGCGTCCATGGTGCCTGTGACCTGGGCGCCAAAGAAATCCAGTGCCGCCAGCAATTGTTGGATCCGCTCGACCGTTTGGCGGCTGACCTGGGCTGTGCCCGGTGCGGAGACCGAGGGTAGCGCCTCGCCGTTGGATGTGGACGCCAGCCTGGGAACGAGTAGGGCGGCGCGTTCGGCAGCCTGGCGGCTGCCATTGGCGACGGCGGCCTGATACCAATAATAGGCGCCGTTAGGATCGGCGGGGCCGGCCACGCCGTCCTCCAGAATAGTTGCCAGGGCGAACTGGGCGTCGGCATCGCCTTGCTCGGCGGCGCGTTGCAACCAGGCCGCCGCCTCAAGGTAGTTCTGGTCAACGCCCGTTGCCTGGGCATAGGCAAGTCCCAATGCGTATTGCGCTTTGACGTTGTTCTGCTCAGCAGCACTGCGGAACCAAATGGTGGCTTGGGTCGCGTTTGGCTCTACCCCCAGGCCGCGGCTGTAGATGACGCCGAGATTGTATTGCGCCGCGGCCAATCCGGCGGTGGCGGCCTCGGTAAACCAGTAAGTGGCGGCGGCGTAGTCCTGGGTGAGCACGCCTCCGCGGGCATACAATGTGCCCAATGCCGCCTGCGCCTGGGCATCGCCGCGCCCGGCCTTGAGACGGAGTTCGCCGGGATTGGCCTGGACCGAGGCCGGCGGCAATACCAAGGGCAGGGTGTGGGGTAATTCCGCGACGGCATTGCGGGAGAGGGCGTTGGTGACGTTGGCGGAAATCAGAGTCGATCCGGCGGGTCCGTTGAAGAGGGCTAGCCAAATGGCAACAAACGCGGCAATTAAACCAGAGGACATGAGAATAGTGCCGACGAGGATCCGCCTGATCAGCCGCCCCGCACGGCGAGACCGAGGCTGGACGCTGCCTGTCTGCGTGCCGCGGCCGGCACTACGTCCTTTGCTCTTGCGGCGCGATGTTGGCGCCGGGTCGGGCTCGCCGCGCTCGGCACTACCCATGGGCTGCTCAACTTTTTCGATGAACAGAGTGGTGCGGGGGAGGAGCCGCCGGTGGCGCTCCAGCGTGTCAATGCGCAGCGCCAAATCCTCAAGCGCGTCACGGAGCGGGCCGACAGTCGCCGCGAGATGAGCCAGGCTGGCGGCGATGATATTCTCGAGGTCAGCGATCGCCGCGGTGGTGGTTGTTTTGCCTGCACTGTCCTGAGAAGGGGCCGACCGAGTGGGGGTCTGGTCGGTTTGAGCCGTGGCGTGGGTGATCGCCCGATCGATCCAGGCGCCAATAGCGAGGTTCGACACGGCGGCAGCAGAGCGTGCCGCCTCACGTGCCTCCTCGCTGACGCCCTTAACGCTCCAGGGGCGAAGCTTCTGCATGGAATGAACTACCCCGGTACACCGACTCGACAGACCCTATAAGCCATTGCGGGCATAACAAAATTACCGGGCTTTGCCCAGAATTTTGCGAATTGACGGCGGTCAAGGGAGCGGCAAGGTAGGGCCGGGGCGCTACCGGCGGTTGGCGGCATGGATCGCGGGGTGAACCTGATTTTCCATTTCCTCGACGCGGTGGGTCAGCTGCTCAACCAGTATTCGCAATGGTGCGGTGATTTCCGCGGTGCGCTGCTCGGTCGCCGCGACCTTGGCCGCCAGGCGCTGTATGGCATCGATTACCGGGTCTTCGGGCAGGCTCTCGGCGGCCCGGGCAGAGGCGGCGATACGATCCCCCTGGGTATCGGCGAGCTGGCCGATGGAGGCGCCGAGAATGGTCTGGTCGAGCCAGGCGCCGATGGTCATACCGGCGGCGGCCGCGGCCTCCTTGGCGGCATCACGCGCTTCGGTGCTGACACCCTTGATACTCCAAGGCATTTTTGCTTTGGCCATGGCAACCTTCCGAGTCGGGTGATGCTGGAGGCAGAAATATAAGCGAATCGCGCGATGGTGTCGTTAGTCATGGATGGCGGCCGGTGCGGGTGTGTATTGCCAGAAGCGGCAGGGGTCAGTATCGTCGCGCTGACGCGATGATTGGGGCGTAGCCAAGCGGTAAGGCAACGGGTTTTGATCCCGTCATGCGCAGGTTCGATCCCTGCCGCCCCAGCCAATTCCAGCAAGACCATGTTCCAAGAGGCGGGCCGACATGGCTCTTGGAGGCGTTCCGTTCCGCCGCAGGAAACGAAGTGGAGGGCGGGTATGGCTGTCGCAGAAGCCCCGGAGATACTGCGGTTTTGGTTCGATGAAGCTGGGGCAGAGAAATGGTATGGCAAGGATGAGCGGTTCGATGGCGAGTTGACCAATCGGTTCGCGGCGACCTATAGCGTTGCCGCCAAGAGCGGACTGGCGGGCTGGGCGGAGACGCCGGCCGGGGCGCTGTCGTTGGGTATCGTTTTGGATCAATTCCCGCGCAATATGTTCCGGGATCGGGCCGAAGCCTTTGGCACCGACAAGATGGCGCTGGCCAATGCGTCAGCGGCGCTGGCGAACGGGTTCGACGATGAGGTGGCGCCGCAGCGGCGGCAATTCTTCTATACGCCGTTCATGCATAGCGAGCGGTTGGCCGATCAGGCGCGCAGCGTGGCGCTGTTCGCGGCGCTAACCGTTGCCGATCCGGCGCTTGCGAAGTGCCACCGCTATGCCGTTGCCCATCGCGATATCGTCGCGAGATTCGGGCGTTTTCCCCATCGCAACGAGATTTTGGGGCGCGTCAGCAGCGAAGAGGAAGCGGCTTTTCTCAGACAGCCGGGCTCGTCGTTCTAAAGGCGCTCAGGCGGCTTTCGCGAAGCGGTCGCGGTCGTGGGGGGCGGTGTAGTCGATCAGCGGGCCGGCGGGGACGATGCGGGTCGGATTGATGCTCTCATGGCTGGTGTAATAGTGGTGCTTGATGTGAGTCATATCGACGGTCTGGGCGATACCGGGGAACTGGTAGATCTCGAGCATGTAGTTCCAGAGATTTGGATAGTCCTTGATGCGGTGCAGGTTGCATTTGAAATGGGTGTGATAGACGGGGTCGAAGCGCAATAGTGTGGTGACCAGGCGGATATCGGCCTCGGTGAAACGGTCGCCGGCGAGATAACGCTGGCCGCTCAGGCGCTGCTCGAGGCGGTCGAGGCAGGCGAAGAGTTTTTGTACGGCCTGGTCATAGGCGTCTTGTGTGGTGGCAAAACCGCAGCGGTAAACGCCGTTGTTGAGATTTTCGTAGATTTCCTCATTGACGGCCTCTATTTGCGGTTGCAATTGGTGGGGATAGAGATCGAGATCGGCGTTGCCCCAAGCGTCGAAAGCGCGGTTGAACATGCGAATGATCTCGGACGACTCGTTGCTGACTATGGTGGCGGTCTCCTTGTCCCAAAGCACCGGTACGCTGACGCGGCCGGTATAGCCGGGTTGGCCAGCGCTATAGATCTCGTAGACATAGCTGGCGTTGTTGATGGGGTCGGCAACGACACCTGGCCCAGGGGCGAAGGTCCAGCCGTTCTCGGCCATGAGCCAATGGGTGACCGAGATCGAAATCAGTTGGTCGAGGCCCTTGAGCCGGCGGGCGATCAGGGTGCGATGGGCCCAGGGGCAGGCGAGACTGACATAGAGGTGGTAGCGGCCGGGGGCGGCGGTAAAACCGCCGCTGCCACTGGGTCCCGGTGAGCCGTCGGCGGTGATCCAGTGGCGGAATTGGGTGCCGGCGCGGATGAAGTGCCCACCCGTGGCCTTAGACGCGGGCTCGGCCTGGTGCCAAATGCCGTCGATAAGAACACCCATTGTCTGGTCCTTGATTTGTGTGCGGCGGATTTCGCGGCGCCGCGGTCATGGTCCGGTCAGTCGTTAATATTCTCTGCTAGGATGGGGGTTGAGCGCGCGCGGTTGCTGACAGTCCAGCGGTTGAGCGGTGTCGTGCGGCCGCCAGCGGTATAGTAGGTGAAGGTGGTGTAGTAGATGCGGAAGTTGCCCGGCGTCTCCTCCTCCGCCGTGGCGACCTGAAACTCGTCCCAGACAAAATTGGTGAATCTTACGGTGACCGTGGTGCGCGAACCACCGGTCGAGGCATTTCCCACCTCTTCGGAGAGGCTGCGAATATCGGAATTAACGACCACCCGGGCGATGGGGCCGCCCGGCACATCCTGGGGCTCGCTCAACACCCTTTTGGCGATGGCTATCAACTCAGGATCGGTGCTTTGCGCTTGCGGCAACCGCACATCGCGCAAGGCAATCGCTTGCAACTCTGGCCAATTGGCCAATGCCGCCTGCAACCGTGCACCCTGCGCGCTACGGTCCGGCGCATCGGCGATTTTCAGGAATTGCTCGAAACCGTCGGCTATGCGCAGCGCCAGCGCGCCCTCGTTGAGGTTGTCGAGAGTGGCCTGGTACCTGTTCTGATCGAGGAGGCGATTGACCACGTCGTTCTGGTTGGCCGGGTCGGTTTGTTCGACGAACTCGATCGCAATCATGGTACCGTTGGCCCAGCCGCCCATGTTGGCCACCGTCTGGGTCAGACTTTCGTCGATGGATCGAAGGACTTCGAAGCCGACCCAGTTTTGCATCCGCTGCATGTCCTGTTGCGCTACCAGCACGGTGCGGGATGCCAAATCGTTGAGGAATTGGATGTCCTCGGCTTGACTGCGGCTGAGCGCCAGCATCGATTTCAAATAGGTATCGGCCTGTTCCAGGGTGGCCGGTGCGCGTAAGGCCTCGGGCATGCCGCGATATTTGTCGCCGATGGTCTGAAAACGGGGCATGAAGTCGCCGAGACTGGCCACTTGTTCGCGGGCCGTTGCGGCTTTTTCCGCCAGGATCGCCTGTGCCGCGGTAATCATCTCGCCGACGGCTATGACGTCGGGGTGGCCCTGGCTGATGAGGCTTGCCTGGTTTTGCCGCAAGCCGGCGAGAGTGTTTTCGTATCTTGCCACCGTTGCGGTTGGCTGCAGGAGTATCGGGTCAAGAGCGCCGAGCTCCTCAAAAACACCGTTGGTGTTGCGGCTCAGGCGGGCGAATTTGGCGCGGTCGGCCGACGCTAGTTCGGTGGGGGCGGCGTTTTGGCCGCTGTTGATCTGCGGGGCCTGGGGGGCCGGCGTGCTGGCGATCATGGTCTCAAGCTGAGGCACGGTTTGGGCGATGGAGCCGCGCACCGCCACCACATCGGGGTGCTGGGGCATGGCCGCCAACTGGGAGTCGATAGCGGTCAGGCGGTCGAGGTAAGCCTGGGCCTCATCGGTCGCCACACCGGTGCGCATGTCGGCAAAACTGCTCTCCACATTACGGCGGAGGCGGTTGAGTTTGGCGACGTCGGACGAGATCAACTGGATTTCTTGTTGCGCCGGCGCCGGGGCCGGGGCGGGCACCTGCACGACACTGGGGGCCGGCGCTTCGGCGGCGGGTGCGGTGCCGGGCAAACGGCCGGCGGCCAAGGCGGTCAGGTCGGTGTTGAGCCGGTCCAAACGGGCGGTCGCGTCCTGCCACACCGGGTGGTCCTTGTTGGCCGAGGCCTGGAGCCGGTCGGCGGTCCGCGACAGGCTATTTTGCAGGCGCTTGATATTGGCGCCGCGGTCGGGTGTGAGGCTCGGCATCTGCTGCTCGGCCCGGTCGATATCGTAGAGGATGCCGCGCAGATCGTTGGGTACCTCCTGGGCCAATGCGGTGCTCAGACCCAGAGCGACAATTGTAGCCGCCAAGAATTGTATCAGCTTCATGCTAAAGTTCTCTCCCATACAGACCGTTGGGACATGCCAGCCCCGCTTATTTTTTATAGTGTCTGCGCAACGGCCCTCGGCCTCAACCGAATAAACTCGGTGCGATTCCTAATGGGCTAAGGCGTAATCCATTGGTGTTAAAAGGTTCTTGGGCGACTTCGATAGCGGCCTAGCTGGCCGACGAGCTCGACCTGGCGGGCTCAGCGCCCCTCCCGGCGCCAGGCCAGGAGCAGGGAGGCCATGGCGAATAGGAGGATCAGCAGAGCCGGCAGAATTGGAACCTCGGCGATGCCGCGGACGATAAAGTCGCCGTTGCGCTGCAGGCCAAGCCAGGGCCGGGTGCCGCCGGCGGCCGTACCGGCCATGTCGCGGCCGCGGCCGATGCGGCGCAGGTCGGGGGTGGCACTGTCGGCAAGCCAGACCACGCCGCCGCCGGTGGCCGCGCTAATGGGGGCCAAGATGGTGTCGGTGGCGGCGACGGTCTGAAACTCCAGGGGGTTGAGGGCGCCGACGGCGGTCAATGCGGTGCGGGTGCCATCGTCCAAACGGTAGAGGCCGGCCTCATCGACCTGGATGAAACCGGTGGATTGACCGCCGCCGGCTTCCTCCAGTTGAACGCTTTCGACGCGGCCGGAAGGGAAGACCACCTGGACGGGGCTGTCGTCGGGCTCGAGGCTGCGGCGGACGATCGCCAAACGGTCGCCCTGGAGTTCGGCGACAAGGCGGTCTTCCTCAAGCTCGGGCTCCTTCATGAGCCAATGGGCGAGGCGGCGCAACAACTCGGCATGGGGGCCGCCGCCCTCATAACCGCGGGCCCACAACCATATTTGGTCGCTCAAGAGCTGGGCAACGCGGCCTTCGCCGACGCGATCGAGAATAAGCAAGGGGCGTTCTCGCGTGCCCTCCATCAAAACAGTGCCGGAGAGTGCGTCTACTTCGATTTGGCGGAACCAACGACCCCAATCGGGTGGTTCGTTACCGCCCGGGGTGCCGGCACCGGGCAGCGCGGATGTGACCGGATGACGGTAGCCGGCATCGGTGACGCGGGCGCGAAATCCTTCCTCGACGATGTTGCCGGTGGGGGCGCCGGGGAGAACTTCGGCCAGCGGGGTGCGGTAGAGGCTGAGCGGCGAGGCGAAGCCCGGGCCGACAGCCTCGAGCAGAGCGCCGCCGGCCTTAACATAATCGGCGATATTGGCGAGATAGAATTGCGGCAGCACGCCGCGGCGCTCGTAATTGTCGAAAATAATAAGGTCGAAGTCGTTGAGCTTGGTTTCGAATAATTCGCGAATGGGGAAGGCGATAAGGCTGAGTTCGCGGACCGGGGTGCCGTCCTGTTTTTCCGGCGGCCGCAAAATCGTGAAATGCACCAGATCGACGGAGGGGTCGGCCTTGAGCAGGTTGCGCCAGGTGCGCTCGCCGGGGTGAGGCTGGCCGGAGACAAGCAAGACCCGCAGCCGGTCGCGGACGCCGTTGACGACGATTACGGTGCTATTGTTGACGGCGGTCAGTTCTTGCGGGCCGGGCTCGACGGTAAGTTCGAAGACGCTGGTGCCGCCGTGGTCGATGGGCAGGTCGAGGCGGTAATCGGTGCCGATATCGACAAGCACGGTGCGGGTCTGGGTCTCGCCATCGCGGCGCAACTGCAAACGGGCCTGACGGACACCGGCGTTGGCGGGATCGTCGACGCGGATGGTCGCCTGTACCTGCTCGCCGACAATGCCGAAATTGGGCGCCTCGATGACGGTCAGCTTGCGGTCGCCGGCGGCGCGGTCGCCGGTGATCAGGGCATGGAGGGGGGCCTGCAAATTCAACGATTCGGCATTTGGGGCGTCATGGACCTGGCCATCGGTGATCATCATGACGCCGGCCAGACGGCGCCGCGGGATGTCGGCCAGGGCGCGCTCGAGGGCGGCAAAAAGATGAGTGCCGTCGACCGGACCACTGCGGGCCAGGCCGGCCGCGGGGGCGGCGCCATCACCAGGGCCGACACGAACGACCCGCAGCTCAATATCGTCGCGATCGCCCAACTGTGCCTCGATGGCTTTGAGTGCCGCCTGGGTGCGGGCCGGGCGGTCGCCGATGGCCTGGCTGGCGGTTTCGTCAACGACGACGACGGCGATATCGCTCAAGGGCTCGCGCCGCTCGACGATGAGGGCCGGGTTGGCCAGGGCGATGAGAATGGCGGTGGCGGCTAGGCCGCGCCAAGCCAGGCCGCCGGCGCGGCGAAACAGCCCAAGGGCCAAAATGAGAGCACTGGCGGCGGCCAATGCGGCAAGTATCGTCGCCGGGAAAAGCGGATCCCAGGCGAGGGATACGGCGTTCATTGTCCGAGGCGCTCAAGAATGGCCGGGATGTGGACCTGGTCGGCCTTGTAATTGCCGGTGAGGGCATACATGACCAGATTGATGCCGAAGCGCAGGGCCATTTCGCGCTGGCGCTGGCCGCCGGGGACAACAGGGAAGAGGGGGCGGCCAAATTCGTCGCTGGCCCAGGCGGCGGCAAAATCATTGCCGCCGATAACCACCGGCGAGACGCCGTCATTGACGCGGCTGTCGGGTTGCTGGACCCACAGGGTGCCGCCGGACCAACGGCCGGGGAACTCCTGAAGCAGGTAGAACGCCTTGGTCAGTATGTGATCGGGGGGGACGGGGACCAGGGGCGGCAAATCCAGGCCGGCGACCAGTTGGCGCAAGGTGTTGGTGCCGGGGCCGATGCCGTTGAGGCCGGCAAATTGTTGGTCGAGGGTATCGAACAGGATGATGCCGCCGTTGCGCAAATAGGCATTCAGGCTTTTGCGCGCGGTGTCGCTGAGGGCCGGCTGGGCGGGGATCATGGGCCAATAGAGCAACGAGAAGAAGGCCAGTTCATCACTCTCGATATCGACGGCGATGGGGGGGCCGGGTTCGACGGAGGTGCGTGACCGCAGGGCGAGGCTGAGGCCGACCAGGCCGCTGCGGCTGACCTCATCGGCGCGGCTGTCGCCGGTGATGACATAGGCCAAGTGGGTCAGCCGGGTGGCGGCGATGGCGCGTTCGTCGGCGTTCTGGGCCGGTGCTGGTTGGGGCAGCAGCAATAAAATGGCGATGCTGCCGGCGGCCAGATGTTTGGCGCGGGGCAAGGGCAGAAGACCGCGCAGATACAGGCCGATGAGGAAATCCGTCAGCAGCAGCGCCAAGGCGGCGAGCAGCAACCAAGGTTTGAGATCGCGCAGGCTGGTGGCGCCATAGGAGGCGGTGACGATGCCGGCGGGCAAGTCGGCGATGGTCGTTAACTGGTCGATATCGGCACCGAGATTGAGGGCGCGGCGGGCGGTGTCGGTGCCGTAAAAACCGGGCGGGGTACGCGGGCCGACGGCGGCTTGCGCGTAACCGCCGGCGGGGATGGCGACGACGCTGCTGGCGGGCTCGGTGAGCTGACCGAAGCCGTCGAGAGTGCTCAAGGGCGGCAGGGCGTTGCCGCCGTCATCGCCGACGACCCCCTGGCTGAGAATAACGATGCGGCGCAGCATATCGACATAAAGGCCCGATAAGGAGAGGTTGGACCAGGCGGTATTGGCGGTGGTGTGGACGAGAATGATCCAACCGGCGCCGCGGCGGTCGGCGGTCACCAAAGGGGTGCCGTCACTCAGCCGGGCCCAGGTCTTGCTGCCAATGTCAGGGGCCGGCTCGGCGAGGACCTGGCGGCGGACAACGACATCATCGGGAATAGCGAGTCCGGCAAAAGGCCCCCGGGCCTCGAAAGGCGCCAGGCCCACCGGCTGCTCCCAGCTCATGATGCCGCCAAAGGTGCGGCCGCCGCGGCGGAGCGTGACGGGCAGCAGGTCGTCGTCGCGCTCGGCCATGCGGGGGCCGGCAAAGCGCACCAGGACACCGCCGCGGTCGAGCCAATCTTCCAAGGCATCGCGCTCGGCGCCGGTCAGGGTGCCAATATCGGCGAGAATGAGCACGGCGAGCTCGCGGTCGAGCAGGGTTTCGATATTGCCGCGGCGGATTTCGGCAAAGGGACCGAGGGCGCGGTCGAGATAATAAAGGTCGCCGAGCAGGGGTTGGTCGACGTCGGGGGTGTCGCTGGAAGCCAGACCAACGGGGCGGCGGCGGAAACGCTCATCGACAAGAGCGATGGCCGCGGCGGTGCTTTCGCCGGCCACGGACAAGCGGGTGATGCGATTGCGCAATTCGCTGGGCAGACTAATGGCGACGCTGGCGACAGTCTCGCCGGCGGCAAACCGCAAAGTTTCCTGGGCAAGCTGGCGGCCATCCTCGGTGCTGGCGCTGACGATGAAATTCCGGGCGGCACTACCGTCGGGGCGAAGGGCGCGGGCAACGAGACCGTCAACTTCGGGCTCAGGCGGCAACAGAAGCACCGGCAGTTCGCCGGGCGGGTCGGTCAGTATGCGGGTGGCGCCGAGCTGCTGCAGCTTTTGGGCGAATTGGCGGGCACTACCGTCTTCGATTCCGTCGGATAGCCAAAGGATATTCGCGGCCCCGGCCAATTCCACATTGGCGATGGCTTGGCGGGCGGCGGCGCGGTCCACCGGCCAGGGTTTCGGCGCCAGACCCGGTATCAGACGACGGGCCTCGCCAGCGCGCATGAGCCTGCCGGCCGTCAGGGGCTCGCCCGTCGCCAGGGGGGCGGTGGTAAGGATCATCACCGACTTGCCGGCACTGTCGGCCTGATCGATGGCTTCGGTCATGGCGGCCTGCCGGACAGGCCAGTTCTTGGCGGCGGCCCAGCCGTCATCGACGACGAGCAGCAGCGGGCCGCTGCCACGCAGATCGTTGCCGGGATTGAGCAGCGGGCGGGCGAGGGCGAAGATGACCAGGGATGCCAGAATGAGACGGAGCAGCAACAGCCACCAGGGGGTGCGGTGGGGCGTCTCCTCGGTGGGATCGAGGCCGAAAAGCAAACGGATGGCCGGGAACGGCACCAGGCGCGGGGCCGGCGGGACGGCGCGCAGCAACCACCAAAGCAAGGGCAAACCGGCCAACGCGATCAGCAACCAGGGCGTCGCAAATGCCAAGGGGCCGAGGGTCAGCATGGGCTAGAATTTAGGCTGATCGGCCAGCGCCACATACAGGGCCAGCAATGCAGGTTGGGGTGGGTGATCGGTGTGGTGGGTGGCCATGCTCCAGCCAGCGACACTGGCCAAGTCGTGCAGGCGGTCCTGGTGTTCCTGCAATCGGTCGAGATAGCTTTGACGTAGTCCCTGGGCGCGGCCGACAAGCAAGTCGCCCTCGGCCTCAAGGCCAAGAAAGTGGCTGCGGCCGGTAAAAGGCATGGTGGCTTCGGCGGGATCCAACACTTGCAGTATATGGCCACGCACCCCTTGCGCGGCAAGGTTGCGGATGGCGCTGTCAATGGCCTCGAATGGCGAGAGGAAGTCGCCAACCAGCACTGTCGTGGCGTGGCGGGGCAGGGGCATGGCGGGCGGTATGCCGATGTCGCCGGCGCCGGGTGGCGGCGGTTGCTCAAGGGCAAGGCTGGTGGCCAGGCGGGTGAGAGCGGCGCGGCCGGTGGCCGGCGTGGCGGGGTCGCCAAGCAGGGCAATGCGCTCACCGCCGCGGATCAGTAGCGCCATCAGGGCTACCGTCAATAAATCGGCGCGCGCCTGCTTGGTGGGTAGGGCCGGATCCGACTGGTAGTGCATGGAGGGCGAATTGTCGCGCCACAGCCAGACGCTTTGGGCCGCCTCCCACTCGGTCTCGCGAACGAAAATTTGATCGGCGCGGGCGGAACGGCGCCAGTCGATCTGTTGGGGGGTGTCGCCGAATTCGTAGCGGCGGAACTGCCAAAATGTCTCGCCCTGACCGACGCGGCGACGGCCGTGAACGCCTTGGGCGACAGTCGCCGCGACACGCTCGGCCGCGACCAGCAGTGGCGGTAGTGCCGAGGCCAGCCGCTCGGCGCGCTGCTGCTGGCGATTCGCGTGGGTGGCGACGTGGCCGGTCTGAGATGCTGGCATCGAGGTCAGACCACGCCCATTAGCCCAATTGCTCGCAAAGGCGGGCGATGATCTGCTCCAAGGTGACGCCATCGGCGCGGGCAGCGAAATTCAGGGCCATGCGATGACGCAAGACCGGCGGAGCGAGAGCGATGACGTCGTCGATGGAAGGTGACAAGCGGCCCGACAGCAGGGCGCGGGCGCGGCTGGCGAGCATTAACGCCTGACTGGCGCGGGGGCCGGGACCCCAGGCGATGTGGCGGACAATGTCGCGATGGGTCGAAATTCCCGGCCGGCCGGCGTTGACGAGGGTGAGGATGCCTTCAACGACGCTGTCGCCGACGGGGATGCGGCGGATCAGCCGCTGGGCCGCGATCAGTTCGGCGCCGTCCATGACCTGGTGGGCCTCGTCCTCGTGCAGGCCGGTGGTGGCGATGAGCATGCGGCGTTCGGCGTCGATATCGGGATAGCCAACTTCAATCTGCATGAGAAAGCGGTCGAGCTGGGCTTCCGGCAGGGGGTAGGTGCCCTCTTGCTCGAGGGGATTCTGGGTCGCCAAGACATGGAAGGGCTCGGGCAGATCGTGAGGCCGGCCGGCGATAGTGACGCGATGTTCCTGCATGGCCTGCAACAGTGCCGATTGGGTGCGCGGGCTGGCGCGGTTGATCTCGTCGGCCATCAGCAGCTTGGTGAAAACCGGGCCCTTGATAAAACGGAAGGAACGGCGCCCGGAGTCGCTTTCCTCCAACACCTCGGAGCCAAGAATATCGGCCGGCATGAGGTCAGGCGTACATTGGACGCGGCGGTCGTCGAGACCGAGTACAGTGCCCAGGGTCTCGACGAGGCGGGTCTTGGCCAGACCGGGGACGCCGACAAGCAGAACATGGCCGCCAGCCAGCAAAGTGATTAGAGTCTGGTCGACGACGTCGGTTTGACCGAAAATGGCGCGGCCGACACTGGTCTTTACGGCGGCAATCCTCTCGCTCAAGGCTTCGACTTCGGCGAGCAGGGCGTCTTGGGTCTTGGCGTCGTCGTGGCTGAGGTCGCTGGTGGTGAGGGCAGACAATGGGCGTCTCCAGGTCAATTTATCGTGCGCCAGGATGACAAAGACCGGCAGCACCGATGCAAAAGAATTAGCGCACACATTGCAGGCCGGCAAGATTGCCGGCAAGAACCGCGGTGGGCCGAGGGATTGCGGCCATTTCAGTATTCGAATCGCCCGCGATGGCAAATGGTATTATCGTGGTTCGTTGATCGAGCGTAAACCGCTGGTCAAGTTATTTTCATCGGTGTTGAAGCGCGACGGCCAGGGCCAGTGCTGGCTGGAGACGCCCATGGAAAAGGGGCGAATCGATGTCGATGATGCGGTCTTCGTGGCTGTCGAGATGGCCGTATCGGGGGCGGGCCGCGATCAGCAGTTGCGGTTTCGCACCAACCTGGACCGGTGGGTGACGGCAGGTGCCGATCAGCCAATTTGCGTGGTCACCGACCTAGAAACTCAAGAACCTTCACCCTACGTACGCGTACATGAAAATCTGGACGCGCTGATTGTACGCTCGGTGTTCTACGAATTGGTCGAACTCGGGGTCATGCAGGACCAAAAACTTGGCGTCTGGAGTGGCGGTGTCTATTTCGTGTTGGGCTCGGTGGTTTGACCGACATGAAGCGTAGCGAGATCATTGCGCGCCTGGCGGGGGCGCAGACGCGGCTGGGCCGGCGCGGCTCGCGAGATGGCCCGGGCGTACCGCGGCGCGGCGATAGCGACCTCAATCCAGGTTTTCACCATCCAGGGAAGCTGATCGAAGCGGCGGTATTGGTGCCTTTGGTGGAAAGGGCCGAGGGATACAGGGTCTTGCTGACCCAACGCACGCCACATCTGCGCGATCATGGCGGGCAGATCAGTTTTCCAGGCGGCCGGATCGAACCCGGCGACACTTCGCCCGAATCCGCGGCGCTGCGGGAGTCGGAGGAGGAAATAGGATTGTCACCGGATCTCGTGGCGCTGATTGGCCGGCTGGACGATTACGAAACGGGCACCGGATTTACGGTGACACCCGTCGTCGGCGTGGTGACGCCGACTTTCGAGCCGCGGCTCGACGACTTCGAAGTGGCGGAATTGTTCGAAGTGCCGCTTGGATTCATCCTCAATCCGGCAAATCATGAGCGGCATAGCAAAATGTTTGCGGGCAGGAAGCGGCAATTCTATGTATTGCCCTATGAAGAGCGCTATATTTGGGGCGCGACGGCAGGAATGCTGATCAACCTTTACGAGGTGCTGACAGCCAGATGAGTAGAACGCTATTGCAGATACTGGTGCCCCTGTTGCTGCCATTGGTGCTTTATTTCACTTGGGCAAGCGTGACGAGGAAGCTGGCGCAAGCGCGTGGGCTGCCGCCGGGGCCCGCACCGTCGTTGATAAACGGCCCCTGGCGATGGCTGTTGGGGTCCGGGCTGGTGCTGGTGATAATCGGCTTTGCGGTTTGGGCCGTCACTCAGGAAACCCTTCCCGACGGCCAATATGTGCCATCGCGCTACATCGATGGCAAAATCGTGCCCGGATTTGTGGAGCCGGCGGAATAAATTCCGGAAGTGGGAAACATGCAGCCGGCGGAAAGGATCGAGCCGAAGGCCTGGATGAGGTCCCCGGCGGTGCGGCGCGTGGTCGAGGCCCTGACAGCGAATGGTCCGCCAGCACGCTTTGTCGGCGGATGCGTGCGCGACATGCTGCTGGACCGGGATGTCAGCGATGTGGATATCGCGACGCCGTTGCTGCCGGCCGAGGTGATGGACCGGCTGAAAAAGGCAGGGGTGCGAACGGTGCCGACGGGGATCGAGCATGGCACGGTGACCGCCGTCGTCGACGATCCCGATTCTCCCTTCAAGCATTTTGAGATCACGACTTTGCGGGCAGATGTGGAGACCGACGGGCGGCGGGCGACGGTGGCCTTCATCGATGATTGGGCCGCCGACGCCGGGCGGCGGGATTTTACCCTCAACGCACTCTATGCCGATGGCGACGGCGCGATCTATGACCCGGTGGGCGGGCTGGAAGATCTGCGGGCACGGCGGGTGCGTTTTGTCGGCGATGCGCAACAGCGGATCACCGAGGATGTGCTGCGGTTGTTGCGGTTTTTTCGCTTTCAGGCGGTTTACGGGCGGGCGCCGGCAGACAAGGCGGCGTTGGCGGCGTGCACGGCAATGGCGCCACTGCTGGTGAGCCTGCCGGGGGAGCGGGTGGCGCACGAATTGCTGCGCCTGCTTGGGGCGCAAGACCCGGCGCCGGTGCTGAGCCTGATGGCGGGTCAGGGGATACTCAAATTAGTGTTGCCAGAGGCGCTGGTTATCGATCGGTTGGCAGCGCTGGTGCCAATCGAAGACCGGACCGTGGGTGGCGACCCGTTGCGGCGGCTGGCGGCAATGCTGGCGACCGATGAAGGCGGTGCGGGGCCGGCCGCTGAGCGGTTGCGCCTGTCAAACGCACAAAAGTCGCGGCTGGCGGCGATGGCGAAGATACCGCTGGACCTAGACAAAGTGGTTTCGCCGCCAGCACAACGGGCGTTGCTGTATCGGCTTGGCAAGGCGGATTTTGTCGATTCGGTGCTTTTGGCCTGGGCCGATCAGGTGGCCAAAGGGGTGGTACAGGACCAGGGGCGCGATGAAGCCTGGCAGGCATTGTTGGCGCTGGCGGGGCAATGGCCGCCGCCGCTGTTGCCGGTCCGTGGCGGCGATGTGCGGGCGCTGGGGGTGGCCAGGGGACCGGCTATCGGGCGGCTTCTACGGGAACTGGAGGAATGGTGGATCGCCGGCGATTTTAGCGCCGACCGCGAGGCGTGCCTGGCACGGCTTGGGGAGATGGTGGCGGCGGACGCCTGACCTACTCAGTGCGGGTTAGTTTGCCGGTGACACGAAGCACCACTTGCTCGTCCCGCATGCGCAGGAAATCGGCCTCGATGCCGCTGGGGGACAGGGTGCGGTGGTAAATCTGCAGCTCCGAGCCACCTGTCGCGGTGATGCCCAGGGAATATACGGTCATGGTCTCGGCGTTGATAGACGCCCAGCGCATGGGCTCGCCGCGCAGAGGGTTGGGCAATTCGGCCTTTTTGAACAAAGTGCCCTCAGGCGCGCGAATGAAAACACCCGGGATATCTTCCGAAGGCAGAAAGCTCTCGGTGATCCCGCGCCGTTTGACGTCGGCGCCGGCGCGTTCGCCGCTGGGGCCGCGAATGACGGTGATCCATTTCAACGTGAAACCACCATTCTTGTAGGGTTCTATGGTGACATCCATGTCGCGCTGTTCGTCGGGTTTGCCGTCGCGCACGCCAACGCCGCTGCCAACATAGGTGCCCATGAACGGGTCGAGGCTGCTTTGGGCATAGGCGGGGACCGCCAATAGCAAGACAGCGATGAATGTCAGAATGCGGAAGCTAGTTGGTGTCATCGCTTAAATCTCCGTTGCTGGCCCAAGCCGATGCGAGCCGATCCTGCGCAGCCTCAGGCCAAGGTGGTAAAAACACCGTTACCTGCTGACAAATGGCGTCAGTTGGCGACTTTAACAAGGCGGGCGCTGACCAAGCGAACCGGCTCGCCGTCACGAATGCTTTTGAAGCGCAGCTCCATGCCGTTGCCGGTCAGGGTGCGGTCATAAGTCTGGATCCGGTAACCGCCATCGTCACCCAGGGCGATGACGTGAATGGTCAGGGTCTGATCGGCCACCCGGGCCCAAATTACCGGCTCACCAGCCAGCAATTCGCCGCTGTCGCTGGCCGGGAAAATGCCGGGGCGGTCGCCGGGCTGAAAGTCGACACGGCTGGTGCGGCGGCGAATCTGCGGATTGTCGGGGTCGCCGCCGCTGCGGATGACGCTGGTCCATTCGACATAAAAGCCCTGATCGCGAGGGCCGATGCGAACATCGACGTCGCGGACCGTAACCCCGAAATAGAGGCTGTCATCGTTCTCGGCGACGCCAGAACCCTGGAACTGCCCGTAAAAGGCGTCGATGGGCAAGGGCTGGGCGGTGGCAGGCAGCGGCCACAACAACAGCATGAAGGGCAGGAAAAGCCGAAGGCGCGGTGTCATTTTTGAGTCCTCTTACTGCCTGGCCCGGCAGAGGGTGCCGGCTATGGCCAGATGGCGACCGGCGGCAAGGACATCAGTATGGCCTCTACATTGCCGCCGGTCTTTAAGCCGAACTGAGTACCGCGGTCGTAGAGGAGATTAAACTCGGCATAGTGGCCGCGCTTAACCAGCTGGCGGTGGCGTTGCTCGTCGGTCCAGGGTTCATTCTGGCGGCGGCGCACCAGTGCTGGGTAGGTGTTCAAAAAGGCGCGCCCGACATCCTGGGTAAAAGCGAAATCAGCCGACCAGTCGCCGCTGTCGAGATAGTCGTAGAAAATACCGCCGACACCGCGCGGGACGCCGCGATGTTTGTTGAAAAAATATTCGTCGCACCAGTTCTTGTATTTCTCGTAGTCGGCAACTTCGTGGGCGTCGCAGGCGGCTTTGAAGGCGCCGTGGAAGTCTGCGGTGTCGCGGTCGTTGGGATGACTGGGATTGAGGTCGCCGCCGCCGCCGAACCAACTCTTGGTGGTGACGATATGCCGGGTATTCATATGCACAGCGGGGACCAAAGGGGAGTGCAGGTGGGCAACCAGGGAAATGCCGCTGGCCCAAAATCCGCCGTCGTCGCCGGCACCAGGTATGTTGTTGCGGAACTCCTCGGAGAAGCTGCCATGCACCGTGGAAATATTGACACCGACTTTCTCGAAGACCCGGCCATGCATGACGGCCATCACGCCACCGCCGCCGTCGCCGGGCTCGCCAGTGTCGCGGCGCCAGGATTTGCGCTCGAACCGGCCGGCAGGCCGATCGGCGTATGTGCCGGTGTGCGCATCCTCGCAAGCCTCGAAGGCGGCACATATGTCATCACGCAATTGGGCAAACCAGGCGCTGGCCCGCTGCTGCCTGTCGGTGGTCTCGGTCATCGGTGGCCTCGGGTGGGGAATTGTTGAGTTTGCCGCATCGCCTCACCTAGCACCATTGCCGCGGCAAGCGCCACGTTCAGGGAGCGCAGGCCGGGGGCCATGGGCACGCGGACACGGATGTCGGCGGTGTCGTGCACGGCGGGCGGGACACCTGCCGACTCGCGACCCACCAACAATGTGTCATCGCGGCGATAGGTGGGCTCGAGATAAGATAAATCGGCCTTGGTGGTGAGAAGAATCAGGCGGCCACGCGGGGCCTGCAAATAGGCGTCCCAAGAGTCGTGCCGGGTGAAATCGAGATCGTCGAGATAGTCCATGCCGGCGCGGCGCAGATGGCGGTTGGAATGCACGAAACCCGCCGGTTCAATAAGGTCCAGGGCGACATGAAGGCAAGCGGCCAAGCGCATCATGGCACCGGCGTTCTGGGGTATGTCAGGCTGGTAGAGGGCGAGTCGCATGGGCAAGTGACCTGGGTGGTGGCGGTGTAAATGGTTTCCAGAGGATGGTTGCGCGGGCTATGCAAGTTCGGCTATTTGGACTATACCCGCCCCGGCATTTGCCGAGGTGGTTCTTATCGCCCGCGTCACGGTGTCACATTTGTGACCTGCGAGCATGGCGGTAGCGTCCGGTTGCGGGGCCGCGCAGTAGGGGGTTGCGACGACAATGAGCGAACAGGTGCAAGACCATGACGGGCATGACGAGGGCCGTCGGGACTTCCTGTACATAACGACAGGGGCGTTTGCGGCAGCCATCGGTGCGGCGGCAATTTGGCCATTCATTGACGCGTGGAACCCATCGGCCGACGTGTTGGCATTGGCGAGTACCGAGGCGGATCTCTCGGCGATCGAGGTCGGGCAAAGCGTGACCGTGGTGTGGCGCGGCAAGCCGGTGTTCATCCGCCATCGCACGGAAGAAGAAATCGCCCTGGCCAACCTGCTGCCGGAGGATTTGCCCGACCCGCAAAGCGATGGCGAGCGCGTCTTGAAGCCGGAATGGCTGGTGGTCGTGGGTATCTGCACACATCTGGGCTGCGTCCCACTGGGACAGAAAACAGACGACAACCGGGGCGAGTACGACGGCTGGTTCTGTCCCTGCCACGGTTCCCACTACGACACATCAGGCCGAATCCGCAAGGGGCCGGCACCGCGCAATCTGGACGTTCCGGAATATGCGTTTTTGACCGATAGTTCCATACGTGTCGGCTGAGGCAGGGGCGGCCATGAGCGCAAATTCTATCGAAACCGGTGCCGGGGGCGGACTGGTCAAGTGGATCGACAGCCGGCTGCCGATCTTCTCCTACATGCAAAAAGAATATGGCGAGTACCCAGCGCCACGGAATTTCAACTATTGGTGGAATTTCGGCGCGCTGGCCATGTTCCTGCTGGTGACGATGATCGTCACCGGGCTGTGGCTGGCGATGCAATACACGCCGCATGTGGATCTGGCGTTCGCCTCGGTCCAGCGGATCATGCGGGATGTGAATTCAGGCTGGTTTATCCGGCTGGTGCATGTGAACGGGGCGTCATTCTTCTTTATCGTTGTCTATATCCACTTATTCCGCGGCATGTATTACGGCTCGTTCAAGGCACCGCGCGAATTGCTGTGGATGCTGGGCGTGGTGATCCTGCTGCTGATGATGGCAACATCCTTCATGGGCTATGTGCTGCCCTGGGGGCAGCTGAGCTTCTGGGGCGCGACGGTTATCACCAATCTGTTCTCGGCCATCCCGTTGGTGGGCGACGCGGTGGTGACATGGCTGTGGGGTGGCTTCACGGTCGCTAACCCGACGTTGAACCGGTTTTATGCCCTGCATTTTCTGCTGCCGTTCCTGATTGTCGGGGTGGTGGGATTGCATGTGGTGGCGCTGCATGTCACGGGCTCGAACAACCCTTTGGGGATTGAGCCGAAGAGCAAACAAGACACGGTGCCCTTCCATCCCTATTACACAATCAAGGACAGTTTCGGCCTCGGCGTGTTTTTGGTGATTTTTGCCATCGTGGTGTTCTTCGCGCCGGACTTTTTCTCCGAGCCGGAGAATTACGAAAGAGCCGATTTCTTAAAGACGCCGGAGGAAATCGTGCCGGAATGGTATTTCCTGCCATTCTTCGCGATCCTGCGCGCGGTGCCCGCAATCTGGTTTATCGAGGCGAAGTTGGCCGGTGTGATCGCCATGTTCGCGTCGATATTCGTGTTGTTCGTGTTGCCCTGGCTGGATACCGCGAAAGTGCGCAGCGGTAAGTTCCGGCCGATTTTCAGGTGGTTCTTTTGGATCTTCATCGCCAATGTGCTGGTGCTTGGTTATGTGGGCGGAAAACCGCCAAACGAAACGGTATTCGAGGGCATCGAGTCGTTTGACTTCCTCGCTCTCGGGCGCATCACGACGGCGTGGTACTTCATCCACTTCCTTGTCGTATTGCCCTTGCTGGGTCGGTTCGAGAGACCGCTGCCGTTGCCGGAAAGTATCTCGGCGGCAGTCCTGGGAACTCAAAAAGGTGGTGGGCCGGTGGGCTCCGGGGCCGCCGCCAAGCCGATGGAGAAGGCGTGATGCTGGGTCGCTTGGGGATTGGTTTCGTCGGCGTTGCAGCGCTGGTTGCATTGCCCCTGGTTGCCGCTACAGCGTCGGAGGATGGCAAGCCGCGCAAGCCGACCGAACAGGAATGGTCGTTCGACGGGATATTCGGAAAATTCGACCGGGCCGAGTTGCAGCGCGGGTTCAATGTGTTCAATCGAGTTTGCGCGAGCTGCCATTCGCTTGAGTTCTTGGCCTATCGGCATCTGATCGGAATCGGGTTGTCCGCGGAGGAAATAAAAGCGATCGCGGCCGAGAATGACGTCGTCGACGGTCCGGACGAATTTGGCGACAGCTTCGAGCGGCCGGCACGGCCCTCGGACCCCTATTTCCAGCCGTTCGACAATGAGCAACAGGCGCGGGCCGCTAATGGCGGCGCCTTTCCGCCGGATCTGACACTGATTACCAAAATACGGTCGGGGCCGGACTATGTTTACGCGTTGCTCACCGGTTATGGCGAGGAACTGCCGGAAAGTCTGGAGCCGAGCCCGGGCACGGAATACAACCCCTACTTCAAATCCTGGACAATCGCCATGCCCGAGCCGCTGTTCGACGATGCGGTGGAATATGCCGATGGGACGGCGGCAACAGCCGAACAAATGTCGCGTGATGTTTCCGCATTCCTGGCATGGGCCGCCGAACCGGAATTGGAGCGGCGCAAACAAACGGGGTTTGTTGTCGTTATCTTTCTGATTATCCTGGCCGGGCTGCTATACGCTTCGAAGCGCAAAATGTGGGCAGACCTTCATTAACACGCAAGTCGTTGCGGCCGATGGGTTGGTGGGCTTAGCCCATGTGGTTGGCCACGCATAGTGGATGGGGAGGCCGGGTCGGTGAGTGTGCCTGGGGTGCCGCCGGTCGTTGGTATTATCGGCGGCAGTGGCGTCTACGATATCGACGGCTTGGAGAATGTCCGCTGGGAGAGTGTTGAGTCGCCTTTCGGCGAGCCCTCGGATGATTTGATGTTCGGGGCCTTGGGCGGGCAGCAATTGGTTTTTTTGCCGCGTCATGGGCGCGGCCACCGCCTGGCGCCGTCGGAACTCAATTTCCGGGCCAATATCGACGCGTTGAAGCGGGTTGGCGTGACCGAAATTATCTCCCTGTCGGCGGTGGGGTCGTTGCGCGAAGAGTTGGTGCCGGGCGTGTTCGTCCTGGTGGATCAGTTCATCGACCGTACTTTTGCCCGCGACAAGAGCTTTTTCGGCAACGGCATGGTGGCCCATGTGAGCATGGCGGACCCGGTATGCGGCCGGCTAGGCGATGCGCTGATGGCCGCGGCGGGGGATGTGGGCGTCGAGATGGTGCGGGGCGGCACCTATCTGGTGATGGAAGGGCCGCAATTCTCGAGCCGCGCGGAATCGGCGTTGTATCGCAGCTGGGGTTGCTCGGTGATCGGGATGACCAACATGCCGGAAGCGAAGTTGGCGCGGGAGGCAGAGATTTGTTATGCCACCGTCGCCATGGTCACCGACTATGATTGCTGGCATGACGATGATGACGCGGTGACAGTGGATAAGGTGATCGCGGTCTTGTTGGCGAATGCCGGCAGGGCAAAAGAGCTGGTGGCGGCGGCGGCGGAAAAATTGGCGCGGCGAGGGGAAATTTGCGGCGCCGGGTGCCAGCGGGCGCTGGATAACGCGCTCATTACCGCGCCCGGCAGCCGCGACGGGGCGCTGTGTGACCGACTCGACGCGGTGGCGGGGCGGGTCCTGGGATCGTCGCGATAGTTTGCCGGGAAGCGGCAACCGTGTTTCAATATATACTGCGGAGGGGGTAGTGCCTTGCGGGGCCTGTGCCCTAGGGGCTCTCCGTTTGGATAGGTCCGTGTTGCCATTGGCCGCGCTCGCACCGGGGCGGGCCTGGCTACACGGTGCATTGTGAGAAGGGCAGAGGCCCAGCATGACGATGAATGTGGTCGATCAAGAAACAGCCCGGCGTCCGGTCACGGGGATCGATCATGCGCGCATCGGCGTCAGCGACCTCGAAGTTGCCCGGGACACATTTACGCGGCTTGGTTTTACGGTGGCGCCGCGGGGACGGCATATCGGTTGGGGCACGGCAAACTACACCATCGTTTTCCCCGATGATTATGTGGAACTGCTGGGCATAGTCGATGGCAGCCAATATGTCAGCGATCTCGATGAGTTTCTCGCCGGTGGCGACGGGCTTTATAAGATCCGGCTGGGCACGGAGGATGCCTCGCAGCTGGCCGATTGGCTCAACGGTCTCGGCTACCCGGCACAACCGACACGGGATCTGGGCCGGCTGATCGGATATGCCGATGGCGAGCAGACATTGCGCTTCAAGCTGGTGCCGCTGCCCGCAGAGTTGACACCAGGCCTGCAACTGGATGCATTCCACCATCTGACCGCAGATTTGCTGCGTCGGCCGGATTTGCTGTCACACCCGAATGGGGCACATGCCATCGCCGAGGTGACGGTGGTGATGGAGTCCCTGGACGGGGTCCGCGAGGGCTATGGCACATTGTTCGGCGCCGATGCCATTCGCGGCGATGTGCGCCGCGGCGCTCTTAGCGTGGCGACAGGCAACGGGACATTGCTGTTTGTGACACCCAAGGCATTCCCCAAACGCCATTATGATGTGGCGCTGGACACGACGCTGAGCCTGCCTCGGCTGGCGGCGCTGACCCTGGCCGTGCGCGACCCGAAAGCCACGGCGCTCTACCTTTCCGGTCAGCAAATCGAGTATGAACGCGAGCCCGACGGCACCGTGCTGGTGTCGGCGGAACAGGCCTGCGGCGTGCTGCTGGAATTCGGCTGGGGCAGCGAGAGCTAGTTTTTTTGTTGAGTGTTTTTGTCGCTGACGAGAAGAGTCTGTTGCGCTCGCGAGAAGAGTCTTGGTCGCTCACGACAGTGGACCTTTGGTCCACGTCTGCGCGGGCGCGCCGGAGGGCCGGCGGGCCGCAATTCGCGGCCGTCTCG